>DASZZL010000014.1:0-3512 GCA_035545035.1 Pyrinomonadaceae bacterium
CGAACGCATCTCTATCGATGGCGAGCAAGTATCTGAAGCTGACTTTGCAAGACTTACGACTCAGGTCAAAGAGACTGCCGAAGAGTTGGTGAAGCAAGGTAAGCTGGAAGCGCTGCCTACTTTCTTCGAGCACGTGACCGCGATCGCTTTGCTCGCATTTCGCGAAGCGAAAGTAGAGTTGGCGATTCTGGAGACGGGACTTGGTGGGCGGCTTGATTCAACTACCGCAGCCGGCGCTGAGACTGTCGCGATCACTTCGATTGCGATGGATCATGAAGAGTATCTGGGCCACAGCCTGGCTGAGATCGCCGCGGAGAAAGCCGCGATCATTCGGCCGGGCGTGACGGCGATCATCGCGCCGCAAACTGAAGAAGCCCTCGACGTGATCGTTCGTCGGTGTGAAGCAGTCGGCGTCGAGCCGAGATTCATTGAGCCGAGCCGCTACGAAAACATCTCGATAGGTTTGCGCGGCCGGCACCAGATCGAAAACGTTTCGACGGCGATTGTTCTGGCCGAAGCCCTGCGCGAGAAAGGCTTCGCGATCTCGCGCGGAGCCATCATTCGTGGGGTCGAAACCGCAACGCATCCGGGACGTTTGGAATTGTGGGAAGGCCAGCCGCGAATTCTTTTCGATGGCGCGCACAACCCGGCCGCTGCGCACGCGCTGCGCGATTATCTGGACGAGTTCGTCGCGGAACCAATCACAATGATCTTTGGGGCGATGCGCGATAAAGCTTTGCCCGAGATGGCGTCAGTTCTCTTTCCTATTGCCGACCAATTGATTCTTACTGAATTGGATAACCCTCGCGCCGCTTCGCTCGACATGTTGAAGTTAGCCGTGCCCGATAATTTCGCCGAAGCAGGAATTCATCGAGCGTCTTCGACCGACGAGGCTCTGCGAATTGCGAAAGAGGTGACGCCGGCGGACGGCCTGATTTGTGTCACCGGCTCGCTCTATCTCATCGGGGCCGTCCAGAAACTTCTCACTGACCAATCACAAAGCGTTGCGCGACAACGCGCGGCAAACTAAACTGCCGTGCATGGCTGAGCAAACTCCTGAGTCTCTCGATTCGAAAAAGGTCTTCGCAGGCCGTGTGTTCGACGTCACGGTTGATACCGTGCGCGAAGCCGACAAGACGTACGTTCGCGAAGTCGTCCATCATCGCGGCAGTGCGGTGATCTTGCCGGCCTTTGATGACGGCACGATCGCACTGGTGCGTCAGTATCGTCATCCGGCCGTTCGTTATCTTTTGGAACTCCCTGCCGGCACGTTGAACGATAAAGAGCCTCCGGACGAAGGCGCGGCGCGCGAATTGGAAGAGGAACTGGGACTGGTCGCAGGAAAGATGGAAAAGCTTTGCGAGTTTTTTGTCTCGCCTGGTTTTTGCGAAGAAAAGATGTGGCTGTATCTCGCGACCGATCTCACGGAAACGGCGCAGCGCCTGGAAGATGATGAACTGATCGAAGTCGTGCGTCTGCCGCTCGAGCGCGCTTTGCAAATGATCACTGACGGCGAAATCGAAGACGCCAAAACGATCATTGGATTGATGCTCGCCGCGCCGCGGATCGGGCTTTCGGCATTCGCGCCGGATTACCCAGCAGTTTAAGGCAATCCTAACTGGCGGCTTTGCCGCCTGATGTGCGGTAAGGCTTTGCCTTACCGAGCCGCACTCTTCAAAGATCTAGCGCGAGGCTTTGCCTCGCGCGTAGTGGAGGCGTAGCCTCCAGGAACAAAGAAGAGCCGACCCGGAAAGCCGGAGGCTTTCCGCACATCAGGCGGCAGAGCCGCGAAATGTTTTGGCTCACGTGGCGTTTTCGAGACAACCACATGCAGGTTGTTAGAGCGGCATTCTTTGGAGTATCTTGCTGGCGCAGACAGGAGCGGAGACACGTCCGGCGGATCGTCATGAAAATCCTTACTTGTGCTTTGCTACTGATGCCGGCAGTTTTGTTCGCTGCCCAGGGGGAAAAGGAAAAGTGGCAGCGCGTTTACACCGGTGAAGACTCGATCATTGAAATTAATTTATCAAGAGTCACGTTTGTCGAATACAACGTCTCAAGAAAAGTGACGTTCGGCTACAGCATCGGACGAGTGGGCTTTCGGACGATCCTATCGAAGCCTGAAGCCTTGAAAGAAAAGCCGGCAGTTAAGTACAAGAGCCGTCTTGAGACAATTGAATTCAATTGCGCGGCGAATACGACTCGTTACCGACTATATGAAGCAACTCTTCTGGATGAGAAAGGCAAAGTGATAAAGACCTTGGGATGGGATCCGTCTGCAGAGTGGAAAGAAATAAAACATGGAGGCATGATGGACAAGCTCTCTGGGGCTGCATGTACACTGATTGACGAAAAGAGACGAAACCAATGATCGAGATCCGGTTTAATGAAACAAGACCCAAGGTACTTGGAATCGCAGTCGTACTGTTGGCTCTAACAGCGACCACGGCAAGCGCCCAACAATCCCTCGACGCAATGGTCGATCGCGAGATCGCGCAACTGGTCGCGACTTACAAGATGCTGCACGCCGCGCCGGAGCTTTCGCATCACGAAGAAAAGACTTCGGCGTTTTTCGCGGCGCAGTTGCGCGCGCTCGGCTTTACCGTCACCGAACACATCGGCAAGTTTAGCGTGCCTGAATGGAAAGGCTATGGCGTTGTGGCGGTGATGAAGAACGGCGATGGACCAACCGTGCTGGTACGCACCGATCTCGACGCGCTGCCGGTCGAAGAAAAAACCGGCTTGCCGTACGCGAGCACCGTCAAGACCAAAAACGACGCCGGTCAGGACGTCGGCGTGATGCACGCCTGCGGGCACGACATTCACATCACCAATATGCTGGGCACGGCGAAGATGCTCGCGCAAATGAAAGATCAGTGGCGCGGCACGCTGGTTTTGATTGGTCAGCCGGCGGAGGAAACAATCGACGGCGCGAAGGCAATGCTGGCCGACGGGCTTTACTCGCTGATCCCCAGACCCGACTACGCCATCGCCCTTCATGACAATGCGGACCTGGAAGCCGGGAAGGTTGCCTATTGTCCGGGTTATGCGCTGGCGAACTCGACTTCGGTAGAGATCACGATCCGCGGACTCGGCGGGCACGGGTCAAAGCCGGAAGCCACGAAAGACCCGATCGTCGTCGCCGCGCAAACGATTCTGGCTCTGCAAACAATCATCAGTCGCGAGAATTCACCTCTCGACCCCGCAGTGGTCACGGTGGGGTCGATTCATGGGGGCACGAAATCCAACATTATTCCCGACGAAGTTAAGCTGCTGCTCACCGTGCGCTCGTACAAGGAAGAGGTGCGCCAGCACATTCTGGCTTCGATCGCGCGCATCACGAAGAACATTGCCGCAGCTGCGGGAATTCCCGAAGACCGCGCGCCGATTGTAAAAGTTAGCGACACTGAAGTTACTCCGGCAACTTATAACGACCCAAAACTTACTGAGCGCCTCGCCGGCGCTTTCGAGAAGACTCTAGGCGCAAACAACGTCGTGAAATGGCCGCCCAT
>DASZZL010000015.1:0-6336 GCA_035545035.1 Pyrinomonadaceae bacterium
CGAAGTAGACGGGCACTCCACCCGCAGCGTCGCGAAAGGACGAAGGAAAGATTTCGGGAAACAGCTTTGCAATGACGCTGAAGACGTATGCGACTGCGACACCCAGACCGATCAGAGTGAACATGTTCAAGCTGCGATTCATGATTGATTGCCAACCACGAACGAAGAAAGGCCACCCACCCCAAATAACTACGGGCGTTGCCAGAACAAACTGAACCCAACCAAGCGAGCGCATTGAGACAATTCGTTCAAGGGGATTTCCCGGAACGAAATCGCTCATGGCGATTAAGAGGAGAGGAACAGTGAGAACCACACCCACCCAAAACCTTCGCGTCATATCAACCAGTTCGGGATTCTCTTCATCCGCGAAGGAAACGGTGCGCGGTTCAAGAGCCATGCCGCAGATGGGACAGTTGCCGGGCTTGTCTCGAACGATCTGCGGATGCATCGGGCAGGTGTAAAGTCTGCTATCGCCCACAGGAATCCCAGCGGTCTGTTGAGGTTGAACAGCAGTTGGGCGCGGATCGGTAATTTGCACAGCCTGCTTCAAGGAACTCTCAGGATTGGCTTTGAACTTGTTCAGGCAGTGCGTGCTGCAGAAGTAATAAATTTGTCCGTCATAGTCGAACGAACCAGCAGCTTTCTCTGGTTGCACAGTCATGCCACAAACCGGATCTATGGCCGCATCTGGCTTGTCTTCGAATTGTTTCTGCGGAAGCATTCTTCCTTACCCGTTCTATACTTTCCTCTTGAGCCTTCATCGGCGTGACACTAACGATGCATCTTGCATTGCATTAGGCGCAAGTGGCAACCTAATCCTTCCGGCATTGCGCTCAATCCAATTATCGCTGCGGTCATGAGTTTCAGGTCGTGTTTGTTTGTCGGTAATGCATTGCGGTTGCGGAGCGGCGCGTCTCTGAGGACTCGCAGACTGCTCGTTAGTCTGATAAATTGATCCAGCAGCAATCACCTCCTGCCCGGCTTAATTGATGCTGACGGGAAACGAGCGGCCATGAAGCACTGCCAACTATGCAACCTTGATTTTCCAGATGCCTATCGGTTCTGTG
Source organism: Pyrinomonadaceae bacterium (assembly GCA_035545035.1). GTDB lineage: Bacteria > Acidobacteriota > Blastocatellia > Pyrinomonadales > Pyrinomonadaceae > UBA11740. Next base: position 1,068 of record DASZZL010000015.1, read on the forward strand.
GATCATGTGGAGGCACGCTGAGCGATTCACGACGCTGCCCAGGTTGCGGCGAGTTGGCGGAAGGAAAATGGACGTTTTGCACGAACTGCGGCAGCCAATTGTCATCGGCGAGCACAAGCGACCAAGCTCCTGCGTCTAAAACTCCGGAGCCGGCAGACATAACCGCAGCGCCTCTGCCCCCATCATCGACGCCTCGCACGCCCCCGCCGCCAACATTAACTATGCCGTCCTCTGAGCAGCCTATCGCCACGGATCGGCAGCGATCTGAGAAGCTGATACATCAGGAGTGGTATTCAGCCGCTGATTTATTTGACGAGACCACGACCACGACCCCAGCGCCGCCGATTCCGCGGCAAGACCTGGTTCCAAAAACAATGGCTCCGACTCGGCAAGCGATGGCGCCTCCTCAAGCCAAGGATGAGAGAAGCGCTCCCACGCTCACAATGCTGTCCGCGTATGGTAAACCTGATGCTCCTACACCGTTTCGATGGTGGCATGGAGTGATCCTGGGCTTGTTCTTTCTGCTGTTCGTTGGCGGGCTGGGAATTGGCGGCTGGTATTGGTGGTCGCATCGCGGATCGGTCGCTCAAACTACACCACCGACTGATTCTAATACTGGTCCTCTGCCAGAAAACTCTTCGCCTTCCCCTTCATCAAAACCAACATCGACGATCGCGACTGGACAGATGACCACGAGCCGTTCTGCGGACGAAGAAATCAAGCGACTTCGAGAAAGGCGAATCGGCGCAAAGCCTTCTGAGACCAGCGAGATCATCGCTGCGTTCGAAGACGCGGAAAAAAAATACCCGACCGATTATCGCTTTTCATATGAGCGGGCAAAACTATCCATCACAGGGATCACCAGTCATCACGAAGCCTTTGGCGCGCTGGCGTTGGCCGGAGAGAAAGCAATTGATAACGGCAAGGCGCAGGAGATGCTGGATAGTTTGATGGCTGACAAGGACGGCGACTTCTACAAACTTTCGCGAGGCCATCATGAGTGGATGACGCTTGAAGAAGCTCTAAGGAAAAAAGATAAAGCCGCGCTCAAAGCGCTGCATCATTAACGGAAAAGCGCGAATACGATCGCTTTACAGATTGCCGTAACTTATCTTTTTCGTCCCTCTACGAATTCCTCGGCGTGGGTGACGGTGCAGCCGCGGCACGACGGGGCGCGCTCGAATGCCAGTGCACGATCCGCCAGCGCCCATTCCGCTCTTCAAGCACAGCCGTGCCTAATCCGCCGCCGTCGACGTGACGCATCTTGCCGTTATCCGGAACATCCGCTGAGATTGTGTATTTCAACGTGGCCCAAGCGGTCTTGCCGGCGAGATGAACACGGATATCAGTGAAGCCATACTTCGTGTTCTTCATCTCGCCCATCTCCGGAACCAGATGATGGTCACGATAGTCCGCCCAGCCATAGTTAGCATGTCCGCTCTCAAAGACCGTCAACGATTCATCGTTGGCCCACACCTGCGAAGCCATTGCCAGATCGTTCTTCTCGAAACTCAAAGCGCTCTTTATCAGCGCCTCGCGCACTGACGCCTCATCATCTGTGTAGGCCAGTGTCGTTACCTTGTAAGCAAGGCCGAGGGCTATTAGCGCGGCGCAGCCCAAAGCGATTGCCACTGCAATTCGCAAATCAAGTCTTCTCGTTGGTATCTGCATCAGAGTTTTTCTCCTCATTTTGCTACATAAGCTTTCCGGTCACTTTGCGCTGTCTCACGTTCCGGCTTCGCGCGCCGCGTAATAACCGCGCTTCGAACGGACGCGCAAGGATCTGTCCGATACCTCAACCTTGATCTGCCGGAACGCCCCATCGCGCTTACGATTCGTCGGCCGATAACCGAGCGTGTATTGCTGTTTCAGTTCGGCTGCGATTTCCGCGGCTGCCTCATCGATCAAGTCGCGTCCACCTGCATGTGCGCCCTCAAGATAGAACGCGCGTCCGGCAGTCGCATCAGCGAAGGCATTCAAGACTTTCATATCAATCTCGTCCCCGGTTTGTTCGTGGCCGAACGAACCCCGCTCGCCGTGTCCAATGCCCATAGCATAGATGGTGACTTCGGACCTACGGGCAAGGTCTCGAACCGTCTCTAATCGCACGCTGCTGGTAGTATCCTTGCCATCAGTCACGAGTAGCAGAGCCCGCTTTTGGTGCTTGCCTTGCGCGACCCGCAGTAGCCCCAGGACAATTGCATCGTAAAGCGCTGTTTTGCCTTCTGGTTTGAGATTCTCAACCGCGCCCAAAATCCGGCGACGGTCATCGGTGAAGTCCTGCACGACCTCGGCCTGATCACTGAACCGGATGAGAAAGATCTCATCGCCGGGGGCGACGGACTTAACGAAGTGTTCGACCGCATCGCTTACGCCTTCGATCTTATCGATCATGGATCCGCTCGTGTCGAACAGAATCCCGAGACTGACAGGCACGCGATCCCCGGTGCTGAAGTAGGCCAGCTCTTGCTTGACTCCATCTTCGTAGATCGTGAAGTCATTCTGCCTGAGGTTGGCAATATAACGCCTGTTCTTGTCCGTTACTGTCGCCGTAAGGGTGACGAGTTCAGTGTTAATACGAATCGTGTCACCTTCATCTACAGTCTGGCCTGGCGGAGTAGGAGACGGACGCGGCTTCTGCGGCGGAGCCTTCGCGCTCCCTAAACCCGCGGCCGCCGCCGCATAAATAACAATTACCGCCGCTAATGCGGATATGGCGAGCATGATGCGCAACCTCATGATTTGCGTCCTCCTCTTTAATGCTTGTGTGTGTGCTTATGTTTCTGCTGAGTCTCGGCTTGTTTCGACGATTTATCTTCTTTGTTTGGCCCCTCGCCGGGCTTTTCTTCGACTTGCTCGCCACTCTCGCTCGCCGTTTGCTGAAGCCGCTTCAATTCTTCGGGCGAAAGCTTCGGCAGGCGTCGAATCAATGACACGAGATCCCAGATGGCTTCAGGTTTGTCTTCCGATCCCCACGCGGGCATTCCAGTAAGCCGAATGCCATTGTAGATGATGTAGTAAAGTTCGCCATCCCCAAGCTGCTGCGTGTCGGCCATAGTTATGTCGGGAACTCTTGGATAAAGATTCTTGCCGATGGTGGTGTCGCCGCGTCCGTCAATCCCGTGGCAAGTACTGCAATGTTCGACAAAGTGTTCGTCGGCTTCTGCGATCATCTCTTCACTTTGTTGCTGCCGCGGATTCTTCAGGGATTTGGCGTCAGCAGGAGTAGCGATCTTACGAGCATTTTGCGCCATCACCTTTTCCATCCACGAAGGCTGCTCGCGCGCGCTAAATCCGGTTCCGCGTATGTAGATTAAGAAGCCGCCGATTACTGCGGCTATCACGACGACAGTGCTGATGACTGAGATGATTACTTTTCGCATCGCCACACTCCTTTCAGCGCTCCGTTGAGAGCGCCCGCAAACTGTCTCAGCCGCCTCGCCTGAAAGCCTACGGCTTGGTCGGCATCTTCTGTTCAGGCATATTCATGTTCCCGTGCGTCATGTGCATCTTGCTCATGTCCATCTTGCCAGGCCGAATTCGGAAGAACAGGTTCCACGAGACGGGATTAGTGCCGTAGATACGATTCAGCACCGAAGGCTTCGAATAAAACGTCACGTCGCTCCCAATCGCTATTGAGATCTTATCTGTATTCCAGACGTCGCGCACGCCGCCGAAGGTATAAGCCCCGATACGAAATGAAGGATGGTCATCCTTGATTCCCAGAAGCGCACGATCGGAGGGCCGCAGCAGTTCATTCTTATCCACCAATTCAAGGCGCGTGTAGAGGTAGTTCTTATCAAGGAAGTTCACGGTTGATTCCGCCGTGTAGCCGTTCAGGTTGTGCACTTCACCGGGGCTGCTAGTGTGATTTCGTCCCCAGACGAAGGATGAAGCCCAGTTTCCGCGATCGAATGGCTTGTTGTATTGCACAGAAGCGGTCGCGCGCCGAATGTCTGTAGTAGGTTCAGATGCTTCCGGACTGCGCAGGAAGCCGTAAGATACCTGCATCGTCCAGTTGCTGTTCGCCATGATTGAAAGCCGCACCGAACGCGAGTTCCAGCGATGCGAGTCGAAGTCGTAACGATTCTCGTCCGGCTCGCGCCCGTTGAAGATCGAGCCTTCCAACTTGAACCGGCGATAGGTGAAGCCGGTAGTTAATACGCCGAATGAAATATGAGTTGAATCCTGCAAGTGATGCGACAGCGTCGCGGAAGGATTCTCGGACGCCGAAGCGCGGTGCATGAAAGCGACCGGCCCAAGCGCAGGCTCGCCGGGATAGCCGAAATACGCGAACCAGGTTCCGTGTTCACCCAGTGGCAGCGTGTACTGCGCTGACAATTCCATGAAGAGATCGTGCGGGTGCTGCCGATCGATCAGCGACTGGCCCTTGTAAGTCTCGCCGGTCTGGAACAAAAGGGGTGAACCTCCCGGCGGAAAAGTAAATGGCTCAGCGCTGAACATGCCGCGCAGTTGCAGCGTGCCGTTGCCGAGTTTGTGATAGGCCATCGGCATGAACCAATTCGCCGATTCCAATTTTGTCACGCCGCGCGGCCCGCCTTGATGATTCACCCCGACAATCGCGTTGTAGTGAAACATCAGCAGCCAATCACCGGACACTTTGTGATACATGTGCATCGGACCAGTTGAGGGCTGCCAACTCGTACCTGACCCCATGGCCCCCATCGACATGACGTTGGTATCACTCGATCCAACTCGGATGCTCATATCGTTGCCGGACATCACCAACAGCGGCCCCATATTCATCGAGCCCATTCCAGGCATGTTCTCCATGCCTTGCATACCGCCCATCGCGCCCGGTGAGGGACTCGCGCCCGGCATCGGCATATTCATTTCCATCTTCGGCTGAGGCGAAGCTTGCGGATTTGGTGAAGCCATCGGCATTTGCATGCCGGGCATATTCATTTGCGTTTGCGGCGAGGCCGAAGGTGAAGCCTGTGGCATCTGCATTCCCGGCATGTTCATTTGCGTTCCAGGCGACGCCGAAGGTGAGGCCTGTGGCATCTGCATGCCGGGCATCTTCATCTGCATTTGCGGTGAGGCCGAAGGGGAGGCCTGTGGCATCTGCATTCCGGGCATGTTCATCTGCATTTGCGGCGATGCCGAAGGTGAAGGCTGTGGCATTTTCATTCCCGGCATTTTCATTCCCGGCATGTTACCCATCTGGTTTTTGTTTTGTGCTGCTGGTTTCTTTCTTCGCGGCGTTGACTTGCGCATGCGCATTCCGGGCATATTCATTCCCGGCATA
>DASZZL010000016.1:0-19392 GCA_035545035.1 Pyrinomonadaceae bacterium
ATCACTTCGCGAATGTCATAAGGTTGGTCCGAAGCTTCGGGAACGATCGAGTTCAGCTTCGGTTCAACTCTGTCTGGTGAATCTGCCGGTGCCAGCCGCGGCGGGTCGTCGACGTTGTTGGAAGGAATGAACGACAAAAGCTCGCGCACCATACGCAGCGCGTGCTCATCTGAATCAGCAGCAAAGTGGGCAACACCCGACTTCCGATTGTGCGTGTCCGCGCCGCCGAGTTCTTCCTTCGTCACGTCTTCGTGCGTTACGGTTTTGATTACGTCCGGACCGGTGATGAACATGTAGGACGTGTCTTTGACCATGATGTTGAAATCAGTGATCGCCGGACTGTACACCGCGCCGCCCGCGCACGGACCCATGATGCAACTGATTTGTGGGACGACGCCGCTGGCTAAGGTGTTGCGCAGAAAAATGTCCGCATAGCCGCCGAGACTGACGACGCCTTCCTGTATGCGCGCGCCGCCGGAATCGTTCAGGCCGATGACGGGCGCGCCGACCTTCATCGCCAGGTCCATCACTTTGCAAATCTTTTCGGCGTGCGTTTCGGAAAGGGAACCACCAAAGACGGTGAAGTCCTGCGCGAAGACGAATACTTTGCGGCTATCTATCAAGCCATGCCCCGTTACCACGCCATCGCCGGGATAGAGTTCTTTCTCCATCCCAAAGTCACGCGAACGATGCTCGACCAATTTGTCGAACTCCTGGAACGTGCCGTCGTCCAGCAGAAACTCGACGCGCTCACGCGCAGTCATCTTGCCGGCGGCGTGCTGCTTCTCAATCCGCGCGGCGCCTCCGCCTTCTTTCGCGCGTTGCTCGCGCTCGCGGAGCTGATCGAGCTTGGAAAGTTTCGAGGGTTGTTGTTTTTGTGAACTCATCATTCAGGACTCATAAAGAAGTAATGCCTCTAGCCAAGGGTTTTAACCATCGGGATCTTGACCTCAGTTTCTTCGTCACCGAGTTTGATTGTGAGATCAATCTCAACAGGGTCTTTCAAAACCTCGTCGATGTAGGTTTCAAATTCCCACTTAATGTCGATCCTGCGATTGTCGCCCGGCGAGATGGTAACCCATTTCTTGTCGCCAAATGGTTGAGCAATATGCTCCAAGCCATTGCCTCTTAGAACTGCCCTCTCCACAATCGCAGGCAACTTGCTGCGATTGCCAATACTAATCTCCGGCGTAATATCCTTATTCAATTAGCCCACCGATTGGGCGGAGCGTAATATCAAGTAAACCGAAACTCTTTGAGAATCTAACCCCGTCTGTCTTTGACCAGTCCTTCGGACTGTATCTAATGCCTGGGTCGCAGGTGCCGCCAAGAAGTGTCGCGCATATTATAATCCCGATTGCGAAGCTCGTGACCTTGTGGATATGTCGTGAACTCATAACTCAGTACTTAAGACACATTTTTCACGCCACCATCCTCTTCCGCAGACTCCTCATCGCCCATTCGCAGGCCACGATCGCAGATATTACCAGATAAGCAGCCTCATAGACGTGCCGCGAGAGAAAGCGGCCGGTCAGAAGCGCCCGAGTAAGATCAATTGATTCGGTCAAGGGAATAGCGTACGCGATCCAGCGAAGCCACACCGGAAGCACGTCAACCGGAAACCACGCGCCGCAGATCAGCATGACCGTGAAGAACGCGGCCATGTAGATATTGAAAGCGTCGATGTCGTGAACGTGCGCCGTGAATCCCAGCGACAGGCCCGCGATAAAGACGCTCCCGACGAGCAAAGGCAACGCAGCGAGCGCGGCCCACGGAGAAGTTGCCGCGCCGAAGATGACCAGCACAATCAGGATGATCACCGTGTCGAGCGCTGCATGGGTGATGGCCCAGAGAATTTCCGCGAAGGCGAGCGATTCGGCATCGACGGGCGTGGCCAGGATTGCGTCGTAAGTCGATTGATAGACCATCCGGAAGTATGCGGCATAAGTCGTCTCGAACATCGCACGCATCAGAACGGTGAGGCCGAGTATGCCCGCGCCAACGAATGACAGATAAGAAATGCCGGAGACTTTTCCGGCGACGAGCGCGCCCAAGCCCCAACCGAACGCGAGAACCGAGAAGACAGGCTCGATTGCCGGCGCAATCAGGTTCATCTTCCACAAACGCAGATGGACTTCGACATCGCGCCGCCAGACGGCGAACGCATCGCGTAAGTTGATTTGCGTAATAGCGAGACTAGATCGGCGTCCAGGTGAAAGCCCCTCGCGAATCGTTTCAATCTTCGTGTTCATTGACGCGCTTCTTCTCTGCGGCTTGGCCGCCCGATGTGCGGAACGTCTCTGACCTTCCGGAAGACTCTACGAAATTCACCTTTCGGGCTGTGCCCAGTAAATGGGGCATAGCCCCAGAACTAGTCACCAACACTCTTTCCGGTGGGGCAGAGCCGCCACCGCACATCAGGCGGCGAAGCCGCAGAGTCAGAATTCATTTTTCACCAAAAGGGAACTGACGCGTTTCGATCATCGAGATCAGCTCATCAACAGACAACCGCGCCTGGCTTTTGATTTCCTCCGAATAGCCATAGCGTGCGGCGTTCGCTTCAAATTCCTCCAAGTCCAAAACCTGATATGAAAGATCCGGCTGCACCAGAATATCAATATCGAGATCGATGTAACTCAGCGTGTCATTTTCAAACGTCGGCGGCATGTTCACGTTGCAGTAATAGAGGCGCGTCTTGCCGTCATCTTCGAGGAACCGAAAGACGTTGTACCAGCGCTGGAGCCAGTAATATTCAATCGTCCGAGTCCCACGCCGAATGTCTCCGAGCAAATGATGCTTTACATCAAATTCGAACTCGGCATCAAGCACGATTAGCGGACCCTCACGTCGCGCGACGCGCGCGTTCCAGCGACGATACTCGGTGCCGTCATACTTGCAGACGCGAACGGTAATAGCGGCTGCTCCCATGATGCTTCGCTGTTTCAGAGTGCCGTAGGCACGGCATGTTTATAGCTCGCGAACGTCACTTGGAACTCAGCCCGCAGGCGTGAAAGTTCACTTTCACGCCTGCGGGAGCTGGAAACAAGAAAAAGCTCTGATGCTATAAATATTTCGCGCCTACGGCGCTAGACTGTGAAACCATCATATTGTGCCTGCACCGCCTCAGATCGATCGTTAGTCCCATGCGAAACCTCTTCATTGTCGCTGACGAGCTGAAGGAAAACATCCTCAAGATTCGACAAGCGAATCATCCGGCGGCGGCCTTCATACTCTTTCATGATCGGCGTCAGGGTTTCCGCATCAGCGGCAAAGTACAAATGCGCATTGTTGCGAGCGACCGCGGCCACACCGTCGTGTGTCGAGTGCAGCGGCAGGTCGCCCGCGTCGCGCACTTCCAGCGCGTAACGCGAAACCTTCGACAAGACCAAATCGCTCGGCGTGCCGCTGGCGAGAATGTGTCCGCGATCCATGACCACCAAACGCTCGCAAAGCTTTTCGGCTTCCTCCATGTAGTGCGTCGAAAGCAGAATAGTCACGCCGCTGACTCGCCGCAGCTCCTCGAGCTTTTGCCATATTTCCTGACGAACTTGCGGGTCAAGGCCGGTTGTAGGTTCATCAAGAACGAGCAGACGTGGGTTATGAAGCAGGGCGCGCGCGATCATCAGACGGCGTTTCATTCCGCCGGAGAGATGATCGATCTTCGCGCCGGCGCGACCGCTCAGACCGATGAAGTGAAGCATTTCGTCGGCGCGTTGCAAAGCTTGCGTCTTTGAGATGCGGTAATAACTTGCGTAAACGATCAGATTCCGCAAGACGTTGAGATCGGGATCGAGATTAGTCTCCTGAGGAACTACGCCAATCAGTGAGCGAATCTGTCTGCCTTCGATGCGAACGTCGAGGCCTTCGACAAAAAGCTCGCCGGAAGTGAGAGGCGCGCGACAGGCGATCATCCGCATCGTCGTCGACTTGCCCGCGCCGTTCGGTCCCAACAGACCGAACGTCTCTCCGCGTTTGACCGAGAAGTCGATAGCGTCAACCGCGCGTTGCTTGTCGTAGATTTTGGTGAGGCCGCGCGCCTCGACGACAGGGGCTAGGGGATTGGGTGTAGGGTTTAGCGAATGAGTGGAATTATTCGTCATCCAACCTCTCTCCCAAGATGCTGAACGACGACACGCGATACGGATTGGGTAAAGGGTGTGGCGAGTTTCAGCGAATTACTCTTCATCCAACCCCCTACACCCTATCCCCCCCACCCTAAGCTTTCGCTGCTCGCTTCTTCCAATCCGCCAAAAACTGATCCTGTCCTTTGTCTGTAAGCGGATGTTTCAGCAACTGCTCCAGCACCTTGTAAGGCATCGTCCCGATATCCGCGCCGAGGCGCGCGGCCTCGATCACGTGAATCGGATGACGCAGACTGGCGGCCAGCACTTCGGTTTTCCAGCCGTAGTTGTCGTAAATCTCGATGATTTCCTCGAGCAGTCGCAACCCGTTATCACCAATGTCGTCCAGCCGACCCAGGAAGGGACTAATGAACGAAGCGCCGGCTTTCGCCGCACAGATTGCCTGCGCCGCCGAGAAGCAAAGCGTCACATTCACCTTGATTCCCTCGTCATTCAGAATTCGAGTGGCTTCCAGTCCGTCCACTGTGAGTGGACACTTGATGACTACGTTGGGCGCAATCTTCACGTACTCGCGCCCCTGCTTTAGCATTTCGTCCTTGTCGGGCGTTGTCACTTCGGCCGAGACGGGCCCGGACACAATTTTGCAAATCTCGGCAATGTGCTGCTTGAAATCGACGTTGCCTTCCTTTGAGATTAGCGTTGGATTGGTCGTCACGCCGTCCGCCAAACCCAGCGCCGCGGCTTTGCGAATCTCGTCCAGATTCGCGGTATCGAGAAAGAACTTCATGTGTGCCTCCTGAATTGCTGCCTGGTCATAAATATAAGCGAAACAGAGCGGGAATGACAGCGAGCAAACCTCGCTTCGGTGTGGGCCGGCTGCCTGATACGGTCTAGGCGATAACCATATCGTGTTGCTCGACTGCCCCTGGGGCGTCACGCGTAATGTGAATCTGCAAATTGAAGCTCTGGGAATACTAATTGCAATCAGTCGCGGCGAAATCACTTTCCCCTCAGCCTCTCTCCCGAGCAGGAGGATCATCATGAAACACAGTTGCCTTAGTCGCATCGCGATGTTGTTGGCGCTGGGCGTTGTTTCTTTGCTGAGCGCCAGTGTCGTCGCAGTCGGCCAGGGTGGTTCGGACCGGGATCAGCAACGCCCGCAGGTGCGCGAAGACCGGCAACAACGCGACAACAAGGATCAGTCTGATCGCCAGCAGCGACAGAATAATGAGCAGGAGCAACGACGGCAGGCGGAGGAACAGCGCCGCAACGCCGATAGACAGGCGCAGGACCAGCAGCGCCAGAACGAAGATCAACAGAGGCGACAAGGCGAAGAGCAACGTCGCAACGCTGAACTACAGCGGCGAAACCAAAAGGAAGCGGATGGACGCCGGCTCGATCAGGAGCGTCAGGCGGAAGAGCAACGTCGCAACGCTGAACTACAGCGACGAAATCAGAAGGAGCAGGATGGACGCCGGCTCGATCAGGAGCGTCAGTCAGAAGAGCAGCGTCGTAACGCGGAACAGCAGCGACGAAATCAGAAGGAAGTGGATGGACGCCGGTTTGATCAGGAGCGTCAGGCTGAAGAACAACGTCGAATCGCTGAGCAGCAACGGCGAACTCAGAAGGAAGTGGATGGACGCCGGTTTGATCAGGAGCGTCAGGCTGAAGGACAACGACGCAACGCGGAACAGCAGCGACGACAGAATGAAGAACAGCTCCGCAGGGCCGAACAGGAACGCCAGGCGCGCGATAATCAAAACCGCCAATGGCGTGATCAGAATCAATCGCGGCGCTTGTCTGACCGGCAACGCGAGGAATGGCGGCGTCGCGAAGACGCATCGTTGCGCTCGCGGCAGAACGAGTTTCGGCGGGGCGAGGATCAGCGACAGCGCTTGTGGCGCGAGCATGAGCGACGGTTACAGGAGCAAAGGCGTCTGAATCAATGGCGATTTCAGCAACGCTATTGGGAGCGTCTGCGCCAGGACCAGGTACGGTTGCAAGGCTTTACCTACTACGACTACGGCGACCCCAGCTATCGGTACTATCGCGACAACCGGTATTTCGACGTGAATCAATATGGCGCTGACTTGCTCCGGCGAGCAGTGAATCAAGGTTACGACGAAGGCTATCGCGCCGGAGCAGCCGACCGTCAAGACGGGTGGCGTTTCGATTACGAAGGCGGTGACGCTTTTGGTGATGCAACCTACGGCTACGACGGATACTACGTGGACGTAAGCGAGTATCAGTACTATTTCCGCGAGGGATTTCGTCGCGGTTATGAAGACGGTTACTACGGCCGCTCTCAGTACGGCCTCTACTCGAATGGGTCTCACAATATTCTCGGCGACGTACTGAGTTTGATCCTCGATCTGCGACGGTACTGAGAATCGGTGTCGGAAGCCCGACCGTGAGGGAGGGCAAGAGGAACACTCTGCCCGGTTCCGTTAACAGCGGAGCCGGGTATTTTTTCTGCGAGGCTGCCAATCAAGGAAGCGTGGGAACGCGATCGCGAGTTGTTGGCACTGCGCGCTCATGCGGACGCGGATGCCTGCGCTCCCTTAAGGCACCGTTTCCGAAACAACTTCGGATGGCGGGCTCACGTTGCCAGCAGTGTCGGTCGCGGTGATGTAGTAATAATAGGTCTTAGCTGCTTCGACATTCTCATCAGTGAACGTCGTGCGCGGGTAAAGCGTTGGCGTTAGTTTCGTCCAACGATCTTTCGGCAGATTCGGATCGGTTGAGCGATAGATGGTGTACCCCGCCACATCAGGTTCAGGATTCGCCGGCCAAAAGAGCGAGATTCGACCGGGGGATGCATTCGGTCCAACCGGGCCGGGCGCGGACGGCGGATAAATATCGACCGGGTTGGCCTCCACGCTGTTGGAATTGAGACTCTCAACCGGCTTGCCCTCGGTGCCGAGTGAAACCGTGCGCGCGACGTACGTGTATCGCTGGCCAAACTTGAAACTTCGGTCCTGATACTTCGTAGTGGCAATCAACTCTTGATTGATCGGTTTCTGGCTGACTTCCGGCTGCGAAGCGTCCGCGCGATAGACGTTGTAGCCAAGCAGATTCACTGGCGTCGAGCCGTCAATGTTCGTCTTTGGCGCTTCCCAATTGATCGTGATTGCTGTTTCGGAAACCTTCCTGCTGACGTTGGTCGGAGGTTCTGCGACGCGCGCTGCCGGCTCGATTAGTAAAAAGTTAGAAAAGGCCGCGCTCTGTCCGGCTGAATTTACAAAGCGCAGCGCGTATCGAAGGCGCGCGGGAACACCGGCTAATTCAAGCGCATCAGTGTAGGTGAGATTGTCGCCAACTCTTTTGATCTCGCTGTAAGGCACCGAGCCCACCAAAGTTGCGCGCGCGGCGAATTCTTCTTCGGTCATGGACAACGGCGCATTCGGCTTTTCCGCGACGCGATAGACGTCAATGCGACGGATGCTCTGCACGCTGCCTTCGCCGGCGTTTCGTCGTGGCGCAGGCCAACTGAGAATTACCTGGTTGCCACGTTGCGCGCCCGAAAGGAGTTCCGTGCGCTGTGGAACTCTCTCGATAGGTGGCAACGGAGGCTTGCGCTTCCCGCACGTGGGCGCCAAAGAAAGTGCCGAGACTGCGAACAATAATAGAAGTTGATGCGCGATTGGCTGGCGATGGGGCTTCGGCGTAGTCACTTGAGAATTCAGACAAGAAAGGGCAATTGCAAAGAGCGGGTCACAAAATATAACGGCTTAGATCCTGATCCTTCACGGTATCGGCAAGCATCAGCTCGACGTATGCTGCATCGATCGATTTCTCCTTTGGCTCGAGGTCCGGCCCTTCGAAACTAATCTCGTCCAAAAGCCTTTCCATGATTGTGTGCAAACGGCGGGCGCCGATATCTTCCGTGTTTTGATTAACGCGCGCGGCAAAGTTGGCAACTGCGTCGATCGCGTCACCGGTGAAATCGAGCTTGACGCCTTCTGTCTCCATCAATGCCCTGTATTGCTTGACGAGAGAATTCTTAGGCTCCGTCAGGATTCGCTTGAAATCTTCTATGGTCAGCGATTCGAGTTCGACGCGAATCGGAAAGCGGCCCTGCAACTCGGGAATCAAGTCGGAAGGCTTGGAAACATGAAACGCGCCGGCGGCGATGAACAGAATATGATCGGTGCGCACCATGCCATAGCGCGTATTAACCGTAGTGCCTTCGACGATCGGCAGAATGTCGCGCTGCACGCCCTCGCGCGATACGTCAGGGCCGTGGCCCGATTCGCGGCCGGCGATTTTGTCGATCTCGTCGAGAAAGATAATGCCGGACGATTCGACGCGTTCCAGCGAGGCGCGCGCCACTGCGTCCATGTCGATTAGCCGCTCTTCCTCTTCCTGCATCAGATAATCCATCGCTTCGTCGACGCGCATCTTGCGACGCTTGCTGCGGCCCTGGAAGAGATTGCCGAGCATGTCTTTCATGTTGATGCCCATCTCTTCGACGCCCATCGGGCCGGCCAGCTCGATCGTGGGAAAGCTTTTCTCGCGCACTTCCATCTCGACCAGACGGTTGTCGAGCTTGCCCGAGCGTAATTGAGTGCGAAGCTTTTCGCGGGTGCGCGCGAAGTTTTCGTCGCGTGGTTCCGACTCAGGAACCAAAACCGGCGCAGTCGTTTCGCCGGAATCGAAATCGAAGATTGGAGTGGGCGAGGACGACTTTGGCGGCGGCAGCAGAATATCCAGTACGCGTTCTTCCACGTTCAGCTCCGCCTTCTCCGCAATCTCTTCGATCTTTTCCTGGCGCGTCATGTCGACCGCGATTTCGGTCAGATCGCGAATCATGCTTTCGACGTCGCGGCCTACGTAGCCAACTTCAGTAAACTTTGACGCTTCAACTTTCAGGAAAGGCGAGTTCGACATGCGCGCCAGCCGCCGGGCGATCTCCGTCTTGCCGACGCCGGTCGAACCGATCATGATGATGTTTTTCGGAATCACGTCCGCCGCCAGGTCGGGGGCCAGCTTTTTGCGGCGCACGCGATTGCGCAGCGCGATCGCGACAGCGCGCTTGGCCGCATTCTGTCCGATGACGTGCTTATCGAGTGCGGCCACAATTTGGCGCGGCGTCATGTCGTCAAGACGCGCTTCGTGTTCTTCGGTTTCACCTGCCAGATAAATAACCATCGTCTAATTCAAAACTGGAGAAAGGATAGCATGCTGGTGAAGTGTCGGCCGGCCAACTCTCAAGGCAACCTCGCTGGATTCACAGTTCTTCGACCAGGATGTTAGCGTTGCTGTAAATGCAAATCTCGCCGGCGATGCGCATCGCCTCGAGCGCAATCTCGCGCGCCGACAACTGCGTGTTGGCTAGCAGCGCTCGCGCGGCGGCGAGCGCGTATGAACCGCCCGAGCCAATCGCGAGCACGCCATCGTCGGGCGAAATCACGTCGCCATTGCCGGAGAGCAGAAAGGAACTCTCTTGATCAGCGACCACCAACAGCGCTTCGAGATGGCGCAAGATCTTGTCGGTTCGCCATTCTTTGCTCAACTCGATCGCCGCCCGCTCAAGATTTCCATGATACTGTTCAAGCTTTCCTTCAAATCGAGTCAGGAGCGAAAATGCGTCGCCGGTGGCGCCGGCAAATCCCGCCAGGATTTTGTCGTTGTAGAGCCGGCGCACTTTCTTCGCGCTGGCCTTCATCACGGTTTCACCCACGGTCACCTGGCCGTCGCCGGCCATCGCCACATGTCCATCACGCCGCACCAGTAAGACGGTCGTGCTGCGCACTCGTAAAGATTTTTTCTTGTTCATCAGCGAAAGAGCACTATAGGAACTGGCGCGAAGAATAGTCAAGCGAGGCGCTGGTTTCTGGCCGCGAGCATAGGGAGATTGGGAAGGAGAGAGGCGTTTGCGTTATTATGAGCCGAGTCAGGTTTCGGAAGCGAGGTTAGCGTCAATCAATGAACGAGCACCGGCCGCGCATCGGCATTACGATGCGCATCGAATTGGAAACGAATCGTTTTTATCTCTCGCGCTATTACAGCGAAGCTGTTGAAGCCGCCGGCGGTCTGCCGGTGAACATTCCGCTGATTCCGCGCGCGGATTACATAGCGGGCGTCATGGACTCTGTGGACGGCGTGCTGCTTCCCGGCAGCGATTCGGACATAGATCCGCAGCGCTACGGTCATGAACCACATCAGCAACTCGGAAGTGTTCATCCACTGAAGGACGAAACTGATTTGCTGGTGCTGGCGGAAACTGAAAAGCGACGCGTGCCGCTCTTTGCGATCTGTTACGGGATTCAGTCCTTGAACGTCTCGCGCGGCGGCACCTTGATTCAGGACATCGCCAGTCAATTACCGAAGGCCATGAAGCACGAGCAAGGCGTGCCGCGCGATCGGCACTCGCACCGTGTGCGGATTCTGGAAGACAGCATGCTCGGTAAACTGGCGGGTTCTGAAAACGCGCCAGTCAACAGCCATCATCATCAGGCGATCGAAACGTTGGGAAGGGAACTGGTAGCTGCGGCCTGGGCTACGGACGGAATCGTCGAAGCGGTAGAGGATCCGCGCAGCGACCGCTTCGTGCTCGGCGTGCAGTGGCATCCGGAACTTGGCTGGGAACGGGACGAGCTTTCGCGAGCGTTGTTCAATCGCTTCGTTGCAGAGGCTCGAAGGTTCGCGGAAATCAATTCTTCGGCAAGCGAGGCGGCGGCAGTAACGCTTAATTGATTCGTCAAACGCGTTAGCCTGATCGATCATTCATGAATCCGATTCACACAACAAACTTCGCATGGATCCAGCGCTGATTCCTTCTCTAAACCTGAAAGACAAAGTTGCAGTCGTAACCGGCGGCTCGCGCGGCATTGGACGGGCAGCGGTCGAATGCTTCGCGAGGCTCGGCGCCCGCGTCGTTGTGAACTACGTCAGAGACGAAAGCGCCGCGGAAGAAACGGTGCGGCATGCCGAGGCCATGGGCGTCGAAGCGATTGCTGTGCGGGCCGATGTTTCGCGGCCATCTGAAGCAAAGCGTCTGATCGACGCGACCATTGAGCGCTTCGGACGCATTGATTTTCTTGTCTGCAACGCGGGAATCTGGGAAGGCGCGTCGGTTGACGAAATGACGGAAGAAGTTTGGGATCGAACGATGGATCTGAACCTCAAAGGTACCTGGGCCGTTTGCCGCGCGGCCGTGCCCCAGATGAAGCGACAACAGTTTGGCCGCATCGTGATCGTCAGCTCAACCGCGGGCCAGCGTGGTGAGGCAAACGTTTCGAACTATGCGGCTTCAAAAGGCGGCCAGATCTCTTTCACAAAATCGCTGGCAGCCGAACTGGGGGCCTTTGGCATCAATGTCAATTCAGTTGCCCCAGGATGGGTCGACACTGACATGTGCGCGGATGTCTTCGCTGACGCCAGCTTTCGAAAATCGATCGAGGATTCGATCCCCGTCGGGCGCGTGGCCACGCCGGAAGACATAGCCTGGCCCATCGTTTTCCTTTGCACCGAGTGGGCGCGGCACATCAACGGTGAAATTCTTAATGTGAACGGCGGTTCGGTTCTGTGTGGTTAACTGGAAACGGAAATGGCGAAGAATCTACAACCGATTAAACTGGGCGTCGAAAGGCTGCTGACTGAAAAGATTGACCTGCTGCGCGGAGCGCGCGTTGGTCTGGTTTGCAATCAAGCATCGGTCGACCACGGCTTTCGACATGTTGCCGACGTTTTTCATCAACACCCCGATATCAAACTAACCACGCTCTTCGGACCGCAGCATGGAATTCGCGGCGATGTGCAAGACAACATGATCGAGACCGCGCATGCCATTGATCGCAAGACGGGGCTGCCGATCTATTCGCTCTACAGTGAAACGCGCGAACCGACGGAAGAGATGCTTCGTGACGTCGACATCATTGTTGTGGACCTGCAAGGCGTCGGCTGCCGAATCTATACTTTTGTTTACACGCTCGCTAACTGCATGCGTGCGGCGAAGAGGTTTGGCAAGCAGGTGATTGCCTGCGACCGGCCGAATCCCATTGGCGGAACTCAAGTAGCCGGCAACGTCCTGGATCCAGCGTTCGCCTCGTTCGTCGGTCAGTTTCCGATTCCAACCAGAAGCGGAATGACTGACGGCGAACTCGGCTGTCTGTTCAATGCCGAATTCGGAATTGATTGCGACTTTGAGTGCGTGCCAATGTCCGGATGGTCCCGCGAACTCTGGTATGACGACACGGATGGACCCTGGGTTCTGCCTTCGCCTAACATTCCAACCATCGATGCGGCGGCGGTTTTTCCCGGCACCGTACATCTGGAAGGGACCCAGGTGTCCGAAGGGCGGGGAACTACGCGGCCCTTTGAACTGGTCGGGGCTCCATATATCAACGCGGAAGAGTTCGCAGATGCGCTGTCCAGTTACGATTTGCCAGGCGTCTATTTTCGTTCGTGTGTATTTGTACCGACGTTTCAGAAGCACGGCGGTCACGCGTGCGGAGGAGTTCAGATTCACGTCATCGATCGCGAGGCCTTCGAGCCGGTAATCACGGGCGTCGCGATTGTCAAAACCGCCTTCGACATGTACGGCGCAAACTTTCGCTGGAAAGATCCACCGTACGAGTATGAATACGATCGTAACCCGTTCGACCTGATTGCCGGGACTTCTGCATTGCGCGAAGCGATCGAGCGGGGCGAATCTCTGAAAAAGATCGCGGACTCCTGGCGTGACCCGCTCAGAGAGTTCAAGGCGATACGAGAGAAGTTTCTTCGGTATTGATGTGGCGTCTCCTGAACGCAGTTGCTCGGAAGTAAGAGCCGAGCGGTCGCCAAGCCGACGTTTGAGGATTTGCCTGATATTTGCTTTCGTTTACCATAGAACTTAAGGTTGTGCCTTGTCTTATTCATGACAGGCGATTGAACTTTTTTTGAGAGGGTGAGAGCTTAGTGTTAGAGAAACAATCTCGTTCGGATTTTAGCGAAGCTGCACAGCGTCGCGCCTGGCTAATTGGCGCGGCGGCGTGGGTCGTGCCCGGTCTGGGACACCTGATCCAGAAACGGTGGGTGCGCGGACTTTTTTTGGGTGGCGCAGTCTGGAGCATGTTTCTAATCGGCTTCTCACTTGGAGGACACCTGTTTACTATCGGAGGACGCGAGCAGGGGCTGGCGGCCCTGGTTCCAGCTTTGTGGATGGTGGGTGATCTGGGGTCGGGGCTCCTATACATTCTCTGCTGGCTCCTGAATCTTGGGTTTCTCGACACCCCCCAAGCTGCTGCCCGAGTTACGTTCGAATATGGCAACACGTTCCTCGTGGTCGCGGGCTTGCTGAACTACCTGGCAATGCTTGATGCGTTCGATATTGCGGCGAGGAGGAAGCAATGAAGCACCTGCTCTGGATGGCCGTATTCGCCACGCTGGTTGCCATCGTTTTTGGTGTCGTTGCCAAGGGCACCAATCGTCATCGATTGATTTACGGATTGAAAGTCTTTGCCCAGTTCATGCTCATCGCTTTGGCGCTCGGCTGGGCCCTGTATTTTCTGCCCCTTCGTTAAAGTCGTTTCTTAACTCGGATGGGACTGGTCAATACCGACGCAATCGTCCTGCGCACGTACAATCTGGCTGAAGCAGATCGAATCGTGTTATGCCTCACCCGCAACGCCGGTTTGGTTCGGGCCGTGGCCAAGGGCGCCCGCCGCATGAAGAGCCGCTTCGGCGCCGCCCTGGAACCGTTCACTTTTATCAAGCTGGACTTCTACGAGAAAGAGAACCGGGAACTCGTTACCATCTCGCAGGCTGAAATCCTAAAATCCAACTTCGAGCTGGCTGCACACCCCGATTCGATCGACGCCCTGGCGTACATTGCGGAACTGGTTAGCGAGTTTGCGCCGCCGCACGAGGCTAACGATAAACTTTATCGAATGGTGAAAGCGTGTATTGATGCGCTCGCTTCGTTACCCGACAGACCTAATCTCGTCGTGCGGTATTTCGAAGTGTGGCTGCTGCGTCTGGCAGGCCTGTTTGCAGACCTGCGCGACTGCGCGCAATGCAACAAGCATTTCGTTGAAGACGAGTTAGTTTATGTAGATTCTGAAGCGCGGCCGCGTTGCTACGCTTGCAGCCACGGTATGGGCTCGGTCTTGTCGATTGAGATTCGCCGCTGTCTGACTGCCACTCAGAAGCTTGCGCCGCTTGAATTCGCAAACTCTTCGGCTCAACTTTCGGCCGAAGCCCAAACAGAGCTAGCCGAATTCACGCATCGCCTCCTCGTGCGCGCGCTGGAGCGCCGGCCTAGGACAGTCGTTGGAATAACATCACGCTAGCCCGCAATCGAACCAATTCTGCATGATGGCCAACCGAAGATTAATCGAGCGATACATTCTCAAGGCGATATCCCCTTACATTCTGATTTCCCTCATTCTGCTGACGGCGATTCTTTTCGCCCAACAGACTGTCCGCTACCTTGAGGGAATCTCTCATGGCCTGGTGCCAGCGGGATTCGTCTATGGCGTCGCGCTCGCGTTGTTGCCGAATGTTCTGGTGTTCACCATCCCGATGGCCGTGCTGTCCGGAACCATCATCGGGTTGGGGCGTATGGGCAGCGACAGCGAATTAGTAGCGATGCGGGCTGCGGGGGTGAGCACTTTCAGAATGCTCTGGCCGGCGCTCGCGCTCGGCGCGATCGCCACCATCGGGGCGTTGTACTTGAACCTGCAAGAGGCGCCGCGCGCCCAGCGGCAACTGCGCGTGGTTTTGGTTCGTAGCGCTCTGTACAAGCTGGATTCTCCGGTTGAACCTCGCACTTTTACTACCGACATTCCCGGCCACGTGATCTACGTCCGCGACGGTGACAAGTCACGCGGCGAGTGGGGCCGCGTTTTCATTCGGTCACAGGCGGCGGATCACTCGACGTATCTGACAACAGCAAGATCGGGCCGCATAGATGCCTCGGCGGAAAAATCCGAACTGGTGTTGCAGGACGCAGTTCGGACAAAGCTGCCGGCGGCAGACGCACGCGACCAGTCGTACACAGTTGAACGACTCGCACAGTTTCGTTTCGATTTCAATATTGGGAGGGGCGGCCTACTTGCGAGTATGCAAAAAGCTGACTCCAATCCCGAAGAAATGAGTTGGACCGAACTGCGTGAGTTCGCCGCCCGAGTCACGAGCAACGATGGTCGTGAAGCTACAATGTTATTGCACAAGCGTCTCGCGTTTTCACTTTCGCCGCTCCTGTTCTCACTGTTTGGCGCGGCGTTGGCATTGCGGGTGCGACGGGGCGGACGCGGTCTGGGAGTTCTGCTGTCGCTGCTGGTGCTGTTGATCTATTACCTGTTCACTCTGGCCGGCGATCAAATGGCGCGCGCCGGTTCGTTGCCACCCGTTTTGGGCGCGTGGCTGGCGAGCGCGTTGACGTTAGCGGTCGCGATCGGACTGCTTGCTTTGAAGCGCCGGGAAATCAGGGCCTGGTTCAAGCGCGCAAAAGAAGAGACCGCTGCGCCGGACGAACAAGCTAAGCGGACTTCAAGCCATGCCGGCATGCGACAGTGGCTCGTTAGTTTTCCAAGCCTGCTTGACCTTAGTCTTCTGCGCGCGATGGTAATTAGTTTTCTGTTTGGCTTTCTGGCGCTGGCGCTGATCTTTAATATTTTCACCATCTTCGAATTATGGCGCTTCATCGCCTCGAATGCGGCCAGCGTGAAACTGGTCGCCCAGTATCTTTTCTATCTCTTCCCACTGGTAAGCGTCGAATTATTCCCTGGCAGCGTTTTGGTGGCCGTGCTGATGACCTACGCGCTTACTGCGCGGAGAAGGGAAGCCGTCGCGTGGTGGGCCAGCGGCCAGAGCGTCTACCGCCTGATGCTGCCCGGTCTGGCTTTCGCCATTCTGATTGGTTTCGCTTCGTGGTCAATCCAGGAACGCGTCATGCCCGAAGCAAATGTTAGACAGGACAACCTGCGGGCTAAAATCCGTGGGGGAAACATCGGGCAAATTGCCGGCGGCTCAGGACGCCGTTGGCTGATGAGCGCTGATGGTGCGCGAATATTCTCTTACGAGTTCGACGAACAGCGCCAGATGTTGTTGAAACCTTCAATCTATGACTTTGATGCACAGGGCGTTGAACTGATGCGCGTGACCTCAGGCGAGGAAGGGAAGTGGCTCACCGCGAGCGAAATGGAAATCGCCGGGGCCCATTGGATCAGTCTGGACGCGCCGCAAGTCAGTCGACAGTCGGCTGAGACCATGAGAATAACCGGCGTCGATCCGCCCGCCGTGTTCAAGCCAACTGTCGATCGCCCGTCGCAATTGAGCGCCGAGCATCTGCGCACTTACATCAAGACACTGAAAGAAAGAGGCGCCGAGACTGCGCCGCTCGCCGTTGCTCTGCAACGAAAGTACGCCGAACCGTTCAGCGTGATCGTGATGGCGCTGGTGGGAATGCCGCTCGCGATCTCTTTCGGGCGCAAGACCACCGTGTTGGCATTGTGCGCCGCAGTGGTCGTCAGCTTGTTGTTCTGGCTGGTCTCCGGAGGCTTTCAGCAGTTGGGAGAGCACGCGCTGCTGCCTCCCGCGGTTGCAGCGTGGACGCCAGTGGTAATTTTCGCCGGCGGCGCGTTGTATTTCATCTCGCGGGTGCGCACGTGAACCGCGACAGCGGATCGAGCGGTTACGGAACTCCAATGGTAGCGTTCTCCCTCAATTTCAGCGAACGCAGATAGGCCTTGACCACTCCCGCATCTCCAGTCACAGTAGCGTCAAACACGCAATTCTCAAAGACAACCTTGTCCTTGATAGCGCTACACAGTCTTCTGGCGAGCTCAGGTTTCATCGGCTCTACAGGTGGTCTGGCGGCGCCGGCCAACCTGCAAGATTCGCCGGGTATTGGTGGGTATTCGCGATTGGTAAAATCATCGGTTGAGGTACCTGGCGCGTAATCAAAAAGGCTTGTGGTTTTTGTCACCCGCCACGCATCAGCAAATTTGTGGTTCAGCAGGACATGTCTGTCTGCAAGAGACGCAGGAGCCGAGCCAAACGACGATCCATTCGGCGCCAGCGGCAACCAATTGGCGACCGGGATGTGTCCCATCGTGCCTTCACGGGCCGGCGTATTCAGAACGTCAATATCTAAATACCAATAGCCCTGGTCCGTCCAAAAGGTTGGGGTGATGATTAAGTGAGTTCCATCCGACAGGTTGATGTCCAGGCCGCCGCTCGAATCAGCTCTGGTGATCAAATTGCCGTTGCCAAGATTGAGGCCACTGCTTGGGAGACTAACCAATGCGCCATCAAGGCGAAGTTGAAGTCCTTCGGCGCTGACGAATTTGCCGGCACTTGGCTGGTAAGTAACGCGATGCTTGCCAACGCGGACCGCTACTGCTGTGTTTAAGCTTACGCAGCTTGCCAAGCCTGTATAGGGATTGGCATCCGGTGTGAAAGTGGTCGACACGGGTGTTTGACGGGTTTGTAGCTCGAAGCGGGTGTCGGAATTGCGCAGGGCTGTAAACTCTCCGGCAGCCTGAAAGTCATAATTTATGCCATTGGTGGTCGTGAGATGCGGGTCGCCCCGGTCCGAAGGACCTGAACTCGCGGGAACGCCGCACCAACTCACGAGCGTGCTAATCTCTGGAGTACACGCTACGAATTCCGGATCCGAGGGCATCAGACCTGGACTACACGACGCAGTCATTGCCGAAGTACACATGACAAATCTCGGATCCGAGGACATCAGATTTGGAGTACACCTCAGACTTCCCGGCGCGCCTAGCGGCATCGTTGGTAGCGGGTTCGGCGGGCCGCCTGGCGCCGGTAGTGGTAGGACCCCAATGGCGGATTTGAGGACACTGCAATAACCGGGTAAGTCGGTCGATAGATGCGGAAATGCCCCGCCGATACCGCTCGCTCGATGGCAGCCTGAGCACACCGCTGGAACGTAAGCTGGAGATAGAGAAAGCTGATTTTGCGGCCATCCCGCTGCCACCAGCGGGTCATACCGAGATGCTGAGAACGTTGGCAGGTTGAGTGGCGGCCGATTGAGATCGCCCATCAACGGGCCTCCCCCGAGAGGATTGAGATCTGCGTTAGGGTGGATGTTGTAAGGATTCTGTCCCGCATGGCAATCTGTGCACACACCACCGTCACCATTGAAAAGTTCAAACCCGCCGGCTTGATATAGCCCGTCGGGATTGATGCTGGGATCCGGCACGCCGATCGGAATCTGAGTGCCGCTGGCGAAAAAAAACCGACTACGATTCATCTGATTGTCCCAAAAACAGACTTTTGAGGATGTCTGCCCCAGGCAAATCACGCCGTCGAGTTGAACGGTTGTTAGTGAGTTATCCGTATATCGCGGCAAAGCAATACACAGGCCCGCGGGCGTTTGGAAGGTTCGAACTTCAGCCGGACTGCCGACGATAAATTGCTGGTTTTGAGGTATGAAGCCCTGGGATTTCCACCCCGTCAGTCCCGCGGGATCCAGGCGTCCAATTGGTGGCGGAATCGGAACACCCGCCGCGCTGCATTCATTGATATACATTTGCCCGGCGTTGACAGTAGCGAAGAACACCGAACCTTCACCAGGATTGAAATTCCGGTGATTTGAGCTTTTTTTCAATCTCTGGATCAAGCTTAAACTCTTGGCCGTATTTGAACCGCTCCTGCTTCTCACGCTCGGGAATCTTCCAATGCAATGCAGATTTCAAGGCATTCAGCTTGCCCACAGTTCGGCCGTCGCCGCTGATCTCTTTTGAATTGGCCAAAAGCCAATCTAACAACTGCTGCTGAACCACGAGGCGGGCCTGCCCCTCAGCTTTTACGTTGGCATATAACCGCTTCTCAAGGTTTGCAAACTCGGCCCGTTTGCTCTCTGTTAAAGTCGACGACAATTTTGCGCGGTACCAGGCCTGGGCCCTGGCCACAAATTCTAATGTCAGCGTGATCTGTTTGCCATCCTGATCAAAAAAACCTCCATGCCCAATGAAGGCGATTGGCTCCTTGTCGGCGGCTTGTGTTTGGGCAAACAAGCCCGTCCGCAATGCCTGCGCCTGAGCGGTCGGAACGTGGAGAATGCTGTTCAAGACAGCGCCTACAGCAAGCGCCACCAGAATCGCAATCAACGTTAAGAGAAACCGTTTCTTATTCATAATTGTCTCCTTTGTGATTGGCGAGTTTCAAAGTATTTAGTCCGATCCGTTCCGTTAGAAAGAGAAGCCGCATAACGTCCGAGACATGTATGTTGAATGTCAGGTCGAGTCTCTACAATGAGCCGGATGGCTCAGGAGGAAATCGACGATGACGATTCAGACACCGGTCTCAGTGCAAGCCAACAGTTTCAGACCCCGCGATTACGATGTTTTCG
>DASZZL010000017.1:0-28548 GCA_035545035.1 Pyrinomonadaceae bacterium
GGCTGTCAGTGGGACTCTTGCTCGGCGCGGGCAGCGAGCTGGGCCAACTCGCTCGCTTAGTTCCGGGAACCTTCGACGCAACGGACTTTTTCTTTTATCTCTTCGCCGCTGCGATAGCGTTTCTTGTCGCCTCCAAACTAAACCGCAAGAGGAGCCTAGATGAATCAGCAACTGAAAAGAACTTTGCTTTCGCTGGCCGGGTTAGGAGTCTTTCTACTGCTGGCGTTGGGCAGCTTGCCTGCCAGCAACGAGAACAACTCAAACCAGAACAGCAACCGGCGTTCAAACCCGAACACCATCACTTACCACAACTCCAGCGAGCAGTTCACGGGCCAACTTGCCGACAACTATGTCGATTTCTCGTTCGACTATCCTAACTCATGGAAGAGAGACCCGGAGGCTGGCACGAGTAGTGATCCTAGCTTCGTTAAGGTGGAAAAGACGGCGTCGAATGGTTTCGAGAATTTCGCGGTGGCCCCCTGTTGGGCACTGCGTGATGAGTTGCCGCAACTTGCCGGACGAACGAGCGATCAATTCTCGGGTGGTTTTCCTGAATACAAGAAAGTCTCTGAGGGAGAGATTCGAATCGGCTCGTATGATGGCTACGAGTTTCGCTTTACCAGTCGCATAAAGCCCGGCCAGGGTCGGGTCTGGGGACGCGTCGTGCTGCTGCCTGGTACGGGAGCACGGAAGGGCGCCACTCTAATTCTCCTCGCCATGTCCGCCAGTTCTGATGTCCATGGCCCAGAGGATGTGGGCGAGAAAGGCGAACTTCCGGGGATTTTGGATTCGTTTCGGTTTGGGCCGTAGAAAAGTCAAGGCTCTGAAGAAGCCCGTTAGGGGCTAGATGTTTGTAGCACGGAAGCTCTTTTCGAAGCTGCGGTATGCCCATATTGCGGTTGGTCCCAATCATAACGGTCTGCCAATCGGGCCGAGCAGCGCCATGCTTGCCTAAATAGGACATTATAAGAATTAGGCAACTTGATTACAGGCAGTCCTTCAGTGAGCGCAGCAATTCGCGAACCTGCGCCCAACGGACGAGAGTTGAGCTAAGGTTGAGTTCTGATTGATAGCACCAAGACAATTGCCGATGCGAAACGCGGAGATGAAGAATTATTACCGATGGACTAGCATCCTCGTTCCGGCTTTGTTGCTTTGCGTGGTGAACGCCCCTGTTTTGGGACAAAAGGCAGGGGGTCTTTACATTTCTATTTCGCAGACGCGAACAGAACATAGCCGGGATAGCTATTCAATTTCGAAGACCATTACCATCAACGGCAATGCGCTTCTTTACGAGGAAAGCGGCCGACGCAGCAAACAAGTTCACAAAGAATACAAACTTACCGATCAGGAAATCATCAGATTAAGGCAGCTCATCTCGGAGAAGAACCTACTCATTTCGAGATCGATTGAGTACCCCGAAGCTACCGGCCCGCACACATCGTTTGTGTTGAGTCTGGAGCTAAAGTCGAATAGGAAACGATCATTGATCAGGATTTCCGGTTCGCTCAATTCGAAAGAGTTGGACAGCGATCGTGTGTACAAAAATGCGAATGCGTTCCTAGAACAAATCACCGAAATGATCTATTCAAAAGACGAATCGAAGCCGCGTTAACCGAAACAGGGTTGAGCCAGAGATCGATGTACTTGCTTAGAATCTAGGTAGTGCGAGCGCGAAGAGCTGGCCTGTTCTCCAAACCTATTCTCTCTAGAGGAGGATAGACGCAGCTCTCCAGCTTGTTGTGATAGTCGTTTTGTCAATAGCACAACTGGGCCGCTACGAAATCCGTTCGCAGCTTGGCGCGTCTAGTCTGAGGCGGTAACGATCACCAAATCGATCACCAACAAATGTCACCCTGAGAAGACTAAGAATGACCGGCGAATGGAGAGCCGGATGCGATGAAAGTTGCACGTCCGGTTCGGAGAGGGGGGCGAGGAAACGTGTTCAATCACGCGCCTTACCCCTACTCTACATCAAATAGAGGCTGAACGTCTCCGCCCACGCAACCGACATGGTTGTGTTGGAAAAGGCTAGGCTTGTGGGAGGGCCCGGCCTTTTCTGTTTCTGTTGACTTCTATTTCAGATTGGAATAGAAGCAAGTCACCTAACGCCGGGACTTGAGCCTGAATTGTCATCGTCGATTTCCTCCTGAGCCACCTCGCTCATTGTAGACACTCGACCTGACATTTAACATACATGTCTCAAACGTTATGCTGCCAAGATGAGTAATGCGTCTCCACAGTAGGCAAATACGGCGACAGGCACAACGGAGACATAGCTTCATCCACAAAGGAGAGGTATCCCCACAATGCGGATTTCCTTAAAAGCTCGTTGGCTAGTGAGTAGTTGCACTACAGTCTTCCTGTTATGGACGCTTAACCAGATCGCGTTTGCTCAGAGTCTGCCGTCTCCAGGATCAACCGACTCCGGAGCAAGCCAGTGTCTGCCCACAGAGGACATATTGGACGCCGCAATTAAGGTTAATGGCAGGTGCCCGCGTCAGTGGACTAAGGTTGAAGAGCACGTCATCGAGCTAATCGCCGCCGGTCGAACCGCGGATCTTCGGAAAGGAACGCTAGAAGAACGAACACTAAGTGG
Organism: Pyrinomonadaceae bacterium; assembly: GCA_035545035.1. Taxonomy (GTDB): domain Bacteria; phylum Acidobacteriota; class Blastocatellia; order Pyrinomonadales; family Pyrinomonadaceae; genus UBA11740. The sequence goes on from DASZZL010000017.1 coordinate 2,600, forward strand.
TTGTTTCGTGAGCGAACTGTTAACTATCAATTCAAGGGTTCCCGCAGCGGGCGTAGACATTCGGAATGCGATCATCGTCGGGCCCGTTGATCTGAGGAATCAAGAGATTAAACACGGCGCTGATTTCGCTAACTGCGAATTTCAGGACGTGGTCGATCTGAAGCGGAGTCATTTTACCCGACGGCTGTTTTTTAAGGATTGCACGTTTCGTAGCCGTATGGACGCCGAGTCCGCGATTATCGATTTCGAGCTAGTATTCGATAACTGTACATTTGACCACTGCTTGACCTTTTTCAAGAGTCTGCACATCGGCGGTGACTTGTGGCTTAACAACACAAAATTTAAAGGTGAGGCAGACTTCACGGAGACTGAAGTCAAAGGTGATTTCATGGCTAATCAAGTTGAGTTTCACCAAGCTGAAGCTGACCAAACCAGGGTGAATCCAACCCAAGCCGCCGCGGACTTTGACAGCATGAAAGTGTCAGGTGCAACCGAAATGACAGACGCTTTGTTTTACGGCTACGTTGGATTTGGCGACGGACACTTTGGCAACATCTTCCTTAATGGCTCTAAGTTTTTCGGCAATACGAGTTTTATGAGAACAAAGCTGGATGGGCTGTTTTTGGACAACGCCAATTTCCTCGCAGCCAATAACCCGAACCAACAACTCACGATAGATGAAATGACGTTTCAAGATATGAGCCCATCTTCCTGGGACAAACTGAAGGATTTTGCAAGTGCAACCGCATACAAACCTGAATTCTATTCGAATCTCGAAGCACTATTTCTAAGGCACCAATATCCTGACCAAGCAACGGCGGTCTTTATTGCTGGCCAGCAACGGCAACGCGACGAACTCTGGTCCAAAGTCAAAGCCGAGAAAGCACTGAAAGCAAAAACAGCGTTCGCTATTGAATGGTTTGCGAATCTGGCGTTCGACAAGTTGCTGGGTTACGGACGCCACAAAGAGCGCGTGCTGATTGTCAGCGCGGTAATCTTGCTTCTCGGTTGGTTTTTCGCGTTTCGGAAAGAAGACTGGATGAAACCGCAGAACCCAGATGACAACGATTACTTAAAAGGCAAGTATAGGGGCTTTTGGTATAGCCTGGATCTCTTTCTTCCTGTTATCGATTTTGGTGACGCGGATAATTGGACTCCCAAAGAGGACCGTCGTTGGTCCGCTCGCTACAGAAGACTTCATATGATTTTGGGATATGTGCTCGTTCCCATTGGACTCGCGGCATTCGCTGGAATTATCAAATAGAAACTACGGAGCTAATGACGGTTGAGTCTTACATACAATTCCAGTTGGACATCGCCCCTGTCGATCCCTAGATGACTACCGGAATTGATGATCGCCGCGCCCGGTCAACGCTGACGTTATGCCGTTTCGCTGATGCCAGACTAAAATCAGTGCCAGGTGATGACTATGGAAACTTTACTCGCTTTCAATGATGACGCCGCTCTTGTCGGCGATTGGGAAGGTCAAGTTCGCACGGAGAGACGCCCGGCAACTATCTTCTGACGAATGGATCCGTCAATTGCGCAACGACTACGGCGATCCTCAACATTGGTACAAGGACGCGGAAGGCGCGCCGTTCACTCATTTCACGGGCGGCTATTGGCATGAACCGAATGGGCAGATGAACGTTGAAGTGTTGGAAGGCACCAAGCCTTATGAAACATACTCGGATGACATCTCGGGCCTCGCAATTCGTGCTGCATTTCTTCCAAACGTCCACGAGTGGGTTATTGATGATCGACAACCTGAGCCAGTCGCCGAATGAGTTGTCGATGCCGTCTATAGAATCTCGTTCTTTGACGGCACCGCATAGAACAACTCAGGTATGAAAGTCGGAGTCAAGCGTAGACATCTCCTATGCCGCCAAAGTCTGTTGACTTCTATTTCAGATTGGAATAGAAGCAAGGCACCAAAAGCAGATAGCACTCTTATGAACGCACTACTCATCTACCCGGAATTTCCCGACACTTTCTGGAGCTTTCGTCACGCCCTTAAGTTTATCGGTAAGAAATCCGCCTTTCCGCCGCTCGGACTCCTGACGATCTCGACGATGCTGCCGAAGTCCTGGAACCGGCGGCTGGTTGACATGAACGTTCGTCCGCTCACGACCGCCGATCTAAAGTGGGCAAATGTCGTCTTTGCCAGCGCGATGTATGTGCAGAAGGAGTCGCTCAAAGAAGTCATCAGCTTATGTAGAGCCCAGGGAAAAACAGTTGTCATGGGTGGCCCCTATGCTTCTATGGGCCTCAACGATGCGATTGAGGCCGATCACGTTTTCGTCGGCGAAGTCGAGACAACGTTTGCCGGGTTCATAGATGATTTTGAGCATGGCGAGGCGAAAGCTGTTTATCAGGCTTCAGAGCGACCGCCGCTCTCTTTGACGCCGATTCCAGATTTCGGTTTGGCCGAACTCTCGCAGTACAGCGACATGTCCGTACAGTACTCGCGCGGCTGTCCATTCAATTGTGAGTTCTGCGACATTATAGAAATTTATGGTCGTGTCCCACGCACGAAGAGCAATGCGCAAATTCTCGCCGAATTGGACACGCTGCTGCGTATTGGCTGGCGTGGGGAGGTCTTCATCGTTGACGACAATTTTATCGGTAACAAGAAAAACGTCCGTGCGCTGATGCCGGAGCTGACCGAATGGTCTGCACGCAACAAGTATCCGTTCTCATTTACTACGGAAGCCAGCGTGAACCTCGCTGACGACGATGAATTGCTGAAGCAAATGCGGACAGCCGGGTTCAGGCAAGTTTTTATCGGTATCGAAACACCGGTCGTAGAAAGCTTGAAAGAGGCGCAGAAGGGGCAGAACACGCGCCGCGATCTAATAGATTCGGTAAGAAGAGTGCAGAGCTGTGGGATGGAGGTGATGGCGGGCTTCATCGTCGGCTTCGATAATGATCCTGATGACATCTTCGAACGGCAGATCAACTTTATTCGTGAAAGTGCAATACCGGTCGCAATGGTCGGCTTACTGGCTGCTATCCCCGACACGCAACTCTGGAGGCGACTGGAGCGCGAAGGGCGGCTGACTGGAGTCCCAGAGCATACTGGAAGCAATACGGATTGCGTGCTCAACTTTGTGCCGAAGATGGACGCCCACCGCTTAATTGAAGGTTACAAATCAATCATCCGAAATATCTATAGCCCGCGCGAGTATTACGAGCGTTCGCTCGACAGCCTTGGCTGGGTCATGCGTGATGGTGCGCCGCAGATTGGCGAAGGCGGACTGAAGCGAGAAGACATCACCGCCTTTGCGCGCATCATCTTTGCGCTGGGTGTGCGCGATAGGTCACGCGGAGAGTTCTGGCGCTTCATGAGACGAGTTGTCTCCGAGCACCGGGATAAAATTGAAGATGGTTTGATGCTAGCGGCCCTTGGCTATCATTTTCGGAAACTGACCGAAACTTATTGTAATTAGAGAATGAAGCGGCCAAGAGATCAAGACTCAGGAGTGGAGTATGAGAAGGCAACTAATCAATGTCTCAAATTCCTCCTCTTCGCCAAATCGAATCTTCCGCTTCATACTGTTGTTGGCTATCGCGCTCTGCCTGGGGATGATAGTTATAAACACCTTTCGCTATCGGCCGCTCCTCGGGATGCCGGGTGGCCTCGCCGCTGTGATGGGCCAATTACGTTGCTATCTTGCTTCGCCGTCCTGATATGGTGGGCCACAGGTCCTAGGGGGAGTTTACGACAGGTTGTAATATCGAAAGGAGCGTTATTCGGACTCATCAGCGGTGGTATAGAGGCCATACATATAGTCGTAGAGAACTTCGCGAGATTCAGCGGGCGCACAGAGACGATCTCGACGGGAATCTTCATGTTGACGATGTTTCTGTTGTGGGGCGCTGCCGGATTTCATGTCACCCGGAGCCAGCTGCCGCTAGCTCAGGTATGCTGGCCGGCTCCTGGAGCGCTCTTGTCGGCGTGCTCGTAACGGCCCTTCGGGCTTACACTGCTGAGCACGTTCATGTCGCGACTTGAGTTGAGGAATGTCGGATCGCCAGACCTCATACGCAGCGGCTGGACGGATCTGCGTGCCTTCACAATTGCGGATAGCTTCGAGGCGGTCGTCAAGGTGTTAGTAGTTGGGCCTGTGGTTGGTGCGATCTTCGGGGGGATTGGAGGGCTCATTGCGCGGCAGCGCCCAACAAGGGAATGAACCGGACTCGCGAATAAGCTTGTCTTTTATCATCAAAGTTAATTGCTTGCCGGTTATCCCCGGCGTTAGACGGCTATCGCCCGTAGAAAGAATATGAAGATACTGTTCTTAGTCACAAGAATAAGGGGCCAGGCTTGGGATGCAGGCAAGCCAATGAATTCGCAAGAAGAGTGGTCTGAACATGCAACATTTATGAACCGATTGGCCGCTGATGGGTTCGTTGTGCTGGGAGGGCCTGTTGGTGAAACTGGCGATGTTCTGCTTGTAGTTGACGCCGCTGGTGAAGATGAAATTAATGCCACGCTATCGCCCGACCCGTGGAGTCAGTCAGGCATTCTTGAGGTGAAGACAATTCAGCGATGGACTATTCTGCTCCAAGCCGGAGAGGAGGCATAAGGGATTCGTATTTCCGCATCACACCGTCTAACACGTTGTTGGACCGGAGCGGGGCAACGCGTTCTATAACCTGGTTGTTGAATTCGACGTTGTTGCTATCGCCGCGCCCGGTCAACTGCAATGTGAATGTCCAGATCAATGCTTCAACAGATCACCGTGCATGGCGTGAAGGGTGGTCGCCGGACGGTATTGTCAACTTAAGTGAAGATCGGGTAGTGTCTTAATTTGGCTTCCGTGGCTTATCCTCTGCCTGTTCTTACTAGTCAGCTTCATTTCCCGAGTGCCACGATCGCAACCGCGGGTTTCCCGGTTCCCAATAGAAGCAAAACTTGGTTTCGTGGGGGATGTCTTCAAGTGTTTGAAAGATGTCGTAATAGAGGATAGTGCCTATACACCAAAGACGGAACGATTCGCTCTTGAGAAGCAGCTTCTCTTCGTCTTCCGGCTTAATTGGGTCGCGGGGATAAGCCTTCACCTGGTAAGTGCTCTCTCCCGTACTCAGCAAGCCTATCGGTTCATTTCCTGCATCAATAAGGACCGGGGGCGGCAAATGGCCCGGCTGTACAAGGTATTTGACAGATACATTTTTTGCTGGACTATTCCCAGTATTTCCTATCTCCAATCTAAAGCCTCGCTCGAAGCCTTCGAAGGGATTGCCGTCTACAACGGTTACATACGCCCGATGGGCGTATACAAGATTTCTTCGCGCTATATCGAGTTGCGCGTCCAGCGCTTTGGCCTGCCTGAAGTAAATAGCGGCCTGAATTACGATCACGATTACCAATGCGAGGCTGAATATCGACGCAATAAAGACCTCGAAACTCCTAGCGAGGTCAGCAATGTTGTCGTGAATAACGACCCAGAGAACCGCGCCAAGGATGACAAAAACCCAAAAAGCAATAGCGGTTCCGGTGAACGGGGAAACGGCACCGCGTTCTTGATCATTCCGATCGTTGTCGGTTTCGTTCTCGCCACGTTGCTCTTGTTGCATAGTCTTGACCGCCTAGCAATGCAGAATAATCGCAACACAAAAACGTGCGTCTTAATTTGGTTTTGCTTGATTGGTATTGCGGTTGTGTGGGTTATTCAAATCAGAGCAATCGGTAAAGGTCTTAGTCTCTCTACGATACACCCAGCACAGATCTATCGGGACATTCCCATCGATTCCTTCATAAGAGGCTTTACCACAAAAGAACAGCCACTCTCGTCCGCCTTCGATAGCAACAAGGTCAACGGCTGGAAGCGGCGTGAGTCCACGAATCAGAATAGGGATTTGAGCACCCCTCAAGAGATTTATTGGGCCAAAAGTAGTGCCCGTGGCGCACAGTTTGGCTTCGGGCCTGCTAGGCTTATTCTGATAAACAAACCCAACTTCACCGGCGAGGTTCTCAGCCGTGCTGCCTCCGCCATTGAGAAAGGTCAAGTTAACCTCAACAATTTCTTCGGCAACAAGCTTTTTGTTGAGCGTCAAGCTCGCAACTACCGAGGGGTTTACCGCTCGCTTGACGATTTCGCGATCCTTCGTAGGTACAGGCCGTTGACCTATTACGTAATACTGAACCAACGCGGCCAACCCCAAAATAGCGAATATCAGCGCGACGACGCCCCACCAGAATTGACCGACGAGACGGTCGCTTTTAAGAGCGATACCGAGCGCGACAGCAAAGCACACGCCCAAGAGGGCCGCAGACACGACGTACCACATATTTGCCTTTCGCTTGCGGGCAGTCTTACCGCTGCCTTTTGGTGCGCCGGTCTGGGTGCGGCGCTGTCTCTTATTGCGCATAGCCTGATCCATCGTAATTGTATCACGAAAACACTTGACAGGCAATAGTAACCGTGATACAGTATTTATATGTCGTACATACTAGCAAAAGAAAAACAGGTTGCGGTGATAGCCGCGTTAGCCGAAGGTTCGAGTATCCGGTCAATCGAAAGAATGACAGGGATCAACCGTAACACAATTATGAATCTAGGTGTCCGCGTAGGGCAAGGTTGCGCCGCACTTCTGGACGCCAAGATGCGCGGTTTGACGTGCCACTTGCTGCAATTCGATGAGATTTGGGGCTTCGTCGGTAAGAAGCAAAAGCACGTCTCTTTTGACGATGATCCGACCAAAGGCGACGTTTGGACGTTCTGCGCGATTGATGCCGAAACCAAGCTCGTTCCTGCCTTCAAGGTAGGCAGGCGCGACCACGCGACCGCACACACCTTTGTCAAAGATGTAGAGAGCCGCTTAGAGAATCGCCCGCAGATTTCAACTGATGGTTTGGCCGTCTACGCGGATGCCATTGACGAGGCTTTCGGCATGGACGTTGACTATGGAATGATTATCAAGAACTACGGCAGCGACACAGGCGAACATCATCAGGAACGCCGCTATAGCGCACCGTCAATTACATTCTGTGAGAAGCGAGAAGTTGCGGGCCATCCCGACATGGATTTGGTTTGCACCAGCCACGTTGAGCGATTGAATGGAATCACGCGGCTTCACATGCGCCGCTTAACCCGCCTGACTCACGCATTCAGCAAGAAGCTGGAAAACTTCGAGGCTGCGGTTGCGTTACATTTCGCGTATTACAATCTCGTTCGGACGCATGGTAGCTTGAAAATGACTCCGGCAATGTTCGCCGGAATCGAGCGCGACTTCTGGACAGTTTCAGATTTGGTTAAGGCGGCATCGTGAACGACATCAAAGAACTACAGGACGTGATCCACAAACTGCACGGCTCTGAGGCTACGCACATTGAAACCGTGCCGGTGAAAGAAACATTTCAGGGCCAGACGGTTTGGGAAGGCACGGTTGAGGTGTTCGATTTGCACGATCATCCGACTGCTTCCCGCATCTATGCGTGGTCGCACGATACAGACGATCCAGAGAATCCCAGGCGGCATGTGACCGTGTTGCATCTCCCGCCAGCCATAACGCCGCTCAAGGCCGTACAAGCATCAATCGTTTCAGATTACAGGGAGCAACAAGCGAATGCCAAAAGCTAGGAAACCGGGAAGGCCAAAGCTACCGAAGGGCCACGTTAAAGGCTCTTACATACCCATCCGCGTCAATGATGAGGATCGCAAGCTGTTCGAGAAGGCGGCAAAGGCAAGCGATCACAAGACGATCTCCGGCTGGCTGCGGCATGTTGCGCGCGAGGCCGCTCAGGTAAAGTGAGTTATGGATTTCAAATTAAGACACTACCGAAGATCGAGGGAAATGGCCACCATTTATGGCACTCAGAAAGGCTCAATCCCCAACATGCAGTAGTAGGATCCGCGAAATTCTCTTTGAGTTGGGACAATACCGGACAGCCGGTAAACTCAACCGGACTTGGTGATTGACGCCGGATGCGAGATCGCATATTGTCCGATCCGACTCCGACAGGGAATTAAGGGCTGGCTCAGGAAGAAGGCCCGCGGTTTCGCCATCCATTTGCGCCAGCCACTCTCTCTTATCCAACAACCGTCCTTTCACACGAAGGGATAAGGAAGGTGCAAGATGAAGAAACATTCTCGTCGCCGCTTTCTCACGACTGCGGGCGCTGCTGCTTCGGTAGCGATTCTAGGGCCGTCACTTCTCGACGTAAGCCGCGTCTTCGCGGCGCCATTTATGCGCCGCGATATTGGCGGGCTTGGCGCTGCCGATCCGATAATCACTGGATACAAGACAGCGGTCACAGCGATGAAAGCATTGCCGGCAACTGATCCGCGCAGTTGGAGCTATCAGGCTGCGATTCACGGAACGTACACCATGCCCGCCAAGACTGCGTGGAACACTTGTGAGCATGGCACCTATTTCTTTTGGTCGTGGCACCGGATGTACCTCTACTACTTCGAACGCATCGTCCGGAAATACTCGGGCGTTTACGGGTGGACCTTGCCATATTGGAATTACTCTTCGCCAAGTCAACGACAGCTTCCGGCTGTTTTTCGCAACTCGACCAGTTCGTTGTTTGTCGCAAATCCAAACCGCCCTTCAGTATGGAACACCGGCGCGGCGTCATTACCAGCCGCGCATGTTAACACCAGCGGCGGCATGGCGCTGATCAATTTCAACAGTGCCAGCAGCTCGCTTGAAAACACGCCGCACAATCATGTTCACGTGGACATCGGGGGATGGATGGGCGATGTGCAAGCCGCAGCACAGGACCCGGTTTTTTACGTGCATCACAGCAATATGGATCGTCTTTGGAATCTGTGGAAGGCGCAGGGAGGCGGTCGCGTCGATCCGCTCAGCGACAGCACCTGGAAAAATACACCGTACACTTTTTTTGATGAGAACAAGACGCAGGTGACGATGACTGGCTGCGACGTGCTCCGTGCCGCCGAGCAGCTCAACTACACTTACGAAGGCGAGCCGGCGCAGGTTAAAGAGTATTGCTTGCGTATTATTTTCCCACCCTGGGTTTTTCAGGTGATCGAGTTAATCCGCTGGCCTGGACCACCGGTGATTTTGGGAGCTGATCGGGTTACGATCCCGCTTGAACTCAAAGACGTCCGGCAAAGACTAATGAGCATCGCCGAAAGTAAGACTCAGACAGTCTTGCTTAAGTTCGATGAGGTTGAAACGGAAAGAGAGCCTGGCGTCGTCTGGGAGATTTACGCTGGTCTGCCTCCAAACACCGAACCCGATCCCGAAGGGCCGTACTATGTTGGCTCGATGTCGCTGTTTTCTGCCGGCGTCCGCAGCAAGATGCAGCATCAGTTCAAGCCTGCGGAATTTGCTTTCCCGCTTGACCGCGTGATTCCGGCGGCCCTTAAAACAAATGCGGACAAGCTGGAAATAACGATCGTGCCCAGTGGCATCCTGATCAACGGCAAGCGTTCACAACCAAGGGTGGCGTCTAAGGTTCGAATAGGCCGCCTCAGCATCGCGGTCGAAAATCAACAGAAGTCGACGCGGTAAGAGTGGCAAGTCTAATTGTCTTCCCTATTCATGGCTCGCAGTCTCGGGGTCGATGAGTATGCAAGAGGAGTGCGCGAGCCTCCGTAACCGAGCCGCGCCGTTCTATCCCACGACTCGCAGCGAAGCTAAACTACAGCTTCCGCGCAGCTCGTCGGGGGTGCCGCTCAACTCGCGACCGTTAGGCACTCGGCAGCAGAGGAGGAATCAATGGATCCAGACACCGCACTGGAACGCCTCAACTACTTTCAGGGCCAACTGCTTTCTGTTTCCGACCTAAGCGGACTCAAAGTAACGATGGCGAATTCCTCGGAGATTGTTGTCGAACCCGGTGTGGCAATCGACTGCGCCGGAAACGAGATACACGTGTGCGCCAATTGAGATTGAAGATTCCAAAGAATTCGGCTGTGCACTTCGTAGTCCTTCAGTATGCGGAGACCGAGACTTCCCCGATACCAAACGCTTTAGGTTCGGCACCCACAATAGCCGAAAACTCCCATCTCGCCGAATGCATGCTTCGCTGCGGTAAGCGCGAGAACACTATTTGGCTGTGTATAAGTCCGGGAAATGCTTCCGCAGATTCTCTACTTTGGGAAGATCGTTAATGATTATGTACAGCTCATCCGGATGACGGGCAAGATAGCCCTGGTGGTAACCCTCGGCTTCGTAGAATGACTGGAGGGTAGTCACTTTAGTTACGATCGGGCCGCCAAAGACTCTGGCCTTGTTGAGCTGAACGATATAAGCCTCGGCAATGCGCTTCTGTTCTTCGTTGCCATAGAAGATCGCCGAACGATACTGCGACCCCGTATCCGGCCCCTGGCGATTCAATTCAGTCGGGTCATGTACGACCGAAAAGAAGACCTTGAGCATCTGACCATACGAGATTTGTGAAGGGTCGTAAATAATTCTGACCGATTCGGCATGACCGGTTTCTCCCGTGCTGACGGTTTCATACTGCGCCGTACTCGCTGAGCCACCTGAGTATCCGGAAGTCACTTTGATGACTCCTTTGACATGTTCGAAAACGGCTTCCACACCCCAAAAGCATCCTCCCGCGAGCACCGCGGTCTGCTCGCCTCGAGCGCTTGTTAGCGGCGCATCTAAAGTTGGGTTTGGGATTGCCGTAACCGAAGCTGTGGCCGTACCACAGCCGGTAATGCCGCCAACGAGGAAAAGGGCAAAACCTAATTTGAGAGCAGTACGCATGGTTGTAATCTCCTGATCTATCTACGCAATCATATGCGAAATGGATTGGAGGTCGCCAGCACAGGCAACAAACTTCGACGAGGGAAATGGCCTCGTTGCCAGCCAGACCGGAAGCGCCAAAGGCGCTGAAAACAACTTTACTGGTTTTGCCAAAGTACTGACGTACTCACAGTGAAAGATTCCCGTCCTGCGGTTTGATAAAGTGTCATAAAGTAAGCTCATAAAGTGGGCAGACAAGATAGAACCCTCAAACCAACTTTATCATTCCTCTAAACTCTTTCCTTTCAGCAACTTTAGAATAAAGCAAACTGCATTAAGAAACTAGGGCAACTGGGAGAATGTCTTAACCTGCCTTTTGTGTGTTGGTTATGGCTTTATTTTTGCATCGGGACCGGCATTTCAAGAAGGTGGAGGACATATGGCAATAAGAGCCCGAGGACGGAAGAGATCGCTTTCGAAGAAGGCCTCATCTTTCAACATGTACATGGATCAGGTCTACCAAATCCAAGCGATCATGGAAGCTACTGGAGCGGTAAAGGATGCGCCGGTGATTCGCGAACTGCTCGACGAGGCGCTGGGCGCGCGCCGGCGAAAGGCTTTGGGTATCACGGACTCCGAAGAGCCGCCAGGCCAGGGCACGGCTGCGACGCTTCACACACTCCAGACTATGTTGCTTAAGCTTATCAAACGGGACGAAACCAACCGTCTCAACCAGCATCTTGGCCTCAAGATGTTGCGGGAGACGCTCATTGAGGCCCGCGCCGGCCGGGAGGTCTACTTTGAGGACATCGTCGAGGGGCCCTGGCTGGAAAAGGGCAAGACCCGAGAAACGATGGAGAACTACTTCGAGCTGAAAACCCGCCATGCCACAAAACACGTTGACGATGTCATCGAAAAGATTCAGAAAGAAGAGGCTGGCCGTCGGAACTCTTAAGAGTAGCTCTTGGTGCGAGTGTGGGCACCGTACCCACACTTGCCCTGTGGTGTTTTACACACAGGTGTTCGCATGGTACGAACACTTGGCGTCACGTGTGACATACAGGTCCCCCACTTTTCAGCACTCTCGACAGTCCAAGGCTTTGGTCAGGGGGGTGTTGGATTTTACATGCACTTTGCCTGTTGTGTTTTACAACACTCGTGATCTAGCCAAGTTTCGCCAACCCATTCATTACGTCCGGAATCTCCGACCGCGATCCCGTCCCTTTCCATCCGGTGCCATCTTTTCCCATTCTTTCCGTCCCGGCGGTTTCTGGCACAGGGCTTGAGATGCACCCGGAACATGGAAGCAACACAAAGTTACCCCAACCTACTCTCCGAGAAACAAGCAGCCAAGCGTTTGGGCGTCGCCCGCATAACCCTCCTTCGCGCCCGCGAAGCCGGACGTATCCGATTCTTTCGCATCGGAACGCGGGTGCTCTATTGCGAAGAACAGCTCATGGAGTTCTTAACCGGCTGCGAGCGAAACGGCCGCAAGGATCAGGATGACGAAGGCAATACAGCGAGAAGAAAAGACAACCAAGTCAGCTCGGCGCGCAGATCATTTTCCGGGCGGGCAGAAGCGAGCGTTGATTCCGGTCTTGCATCAGAAGGAGATCAGGGATCGTTGCCATTCTTGGCAACTCGCTAAGATGCACTGGCGTTTTCCGGAAGTGAGAGCTTCGGTGACCTTCCAAGCGGAATAGGGACGGCGGTGTTAGCCTTGAGCCTCGGGCGAATGTGACCACCAAAAAGACCGCTCGCAGCCACACTAGAGGAAATGTTAGAGGAAATAACGCTGGCTACGGGCCTCCCGCCTTCTCATATTATGCTATTTGCAAAGGAATAATGGTGCACCCAGCAGGGCTCGAACCTGCGGCCTTCTGATTCGAAGTCAGACGCTCTATCCAACTGAGCTATGGGTGCGCATTAATCCAAGTTTCAAGTTTCAGGTCTCAAGTTTCAAGTCCCAAACTCTCACTTCATCTTCATATCCTTCATCGGCGATTTCATTCGCTCTGCAGGTGGCATCATTCCGCCCTGAAACTCGTGACGAATGAAGTGAACACAGTCGTTAATCTCATCCGGCTTTAGCTTGTCCGCAAAAGCCGGCATGCCGTCACCGCCTTTCGTGATTTGTTTGATGAAATCTGAATCCGGATGATGCAGCGCGTGTCCTTCGCACAGGCTCGGCACTTTCAGCTTCGTGCCGTCTTCCAGCTTCACTGGTCCCCCCTGGCCCTTCTCGCCGTGACAGCGCTTGCAGTTCTTGTCAAAGGTGGCGCGCATCGCCGCAAATTGATCCGGCGTCGCAGTCGCCGGCGCTTTGGTATTCGCAACCGGCGAAGTCGCGCTCTTGTTACAGCCGGTCATAAGCAGAAAGGGAAGCAAAGCGGCGACGGCAATACGGATGAGAAATCGATGGTTCATCAGCGGGTTCTCCGAATAAGTCATAAGCTGATTTTCCGGGATAGCGGCGCGAGTATAACATGCTGCGTTTCGATCGCATCTGCTAAGTTGCAAACCCACGAAGATCAAAGGCAGAATAGGTGCGCCTTAACTCAGGCCTTCTAATCGCAGCGCGACCAGACCGGCGAAACTCTTTTGATCCAGGATTGGGACGATGAGCTCCGAAAACGATCACACCAATAACTCTACGCGTGGGTCGCTGCGTCTTGCGCCAAACGTTGAGGAGCTCGAGGAGCACAAGCGTAAGCTTCCCCGGCAGTTCGTTAACTTCACTTTCTATCGCGCCCGTCCTGATTGGCGCATGCTGAGCGACGACGAGAAGAGCAACTGCAAGCAGGGCTTTATGAAGACGGTTGACGACTTTCGCCGGGACTTGTTGATTCGTACTTATTCTACTGTAGGCCTGCGCACCAGCGCCGACTTCATGATTTGGCGCATCGGTTGCGACCTCGAGCCGATGCAGGAGATGACCGGCCGCCTCAATGGCACGCAGTTGGCGAAGTACGTCGAGCCCACGCAGTCTCTGCTCTCAATGACAAAGCGGTCGATGTACATCGAAAAGAATTGTTCCGAGCAACCCGAGGATCGCGTTCATGTCGTGCCGGGCCAGTCGGATTATCTTTTTGTGTGCCCTTTGCTTCGCACGCGCGATTGGTACGCACGCCCGCAAGAGCAGCGGCAGGAAATGATGGACGAGAGCCTGCGCATCGGCTCGAAATATCGCTCAGTGCGGCTGCACACGACTTACTCTTTCGGCCTCGACGACCAGGAATTCGTGGTCGCATTCGAGACTGACAAGCCATCCGACTTCCTCGATCTGGTCCAGGAGCTGCGCGAAACCAAAGCGAGTTCGTTCACTCTACGCGACACGCCGATGTTCACCTGTCGACAGCGCACGCTGGCCGAGTGTCTTGACGCTCTGGGGTAGCGGCATTGGCCAGATCGTTTTCACGCAAAGGCGCAAAGCTCGCAAAGACCTCCAGGCGGCCGTGGCGTTCTTTCCGATTAAGCTCATCGTTGCTTGCTGCTCTTCTGGTTTCTTTCATCTCTCAACCTGGCCTTTCGCAATCACCGACGGGGCAACCGCACGCAGAGTATCTCTGGTACGAGGCGGAGAACATGCGGGGCATTTCACAGACGGCGCGGCATGAAGCCCTCTTGAATCCTTCGTATCTCGAACTGCCTGCGGCAAGGGCACCCGGCTGGGGAATCAACGGGCCCGGGGTTTCGGCCGAGTGGTCGCAAGGCGGCGAAAGCGAATGGAACTCTGTGGCCGCCAGCGCGGACGAGACTCGTGCGCTCATCTGGCAAGACATCGAAGTGCCGCGCGCCGGCGAATACAAAGTTTGGTTGCGCTACGCCGACTGGGGCAACAAGACTGAGAACTTCACCGTTCGAATCGAACAGCAGAATCGCGAGATCTTTCGTCACGAGTTCGGCGGGAAGGACGTGATCGATCCGCACGACGAGACGAGCATGTATTGGGGGTGGGCGTTCGCCTGGGATGGCGCAGCCGCGACGCTGACAAAAGGTCCGGCGCGAATCTCAATCGAGATTGAAAAGGCCGCGCAAGCAGTCCGCCAGGTCGACTGCGTCCTCGTCACTAACGATCTTTTGTACCAGCCCGAAGGTCGGCGCAAGCCCGATTTTGCGGCGATGCGTTACCTGCGTGAATGGTCCAACGCGCGGACGCCGCTCCTGCCGCTGATCGAAACGCCGGCGCGAATTGATGCGGCGCCGGCCTGGCAGCGTCCCAAACTCGCGGGCCGCGACTTCTTAATGCCTTGGAACATCGCGAAAGAGTTTTGGCAGCTTTACGGAAAACCTCCGGCAGAGCGTCCGCAGTACCCGTTCAATGCCGAGCCCATCGAGGAGTTTGTCAAAGCCTATGCAGGCAAGCGCGATGTTCCCATCTTTGATTCAAAGCTGGTGTGTCCCGTCATCTACATCAACGATCTTCCTGAGCTTTTGAAAGACGGCAGCGCCTTTCGTCGTTATCTCGCCGAGACGAAATCACCCTTCGCGATTCTGATTAACTACGGCTCCGTAAGTTTTTCGGAGGCTGATGGACAAGCTGCGTGGAAACTTTTGAACGGCGAGTTGCGCGATCAATTCCTTGGTTGGATTTCCGGCGAGAGCATCGGTTTTGTCTGGGGCGAATCACCACAGTACTTGAAAATCTCGCCGGACATGACGCGCGCGCAGTTGCTCGACGCTCATCGAGTCTTTTACACCGACGCGCTGGCGCGAAAGTGGAGCACGGTGTTCAAGACGCAGGCGGGGCCGATGTGGGACAAGCTGATTCCGGCGATGTCCACGTCAAGCACTTCGTTCGAGCACGCGCTGGGCGAATGGGGCGTGCGCCTTTTCGGAATGGAAACCGCGGCGGTAATGCCGATGACGGCGATGCGCATCGCGTTCACGCGTGGCGCCGCGCGACAATACGGAGGCGAGTTTCTTTACTATCACGCGCCCAACTTTGGCGACACGGCGACGGTGTTTACGAAGCAGATGAGCTACGCCGGGCCGGATAACTTTTTCCACACGCGTTATGGCGCGACGATGGGCCCGTCGCTGTCGTGGTATCGAAAGAGTTACTACCTCTATTACATGTCGGGTGCGTCGGCAATCTATCTCGAGCAGGGCTACGATCAATTCTTCAAGCCGGGACCGGGCGAGCATCCATTTCAACTCAATCCGCTCGGTCGCATCACGGACGAGTTCATTCGCTTCGCGGACAAGCATCCCGATCGCGGCACGCCTTACACTCCGATCGCGTTTCTGCTTGATCCGGCGCACGGCTGGGAGATAACCGATTATCCGCAGTGGCCGTTCGAAGTTTCGCAAATCAATCGCAGCGATCGCGCGCTGCGCGAATTGGTCGGCGCGGCTTACTACCCCGGTCCGGTGCGCGAAGGCGAACCCGCCAGCGGCGAGCGCCAGACATTCGTGCCGGGCATCTTCGGCAACATCTTCGACGTGCTGGTTACGTCTGAAACGCACAAGGACGCGATCGATTCTTATCGCGCGGTGATAGTTGGCGGTCGAATCGATTGGAGCAATGCATGGGCTGCGAAGCTCGCGGATTATGTGCGCAAAGGTGGTGTTGTCGTTCTGAATTCGGCGCAGATTAAAGGATTGCCTGCTGATTTACTTGGCGTGTGGCTGATGGGAACGACCGCCGAATCTCACAACGCGCGCTGTCTTTCACCAGGCGAGCAGCCGCAGGATTTAGGCGGTCAGATATTTCGTTATGAGCAGGTCGAGCTGAAAGGTGCAGAGGTTTTGATCGCTACGCCTTCGGATAATCCTTTGGTGACCGTGAACAGAGTCGGACGCGGAAAGCTCATCTTCGTTGCCGCGCCTGATCTGCTTGGCGAAGACGAACGCATCACGCCGTTCGCTGCGCATCTGCTCGCTCATCTCGCCGCCGATGCGACGCCTGTCAAGGTCGAAGGCGACGTCGAGTATTTAATCAACCGCAATGCACGTGGATGGGTGATCACGCTTTTCAACGACAACGGCGTGTTCAAGCCGCAGCAAGGACTGGCGCAAGTCGATCGCAGCGCGAGCGTCACCGCAACGGTCAGTCTGAAAGGGCAGGGGATTGGGAGTGCCAGCGACTGGACTTCGGATCAGAATCTCTCGGTAATAAAGCGGGCAGGGAATCCGGACCACGTCACTGTCAACATCGCCCCCGGCGGCATCGCCGTTGTTGAGTTGATTGCCGCGCGTTAGGATGGTAGTTCTTTTGAACCGATGGTTGCGACAATTGCGCGAAAATTTCTGATCAGCGGCGGCGTGCAGGGTGTAGGCTATCGTTTCTTTGCACAGCGCGCGTCGGCGCGGCATCAGGTCTTTGGTTATGTGAAGAACCTTGATGACGGCCGTGTCGAAGTGCTGGCCGAAGGACCGGCGTCAAATGTCGAAGCATTCAAGCATGACCTTGCGGCCGGCCCGCGCTTCGGGTTCGTCGAGCATGTCGAAGAAATCAGCGTCGATCCGATTGGCTCGTACTCATCCTTCCGAATCGAACCCTGAGTTAGTGTCAGAACCGCGAGCGGTAGCGACCGGATCATAGGGTCAAGGTGGAAGGGGCTGAGCACAAGGTTTATTCACGACCGAGTGGTAGTTCCCGGTCGCTACCGCTCGCGGTTCTGACAGAGTCACTGAAACGTCGCGGCTGTCTTTAACGTAACAAGCAGGAGCATGGAAGAAACCAAGCCCACACTCATTCTCGATCACGTGACGAAGAGCTTCGGTGAGTTCACGGCCGTCAGTGATCTCAGTCTGCAAGTGCGGCCCGGCCGGGTTTTCGGTCTGATCGGTCCAAACGGCGCGGGCAAGACTACGACGATCCGCATGATCGTCAACATTACGGTTCCCGATTCAGGCACGATCGAATTGTTCGGGCAGCGAATGAATACCGCGTTGCAGGATCGCATCGGCTATCTGCCGGAAGAGCGCGGGCTTTATAAGAAGATGAAAGTCGGCGAGCAGTTGCGCTTTTTCGCTGAGCTGAAAGACTTGCGCGGCGCGGAAGCTGAGAGGAGGATCGATGATTGGCTCAAGAAGCTCGAACTCTCGGCATGGAAAGAGAAGCGCACGAAGGAACTCTCGAAAGGAATGCAGCAGAAAGTCCAGTTCATTACAGCCGTCATTCACGATCCTGATCTGGTGATTCTCGACGAGCCGTTTTCCGGACTCGATCCCGTTAATGTCGATTTGATGAAGGAAACGATCCTGGGCCAGAAAGCCGCGGGCAAGACAATTATTCTCTCGACTCACCAAATGGAGATTGCCGAGAAGCTATGCGATGACGTGTGCATGATTAATAAAGCACGCAAGGTCCTGGATGGAAAACTGCGCGAGATCAGACGCAGTTTTTCGCGGAACGCCGTCGCGCTCCAGTTTGAAGGCGGCGATGGTTTACTCAACGATCCGGCGCTGGTGGCGAACATTCGTCAGAACGGCGAAGACACCGAGGTGTTGCTCGTGCCGGGCGCGAATCCCCAAATCTTGCTGAAACGCCTGGTTGAATCGGGCGTCAACGTCAGCAAATTCGAATTGGTCGAGCCAAGCCTACACGACATATTTATCGAAAAGGTCAGAGAGGCCGCATGAAAAAATTCCTCGCAGTCGTCAAGCGTGAATATGTTCAGCGCGTGCGGACCAAGTTTTTTCTGGTCGCGACGATATTAGGACCGGTGATTATGGCATCGTTTGTTGTAGTGCCTATGTTACTGGCGACCATACCGACAGGGGGGGCTACGCGACTTGCAGTTGTCGATGAGAGTGGGAAAGTTTACGAACGTTTTCGCGACGCCCTGAACCGTCCGCGCGGCGAAGATGAAGAACAAACCGCGAAAGTCTCTCCTGCCCAAGTGGTGAACGCCAACCAGCAGGATCGAATGAGGCAAACGGCTCAAGCCAGGCAGCCGGGATTCACGGTCGAGCAGGTATCACTTGATGGAAAGTCGATTGATCAAGTCAGACTTCAGCTTGGTGAGCGTGTTCGTAAGAACGAGCTTGATGGTTTCGTCCTAATTCCGAAGGGCATCTTAGTGGATGGCAAAGCTGAGTTCTACGGTCGGAACACAGGAGATATTTTTACGCGAGAAACCGTGGGTGACCGGCTAGGCAATGCTGTACGCGATCAAAGGCTAGCTGAGAAGAATATCAACCAAGAGGATCTGCGCGACGCAAATAAGCGCGTCACGTTGACCGCTACCAAGATAAGTGAGAAGGGCGAAGAGAAAGTCTCGGGCAGTGGGATCGCTGGATTCTTAGTGGTATTTGGCTTTGGCTTTCTTATCTACATGACTGTCTTGCTGTACGGCCAGATGGTGCTCGGAGCGGTCGTCGAGGAGAAGGAAACGCGGATCGCTGAGATTCTGTTTTCATCCATACGATCGTTTTCATTGTTGATGGGTAAGCTAATCGGTGTATCGCTGGTGGCACTTACTCAGTTGAGCATTTGGGCTTTGGCATTTGCCGCGTTAACGCTAGTGGCAGCGGTTCGCGGACTCCCGGTGACTTTGCCGCATATTTCCGCAGTGACCTTTTTGTATCTCGTACTTTATTTTCTGGTTGGCTTTTTTATCTATGCCACGATCTACGCGGTGATTGGCTCAATGGTAACCACCACACAAGAAGGCGCTCAACTTGCGATGCCGGTTTTGGCAGTGTTGGCCATCAGTCTCTGGTCGTCGCTCGCCGTCATTCGAAGTCCAAACTCTTCCCTGGCGTTTTGGGGATCAATGTTCCCGTTCTCCGCTCCAATTACGATGCTGGTGCGTATCGTTACCGAAACGCCACCGTTGTGGCAGATTTTGCTGTCGCTCGGGATCGGAATCGTTACCATAGTGGGATTGGTTTGGCTGGCGTCACGCATCTATCGCGTCGGCATGTTGATGACGGGAAAGAAGGCGACGATTCCCGAAGTGTGGCGCTGGGTCAGGCAGGCCTGAACATTTCCCACTTTCCATTCGACATTTTCCATCTCACATTTGTGGTTGGCCCGACGGCGTAACCTGCAGGGCGGAAATGGCAAATCTGAAATGACAAATGAGAAATGGAAAATCAAAAGCAAGCACCTAAATGCCTATTGAGATTGAAAAAAAGTATCGCTTGGCGAAAAGGCGGCGGCCCGCTATTGAGAAACGCCTGCGCGAGCTTGGAGCATCGTCGCGGCCCGTCGAGTTTGAAGAGAATACTCTCTATCGCGGCGGCAGAATCGATCTTGGGGGCTGTGCGCTGCGTCTGCGTCGCGTGGGCGCGCGCGCGATCCTGACATTCAAACAGCGCCTTCCCACGAAATCATCAATCAAACACCAACTGGAAGAAGAGACAGAAGTCGCCAATGCGGATGCGGCGCATGCGATTCTGACCGCGCTCGGCTTTCGGCCGGCGCTGGTTTATGAAAAGCGCCGAAAGCGTTGGAAGCTGGGAAGCGCCGAAATCGTCATCGACGAGTTACCGTTCGGCTTGTTCATGGAGATCGAAGCGGCTGAAAAAGAAATCGCGCGAGTCGAAGCCCTGCTTGGTATCGAAGACCTGCCGGCGGTAATGGAAACCTATCCCACAATCACGGCCAAACTCGGCAAGGACCGAAAAGGAATTGTTGAAGCGCGTTTCAGAAGCCCGACCGTAAGGAAGGGCTAATTAGTTAACGAGCCCTCCCTGACGGTCGGGCTTCTGATACGGGCGGACAAGGACAATTTCAGTAGTTGCGATCGTGCACGTCAACTCTGTGGACGGAATACACCACGCGCATGGTTCCAGGCCGTCGATCGAGTTCCGCGGGAACAAACGCCGCGTCTTGTCTCAGCGCCTTCTGGAAATCGTCGAGCATGCGACGATCGCGCGGCGCCTGCATCACGTCCGCCAGTGAAGCCGCACCATTACTGAACACGTCCGCCACCACCATCATGTCATCAGAGTCCTGGCGCTTGCCCTTGATCGTCTGAGCAGGCGACCTTCCGAGCGACGCCAGGGCGCCACCGGGATTTAGGCTCGGCGATTCGGCATTGAAAGGCGCGCGCAGCGCGGAATAACTCTCAGGCGAAATCGGTCGGTTGATGTCGTAACGGGCGAACGACGGATCGATGGATTCGCTCGTCGTCATGGTTGCATCGAAGGCGCGCACTGCTTCGTTCAGTGCAATCAACTGCGGGCGCAACGCCAGAAACACGCTGGCGAACAACAGGAGTGAGGCCACCGAACTAAAGGCATAGCGCGTCACGCGCGGCCACAGCAATTCAGAGATCACATCCGCAAAAGTGACGTCCCTACGATCGTCGCGTGCGGCCGCCTCAGCGATTAGCGCGTCAGTGATAGCCGGAACAAGGTCTGCCGGCAACGAGGGCCTGGGAAGATTCGCCAGGCCGCGACGAATAGATCGCAGTTCCACCAGATGCTCCCGGCAAACCGGACACATCTCCAAATGCTGGTAACAGATCGCTCGCGCTTCCGGTTCTAACCCGTCGTCGCAGTATAGCGAAAGCGATTCTTGAATATCTTCACACGACATAAAGCATTTCCAATTGCCGATTTCCGATTGCCAATTTTGCCGCCTGCGACATTGTCCCTGCTACCAAACAATCGGCAATCAACAATTGGCAATGACTGAATGGCTGGCCGACCCCGGCTGCTTTCCGTTTTGGAAAGCAACGCCGGCTCGAAGCCCGACGCCGGAGAATCCATGCCCGCGGTTCGAAGCGCTTGCTACGCGCTGTTGCTGGCCACGTTTTCAATTCGCTCCGTTCGTTGGTTGAACCCTCTTGCACCCGTTCCCAAGCCGTCACTTCGACCCATTTGGCACCGAGTTGTTGTGAAGCCGGGGCGGGCCAACCATTCGTTTTACAAAGATCCTTCGAGCTTGCGACGAAGTTCCAATCTGCCTCGCGAAATCCGTGACTTCACCGTCCCAATGCTAATCTCGAGCGTCGTCGCAATTTCCTCGTAACTAAATCCTTCCACGTCGCGCAGAATCACGGCCTCGCGATACGATGGCCGCAATCCCAGCAAAGCCTCTCGCAGTTGCCCCTCTCGTTCACGCGCCAGAGTTTCCTGCTCGGGGTTAGGCGCGTCTTCGTTTCGCAGGCTGGCACTGAGCGGTTGCTCACTATTGCCCAAGTTGCCGTCCAGCGAAACCGTGACGTCACGTCGCCTGCGCCGCCACCAGCGCCAACGATTGCGCGCCTGATTGATCGCGATGCGGTAAATCCAGGTTTTCAAGTCCGCGTCGCCGCGAAAGCGGCTGATGCTTTGGAAAGCTCGCAGGAACGTTTCCTGCGTCAGGTCCCGCGCCTCTTCCGCGTCGGAGGTCAATCGATAAAGCAGAGCGTAAACATCCGACGATCGTTCAGCCACCAGGCGTTCGAAGGCCGCCGCCTCTCCGCGCCGCAGTTTTTCAAGGAACTGATCTTCGACAGCGGAACGAACCTCTGTCGAAGCTGCCGAGGCAACCTGTTTCAAGTCCGCATGCCCTCGGAGGGCGATTTGCTCTCCGTAGCTCATTCGGCGCTCCCATAGGCGGGAAGCTTGAAACTGCGCGCCCGCTGACGCTTCCCGGACAGACGCCCAGTTAGACACCCGACGCTTTGGCTTTGTTCCCAACGAATCATTTCAATTTCCAAAACGGGCGGTTGCCCTTTTGTTCGATGACCCGCGCATCCGGTTCGGTTGCGACCCTTCCTTGACAACGCCTGAGCCCGCCGCTAAATTCGCTGTTTCCGCAATCATACACCAAAATGAACGCACCGGACCGGGCGTACTTGCAAGAGGAAAATCGTTGGCTAAATACAAGAAAAAGCGCGCACGTGAGCTGAAGCACGATCGCTTCCGCGACACTACGATGCTGCTCGCCGACCGGCTCGCTGAGCGCGTCGCCGGCAGGGGCAGGCAGATTCTCTATGGCCTGGTGGCGGTCGTGCTAATCGCGGTGGCCGTTTATGGCATTGTGCGTTGGCGCCATAAACACTCCGAGGAAGCCGAGCAGGCGCTGGGCCGCGCCATCGCCATCACCCGCGCCGAGGTTTCGGTTGCGCCGGCGCCCAATTCAAAGGATCCTGTTTTTAGCACCGAGCAGGAGCGAGCGCAGCGAGCCATCGACCAGTTTCAGAAGATAGCCGCCAAGTACGGTGAGCCTTATCGGTCGGAAGCACGCTATTTCATCGCCACTAACCTGCTGTTTACAGATCGCGCCAAAGGCATCGGCGAGTTACAGTCGCTGGCGCAGAGCAGCGGAGAGACAGCCGTGCTCGCAAAGTTCGCGCTGGCCCAGGCAAAGGAAACCGATGGCAGCTATGACGAGGCTGGCGCGCTCTACGGCGAGATTGCAAAGCTGAATGCGACGATCATTACGCCCGAGTCGGCGAATTTGCGCCTGGCATCTGTCTACAATAAGCAGGGCAAGAAAAAGGAAGCCGCGGATTTGCTCTTCAACATGATCGACGCGGCGCGCAAAGCAAAAGACAAGGACGGAAAGTCGCTGCCGGAATCTTCGGCGGCGCGCGAAGCCGGTCAGCTACTAAAGAAAATCGATCCCGCGCGCTGGGCGCAACTGGCGCCGCCGCCGCAACCGGATCTTTCTTTCTGAGATTCCAAATCTCAAATCTCAATTTCAAATCTGAAATTTCCAATCTGGAATGTGAAATCCAGTCCTGCGTTGAGGAACGAAAACTGCACGCTCGTCCAAATTGCTGAATTAAGCTACACTCAGTCTGGCGACGCCTGGTGCGAAACGTCTTCGTTCCGGTCGAGTCGATGATGTTCACCCGCTAATTTGAAGGCAAGTTGTTGAGCGACACGTCACAGAATCAAGTCTACGAAGTGTTGACCGAAGCGGCCAGCGGCCGTTTGGCTTCGCCTCGGCCGGGAAAGCTTGCGTCCGTTCGGGTGTCACCCGGCGGTTATCTCGCGGCCGCGGCGGTTCTGACGTTTGTTTCGCTGGTATTCCTGCGAACTCAGAGAGACCTTGCGGCGCTGCTTCTGATTGCCGGAACGTGGACAATTACGCCGGTGCTGATGTGGACGGATCGGCTCAACTTTGACGGACGCGCGCTTTCAAGAGCGGGGGTGGCGGCGTTGATTTCGCGACTGGTACGCGGTTGCGGGCCCAGCCTGAAAGTGGAAGACGTTGAGCGAGTCGATGTGGCGACCCTGCGCACGCTGCGTCGCGGCGGCAGCGTTCGCTATCGCTACCGAATCGAGATTGCCGGCAGAGAGCGGTCATTCTCTTTCGCGTCAGGAGGCCAGAAGTTTCGTCGGATGGTGCAAACCTTGCTGCCCCTGATTTCGGATCACAAACTTGACGCCCGGGCACGCGAACTTCGCGATCACCTCATCAGCGCAAAGGAGGTTCGTCTCGAGGCAGCTCGGCTCGGCATTGCTTCGGCTTCCGTTCTCGAAGAAACGGCCGAAGCCGTTGGCAAGAAAATCGCCCAGCACCGAACAGCTTCCAACTCTGAAATGGTTCCCGAGGAAGTCGAACGCGGGCGAAGTCTACGGAAGGCGGCGAATGATCTGCGGGTTGCCGGACGCTTGCGAGAATCGGCCGAAGGATTTCGGCGCGCCCTGATCATCTCGCCACGCGATCCGTGGCTGATTTATGAATTCGCGCGGCTGCTAAGATCGCAAGCCAGCGCGCTTGGTGACCCGCGCTTGCTGTCGAGGGCATGCGCTGCTCTGCGCCTGGCGGCGCGGCGCGCCAGAAATGATGCTCTTCTCCTGGAGCGAATTGGCGAGAGCTTTCTTGAATACCTCGACCCGGACCGAGCGGCAAAGTCCTTTCGCCAGGCCCTGGAGATCGACGCGCACTCTTTCCGCGCTCAGCTTGGTCTGGCTGAGGTAGCGCTGAACGACGGCAAGCTGGCGCACGTCATTCATCATTACAACGACGCGGCGCGGATCGCGCCGGACAAAGCTGACGCGCGCCTGTCGCGAAGGGAAGCGGACTATTACGCGCGGCTCAACGATGACGAGAATTATCTGGCTACTGAACTGCGTCGGATGAACTGGCTCGACCACGCGAACCGAGCGCAGTCTTTGGCTGCGCGCGTGAGTTTTGCCAGCCTGTTGATTGCTTTGATTGGTCCTTCGCTCGATCAGAGAGTAGCCGGGATCGCCTGG
Source organism: Pyrinomonadaceae bacterium (assembly GCA_035545035.1). Taxonomy (GTDB): domain Bacteria; phylum Acidobacteriota; class Blastocatellia; order Pyrinomonadales; family Pyrinomonadaceae; genus UBA11740. Next base: position 27,374 of record DASZZL010000017.1, read on the forward strand.
GCGCTGGCGACTTCTTCTATTCTTGCCTGGACGGGCGCACTGATTTCCCGAAAACTTTTGGCGAGTAGAGGCCGCGCTGTTCTCAGTGATTCATGATCGCGCTCACGTGGCTGCTTCTTTCGCCCTCCCACTTTTTTTCCTGCCGGATGTGGTCTTGGGGACAACTGTCCGCGCCGATTGCTCTGATGCGGAAGCAACCGCCTCAGTCCGCACCGGCGCGGGATTCAAGAACGCGTCCCAACGATAGCGCGGGTGCTCGGTTGTTTCGGCCAATCGCTTGAAGACTAAATTCGTTACCGCTTCCGTCACCCAGCCATGGTAAAACTCGCCGACCGATTGCAGTTCGGCATCGGGTGCGGGATTCATGAAATCGATCGCGTACGGCACATTGTCTTTGATCGCGAACTCGACCGTGTTGATATCGTATCCCAGCGCCGCGCACAAAGTCCGCACGTCCTTGATCACGCGCGCCTTCAATTCCGGCGCCAGATAATCCGGATCGTAGATGTACTGTTCGCCTGACAAGTAAGGCTTGCGCGGATCGTACGGCATGATCATCACTTCTTCCTGCCCGATGCAGTAGCAACGAACGAATTGATCGAAGTCGACGAACTCCTGCAGAGTCATGCAGAGCGTGCCGGTCTGATCGTATTCCGTAATCAATTCTTCCCGCGTGTTGACGCGCGAAACGTTCTTCCAGCCGCCGCCGTCAAACGGTTTCATGATCGCCGGCAAGCCGACGTAGTCAATGATCGCCTGCCAATCGAGTGGGAATTCGAGATTGCGCAAACTCTCGCTGACGATTCCTTTGATGTAGTCCTTTTGCGGCAGCAGCACCGTCCGAGGCACGGCGACGCCGAGTTTCCGCGCCAGCGAGAAATTGAAAAACTTGTCGTCCGCCGACCACCAGAAAGGGTTGTTGATAATGATCGCGCCCTCCAGCGCCAAACGCTTCAGCGTCGCGCGATAGAACGGCACTTCGTGCGAGATGCGATCGACTACCAGGTCGTAAGGCGGCGGCGCATCGTAACGAACGCCTCCCAGCGTGATAAAGTCGGCCGTGACCGCTCCCTGGCCACGCTCGTTAATGTTTCTGATCAGTGCTTCCGGAAAAGTGTTTTCCCGCCCAACCAGAATGCCAACTCGCTTCATGAATCTTTGTTATCCTCTCTATT
>DASZZL010000018.1:0-4945 GCA_035545035.1 Pyrinomonadaceae bacterium
GAGGGCCCGCCCGCTACCGCAGGCGGTTCTGACCTGAAGGGAGAGTTTGATTGAGAGAAGAGAGGGCCCGCCCGCTACCGCAGGCGGTTCTGACCTGAAGGGAGAGTTTGATTGAGAGAAGAGAGGGCCCGCCCGCTACCGCAGGCGGTTCTGACCTGAAGAGAGGGCCCGCCCGCTACCGCAGGCGGTTCTGACCTGAAGAGAGGGCCCGCCCGCTACCGCAGGCGGTTCTGACCTGAAGAAGAAGGGGCCCGCCCGCTACCGCAGGCGGTTCTGACCTGAAGGGAATCATGACAGCTCATATTAAAGAGCTTTTCGATCTTTCCGGGCGAGTGGCGATCGTCACTGGTGGCTCGCGCGGATTGGGTAAGGAGATGGCTGTTGGGCTCGCCGAAGCAGGCGCATCGCTGATGCTGTGCGCGCGGCGTGAGGAGTGGTTGACGCCGACCGTAAACGAGCTGCGCGCCGAAGGGTTTCGCGTTGAGGGAATGACCTGTAATGTGGCGAACCCGGAGCAAGTCCAGGCAGTCGTGGATGCTACTGTAGCCGCGTACGGGAAGGTCGATATCCTCATAAACAATGCGGGCGTGTCATGGGGCGAGCACCCCGAGACTATGCCGCTCGACAAGTGGCAGAAGGTGATAGACATCAACCTTACGGGTGCGTTTCTGTTTGCCCAGGCGGCCGGACGCGAAATGTTGAAACGCGAGTACGGGCGCATCATCAACATCGCGTCGGTCTCGGGCTTGCAGGCTTCGACCGATGGACCGCACTACGCCGGCTACGCCGCAAGCAAGGCGGGGCTGTTTGGCTTGACGCGCGAACTTGCCGCGTCGTGGGGAAGACAGGGCATTCGCGTCAACGGCATCGCGCCGGGCTTTTTCCATTCGCGTCTTGCCGATCCCGCTCTGCCGTTAGCCGAACCCTCGATCAAAGCTCGCAATCCAATTCCCCGAGTCGGCAGCGAAGGAGAGCTAAAGGGTGTGGCGGTGTTTCTTGCCTCTGACGCCTCAAACTACATCACCGGCCAGGTTATCGTCGTCGACGGTGGCCGCACAATCGTTTAGTTCATACGCGCAATTGAGCACACGGCCTCTTATGATCAAAGCGCAACCAACTGTGGCAGTGACAGAGTCGGTCTATGCCGCGAGACCGTGGCTCAATCATTACAACTACTGGGTGCCGGCGCACATGAATTACCCGCGTCGTCCGCTGCACGAGATTCTGCGCATCGCGGCTTCCGAAGTGCCCGACCGCCCTGCGACTGCATTCCTCGGCGCGCATCTCACCTACAGTCAGATCAAAGAGCAGGCGGACAAATTCGCCACCGCCTTAGCACGTCTCGGCATCAAGCAAGGCGACCGCGTCGGCATCATGCTGCCGAACTGCCCGCAGTACGTCATTGCTGCCTTCGCCATCCTGCGCCTGGGCGCTACGGTGGTAAACACGAACCCGCTTTACACTCCGCGTGAGGTGCTGGTGGTCGCGAAAGATTCGGCGATGCGTGTTTTGTTGACGCTCGACGCGCTCGCGCCGGCTGCGTTCTCCGTGCTCGATCAAACGAAGATCGAGAACATCATCATCACATCGCTGGCGGAATACTCCGCCGCAGCCACGCCGGCGCCCGTCGCCCCAGGCACGCTGCGGCTGGCCGACTTGCTGGCCGCGGTTGCCGAGCCGGACTTGCCGCGGGTTGAGATAAATACCGATGAGGACGTCGCGGTGCTGCAATACACTGGAGGAACGACCGGTGTGCCGAAGGGCGCGATGCTGACGCACTACAACATCTTTGCGAATGTGGTACAGAGCGACATGTGGGCCCACCCCTCAACTCGCCGCGGTGAAGATTGTTACTTGCTGGTGATTCCACTTTTTCACATCTATGGTTTTACCGTTGGTATGCTCGAGGGAACCTGGCGCGGCGTGCAGCAGGTGCTGATTCCGAAGTACGACGTTGAGGCGGTGCTGACCGCGATTCGCGACTATCGCCCCACCTATTTTCCGGCCGTGCCCACCATCTACATTTCTTTGCTCAATCATCCAAAAGCAAAAGAGTACGGCGTGGACAGACTGCGCGCCTTCAATAGCGGTTCGGCCCCGCTGCCCGTCGAAGTCATCGAGAAATTCGAGCGCCTGACCGGGGGCATACTTAGCGAAGGTTACGGCCTCACCGAGGCCTCGCCGGTCACTCACTCGACGCCGTCGCTCGGACGCCGCAAGCCGGGCAGCATTGGAGTGCCGCTGCCTGACACAGACATTAAGATAGTTGATCTTGAAACCGGCTTGAGCGAAGTGCCGGTAGGCTGTGAGGGCGAACTCTGCATCGCCGGGCCGCAGGTGATGAAGGGTTACTGGAACCGGCCTGACGAAACGGCGATCGCGCTGCGCGCGGATGACGCTGGACGCACGTGGCTTTACACGGGCGATGTCGCGCGCATGGATGAAGATGGCTACACCTACATCGTGCAGCGCAAGAAAGACATGATCATCGTCAGCGGTTTCAATGTCTACCCGTCGGAAGTTGAAGGCGTGCTCTTCACGCACCCGGCGGTGATGGAGGCCGGAGTAATCGGGATTCCGGATTCGTACCGGGGCGAAGCGGTCAAAGCATGCGTGGTGCTCAAAAGCGGCGCGACCGCAACACCCGAAGAACTCATCGCGCACTGCAAGGTTGGGTTGGCGGAGTTCAAGGTACCGCGCGAGATTGAGTTCAGAGAGAGTCTGCCAAAGACCGCAGTCGGAAAAATTCTCCATCGCGTTTTGCGCGAAGAGAGTCGGGCGCAGGGCTAAATAAGAGATCGGAAGAGAGACGAACCTATGCAATTGTTGGAAGGTAAAGTAGCAATCATCACCGGCGCGGCGCGCGGCATTGGTCGCGCCTGTGCTGAATTGTTTGCCGAGCACGGCGCCAGCGTCGTGCTCTCTGACATTGACTCGGAGCCAACCCTAGAAGCTGCTGCGAAGATTAAGAGCGCCGGTGCCGATGCGCTGGCTGTGCCGGGCGATGTGACCGGTGCGGACTTCGCGCCGCAATTAATTAAGGCGGCACTCGACGGCTACGGCAGGATTGACGCCATCGTCAACAACGCCGGCTACACGTGGGATGGCACCATCCACAAGATGTCCGACGAGCAATGGCAGGCGATGCTCGACGTGCATCTGACGGCGCCGTTCCGCATCATTCGCGCAGCCTCGGAATACCTGCGCGAGACGGCGAAGCGTGAAAAGGTGGAGCACGGCCGGGCATCCGCGCGAAAGATTGTTAACGTTAGCTCAACCACCGGGACGCGCGGCAACGCGGGACAGACGAATTACGCGGCCGGGAAAGCCGGGATCGTCGGAGTGACTAAAACGCTGGCGAAGGAATGGGGTCAATTCAATATTCAGGTGAACGCCGTCGCCTTCGGTTTCATTGAGACCAGACTGACGCAAGCCAAAGAGTCTGGCGAGCGCATCGCGCGCGAGTCGGCGGACATCGCACTCGGCATTCCTCAGGCGAATCGCGAGATCGCCTTCAGGATGATTCCGATGGGGCGCGGCGGCACGCCCGAAGAGGCGGCGGGCGCGGTACTCTTCTTCTCGTCGCCGCTTTCAGATTACGTTTCGGGGCAGGTGCTGGAAGTGACGGGCGGACTGTGAAGTTGCGATAACAACTGGGCGGCTGGGTGGCTTCAGCGCTAGTGCCGTGTCTCCAAAGTGCTCGCAACGAATAGTCTATCTAATTTTCGGTTGCTCAAGCCTTCGGTCCCGGAGGGACCAAATGTTTATAGAACCAGAATCCCCCAGAACTTTGTAGCTCCGGGGCTAAATGGGTTTTGTCAGAACCACCTGCGGTAGCGGGTGGGCCAATTCTTTCGTGTGACTCGACTCTGCTTCAGCATAAAACCCACCCGCTACCGCAGGTGGTTCTGACAAGGAACTCTTTCCGGTAGCATGAGCTATAAACATTTGGCCGCTCCGCGGCCAGGGCATTTCGGATAATCTATGAGCTACGCAATCAATCGTGTAGTGGTAATCGGATCGGGAACGATGGGCGGCGGCATTGCCGCGCATGTGGCGAACGCCGGCCTTCACGTGTATCTACTCGACATCGCGCCGGGCGAGTTGACACCTGAAGAAGAAAAGCGCGGGCTCAAACTTGATCACCCAAAGGTGCGCAATCGAATTGTGACTGCGGCGCTCGATCGTTTGAAGAAGGCGAAGCCGGCGGCATTCTTCACCCCGCAAGCAGCGGAACTGGTTACGATCGGCAACCTCGGCGACAATTTCGCGTGGGTTGGTGAAGGTGATTGGATCGTCGAAGCGATCGTCGAAGACCTCGCTGCCAAACGTGAGTTGGTCGCGCGCATTGAGCAAGTGAGAAAAGCGAACAGCATCGTCTCGAGCAACACCTCAGGACTACCGATTGGCGCCATTGCCGCCGCGGCTTCCGCCGATTTCAAAGCGCACTTTCTCGGCACGCACTTTTTCAACCCGCCGCGCTACATGAAGTTGCTGGAAGTGATCCCGACGCCGGAAACCGATCCGAAGATCACGGAGTTTATGACGGCCTTTGCCGAGCGTCGGTTGGGCAAGGGTGTGGTCATCTGTAAGGACACGCCAAACTTTATCGGCAACCGCTTCGGCTCGATCTCCGGCGCGACGACGCTGAGTTACATCCTGGAGAACAATTACACGATCGAAGAGGCCGACGCTATCTTAGGACCACTCATCGGCCGTCCGCGGACCGGCATGTTCCGCTTGCAGGATTTAGTAGGCCTGGATGTGTCCAGCTCGGTTGGCGAGAACCTTTACGGATTGATCGAGCACGATGAATCGCGGGAAGTTTTACGTAACTCGAAACTCCGCACCCTGCGTATGACGCAGATTGAGCGCGGGCGATTAGGCGACAAGACCGGGCAGGGCTTTTACCAGAAGCCGCCGAAGGGCGCCAAGGGTGACATTC
>DASZZL010000019.1:0-20928 GCA_035545035.1 Pyrinomonadaceae bacterium
ATGATCGAGAAGTTAGCAGTGAGCCGTAAGCAGTAAGCAGAAAAAGACCGATCATTTTGGTTCTTACTGCTCACTGCTCACTGTTATGCGCATTCTGGTAGTAAAACTCGGGAGCATCGGCGACATCGTGCATACTCTGCCCGCGCTCGCGGCGATCCGCCGGGCCTTGCCGGATTCCGAGATCTCCTGGGTGGTCGAGCGTGGCTCCGCTGAAATTTTAAGGGACAACCCGTTTCTTGATCGCCTCATCGAAGTCCAGACGAAGGCCCTGAGGCGCGGGCTGATGTCTGGGGAGACGCTGCGGGCACCGCGCCAGCAGTTACGTCTGCTACGCGCCTCGGCCTTCGATCTCGCCTTAGATTTTCAAGGATTATTAAAGTCGGCAACGGTTGCGCGCCTTTCGGGCGCGCGCCGCATTTTTGGCTTTGACAGTGATGGGTTGCGCGAGCCGGCCAGCCGATTCCTGCTTCACAAAAAAGTTTCCATTCCGCCAGGTCTGCACGTCATTCGCAAGAATCTGACGCTCGCAAAGGCCGCGCTCGGTATTTCCTTTTCGGATGACGAAAACGATTTAGAGTTTCCCATCACGGTCGATCAGGTTCACGAACAAGAAGCTCACGAAGCAGCGTCTGGAACTGACGGGCGTTACGCGATTCTGAATCCCGCCGGCGGCTGGCCGACAAAGCTCTGGAGCGCGGCCAAGTTTGGCGCGCTGGCGGATGAACTCTGGAATCATTTCGGCCTGCACTCTTTGGTAAGCTACGGCCCCGGTGAAGATGAGTTGGCGAACCTTGCGTTGTCAGCTTCAAAATCCGGCAAGGCTCGAGCAGTTAATCTTTCGCTGAAAGGCTTTCATGCGCTCGCGAAGGGCGCGCAGGTTTACGTCGGTGGTGATACGGGACCGACTCATCTGGCGGTCGCGGCGCGCACACCGATTGTTGGTTTGTTCGGACCAACCGAGTGGTGGCGGAACGGCAGTCCATACTCGGATGACGTCTGCGTCGAACGTAACGACATCGATTGTCGCGTCGATTGTCATCGCCGCTCTTGCTCGAAATGGATTTGCATGGACATCGATGTTGAGCGCGTGCTGCACGCGGTAACGGATCGTTTGCGTCGCGCGAATCGGATTGCGGCCGCGGAACTTGTGACGATTGGCTAGAGGCGGAACATGGATGCAGCGATGGCGCGTGCCGCTGGGCTTTGCCTGCGCGGCCCTTTTCTTTTTGCTGGCGCAGGCCCGGCCGCTGACGCTCATCGTCGGAGGCCTAGTCGCGTTACCCGGTCTCGCTCTGCGGGCATGGGCGACGGGTCACCTGAGAAAGAATGACGCGCTCGCCACTACCGGCCCTTACGCTTACACGCGCAATCCACTCTATCTCGGCAGCTTTGTGATCGGTTTGGGATTCACGATCGCGGCCGGGAGGCTAATACTGGGATTGGTCTTCGCCGTCCTGTTTCTGGGCATCTATGTTCCGGTCATGCGCGTCGAAGCGAAGACGCTCGCCGAGTTATTCGGAAAGGATTATCAGGACTACGCAGCCGCGGTGCCACTGTTTCTGCCGCGAGCTACTGCTTATCGAGTCGATCGGGCGGCGACGATATTCGATCCGGCGCTTTACCGGCGCTATCGCGAGCATCGCGCCGCAATTGGCTTGGTCGTCGCCTGGCTGTTGCTGGCAATCAAAGGATACTACTTAAGATAAGCGTGGAATTGTTGAGTTAATCGAATCGCATGAAAAGAAATTCTTTGATCTTCGCCCGCACTTCACTTCTCTTATTGCTGCTGGCAGCAACCGGCACATTCGCGGGCGCGCAACAGCCCGGTGCGAACCAACCTTCCTTTTTCCGAGGCGAAGAGCTTTTTTATGAAGCTGAGTTTAAGCGGGCGCTGGTGCGCGGTGCGAACATTGGTGAGTTCCGCTTTAGCGCGCATTCTGAGCAAACCGCTGCTGGTGATCCCTTGCGCCTGGTTGGCGATGCCGTCAGCAAGGGTTTCTTCACAAGGATCGCCGGAGTTCATTTTCACGAGCATGTCGAATCGATTGTCGAGCCTGATCAGCTCATGCTCCTGCGAACCAACAAACTCGACGAACAAGGCAAACGCGTACGCGTCAGCGACGCGATTTTCGATCACGAAAAGCGGAAGGTTACCTGGACTGAGCACGATCCGAATCAGAACCAACCGCCGCGAATCACCTCGCTGGATTTCCAGGAACCAATCCAGGACATTCTGTCCATGATTTATTTTTTGCGCACGAAGCAGCTCGACGTGGGAAAATCGTTTGAGATTCCGGTCAGCGATTCCGGCCGAGTGTTTCGCATGACCGTAGCGGTCGTCGAACGCAAGCGAATCAAGTGCGTGCTGGGGCGCGTCAGCGCAGTGCGCGTCGAGCCCGCCATGTTCGGCGAGGGCCGAATGTTGCGCGGCGAAGGTAAATTGTCCATCTGGATCACGGAGGACCGCCGCCATCTTCCCGTCTGGGCGCACCTCAACTTGAATATCGGCACCGTTGACATCAAACTAAAACGCGTCAGTTACCAGGGAATGACCGGCGCACGCTGAGAACCGCTTTCGCCATTCGAAGTCTCGTTTGAACAATCCCAGCCCAACGTCCGCCAAGGATCCCTTGATCATCGCTCATCGCGGCGCCTCGGCTGTTGCTCCGGAGAACACGCTTGCCGCCTTCGCGCGGGCGATGGCAGAGGGCGCGGACGGAATTGAGCTGGACGTGCGTTTGTCACGCGACGGCGTTCCCATGGTCATCCACGACGAAACGTTGCTGCGCACGGGACTTCGCCAGGAATCTGTGGCAGAGATGAACGCGCAGCAGCTCGGTGAAGTTGACGTCGGCAGTTGGTTCAATCGTGCGCATCCGCGACATGCGCGCGAAGACTACGCTCGTGAGTGCGTACCTACGCTCGATCAAGTCTTCAGTGTTTTCCAGGATCGCGATGCCCGACTGTACGTTGAGATGAAGACCGGCGCTAACGAAGGCTTCGCCGATTTGACGCAAGCCGTTGCACAGTTAATCAAAGAATACAGAATGCACTCGCGCGTCGTCGTCGTCAGTTTCGATCTGGCCGCCATTGCTCAAATCAAACAGATCGACCCTGCTATCCGCACCGGAGCTTTATTCGAGCTGAAACGTGATCTGACGACAATCGTCCGCAAACAACCGATCATCGAGGCGGCGGTTGCGTCCAGCGCGAACGAAATCTTGCTGCATCGCTCGATCGCCACTCGCAGTGCCATCCGCCTGGCCACGGAAAACGATCTGCCGGTCGTCGTCTGGACCGTTGACGATCCAAAATGGATTGGCCGCGCGCGCAGTCTTGGAATTCAAGCGCTTATCACCAACAATCCCACAGAAATGGTTCGCGCGGCGGTTAGTATCAGAAGCCCGCGCGTAAGCAAGGGCTCCTCTGATGACCCGCTAAGGGCAATTGATTAGACAGCTCCCACGCCTCGACGTGCGAATCATTAAGGTCTCATGTATCATCGTCCATCTCAAATAATCTTCTCGTAGTTTCGCGGAGGTAGATTCGCAGAATGCCGGTAAAAAAGGGCGCGGCCATCGCGCCGGCCAAAGGTAAGCTGGGCGTGCTGTTGGTGGGACTCGGCGCGGTAAGTACGACGTTCATCGCGGGCGTCGAGGCGATCAAACAAGGCTTGGCCGAACCCATCGGCAGCCTGACCCAGATGGGCACGATTCGTCTGGGCAAGCGCACCGACAATCGCGTACCAAAAATCAAAGACTTCCTGCCGTTCGCCGACCTCAAAGATCTCGTCTTCGGCGCCTGGGACATTTTTCCCGACTCAGCTTACGAAGCCGCAACGCACGCCGGCGTGCTGGAAAAGGAATTGCTCGGAAAGCTGCGCAAGCCTCTGCAGAAGATCAAGCCGATGAAGGCCGTCTTCGATCAGACTTACGTGAAGCGCCTCACCGGGACGAATGTAAAGAAGGGCAAGAACAAGCTTGACTTAGCTAACCAACTGATCGCCGACATCGCCGAGTTCAAACGGAAGAATAAGTGCGCGCGACTGGTCATGATCTGGGCGGCCTCGACGGAAATTTTCCTGACGCCTCATGCCGTGCATCGCAACCTGAAATCGTTCGAGCAGGCGATGCGCGAAAATCATAAGGCGATTGCGCCGTCGATGATTTACGCCTACGCGGCTTTGAAGTCCGGCATCCCGTTCGCCAATGGCGCGCCGAACCTCACCGTGGATATTCCGGCGATGATGGATTTGGCGAACCAAAATGGCCTGGCGGTTTGCGGCAAGGACTTCAAGACCGGCCAAACGCTGATGAAGACGATCATCGCGCCCGGACTAAAGTCGCGCATGCTGGGCCTGCACGGCTGGTATTCGACGAATATCCTCGGCAATCGCGACGGCGAGGTGCTCGACGATCCTGATTCGTTCAAGACCAAGGAAGAGTCGAAACTCTCCGTGCTCGAATACATCCTGCAACCCGAAGTTTATCCGCAGCTCTACAAGGATTTTTCGCACGTGGTCCGTATCAATTACTATCCGCCGCGCGGCGATAACAAAGAAGGCTGGGACAACATCGACATCTTCGGCTGGCTCGGCTATAAGATGCAGATCAAGATCGATTTCCTCTGTCGCGATTCGATCCTCGCCGCGCCCATTGTGCTCGACCTCGCGCTCTTCCTCGATCTGGCGCAACGCACCGGCATGAAAGGCGTGCAGGAGTGGCTGTCGTTCTACTTCAAGTCACCCATGACCGCACCCAGCCTCTATCCCGAACACGACATCTTCATCCAACTGATGAAACTCAAAAACACCCTGCGCCACCTGCGTGGTGAAGACTTGATCACGCACCTGGGGCTGGAGTATTACGACTGAGTCGCTCTTCGCTCCGAATCGTAAAATCCAATCAAGAAACTTGGATCGCTAACGGCGACAAGCTCTACTTGCCCTTCGCCCACTCCTCGAGCGTGACAAACTTCTTCTTGGTTTTGTCGAAAACCTCGATTGCATAGACAGGGTGGATTTCCCAGACCGAACGGCGGACGGGATTGCCTCCTCCGGGTGCCGCACCGCATGGAGTTGCCGAGTGACTGCCATCAAAGAAAAGCTGGCCCGTAATTCTCACTCGAATGCCTTTGACCGGCAGCGGCTTGGTGACATGCGGCGCGGTGCAGGTGTTGGAATCGAATCGATCCCACACGGCAGGCCGGAAGTGCGGAATAATTTCGGCCGTTACGCTCGAGCATTCCTTCGCCGAAGCCGTGTCAACGAGAGCGACATGGATGTCATTCCATTCGAGGAGCGAATTCTTGCAGTTGACGCCCTCGCCCGCAAAACCGAACGGGAAAGTGTCATCGTGCTTTGCGTCGAATACAAACGCCTCAAGCGTAACCAGCTTACCCTCGCCCAGGGTGACCGCTTGGCCCTTTGAGTCCACTGTCGAGAGTCCTTGCAACTTCGCACGATCAGCCGGTTTCGGCGGACCAGTCTTGCCATAGCTGAACTGTCCTTGCTGTACCAACTGATCAACAGCAGCCTGTAGCTTGTCTATAGAGGCAACGCTGATCTGAACAGGAGTCCCCGTAGCGCAGAGATTATTCTTGATCTTATTCTGCGCTATATCGGAATCTCTCTTAGCGCATCCCTCGTTGGGACAACGCTGATCGATCTCGTGACTTTGTCCACCGCTCCAGGGCAGATTACAGCCCGGGTTGAATTGTTTATTGATGTCGCAGTTTGAAGGATTGGCCGGCGGACTGTCGCCGCAATGAGAAGACTTTGCGGCGTCGGTCGCCATTATCTCCTCGGGTTCCTGGCCCGCGGCCACTGCCGGCGTCGGAGTACCCGCGGGCGGACTTGCGCTGTTGGAAGTTGGGGCCGGTGTTGGACCGTTGCAGCCGATCTGATACGAGACACCGAAGGCGAGCAGGAAGACTACTATCAGGCACCGTTTCATGGGACACGCTCCTTTGGGTTAGAGGGTTGAGAGTCGCACGTTGAACCAGCTAAAACCGTGCACAGCCTACGCTTGGCTATGTTAGCTGTCAATCTTTATGTGAGGATTTTTGCAAGTTGCTCGAGATGTAGTAGTAGTAGCGGTAAATAGAAATCGTTACGGAACGGCTCGCGATAGCGAGCATCCTGCTTTACGGGATAAGAATCATCGCTTTCGATTTGTGAGGCGCCCTCACAACGTTTTGAGCCAGTCGGAAACCTTTCCGTGCAGTCTTTCAACCTTCCCTCTCGAACAACCCCTAATCACAACAGGAAGTGTCACTCGGCTTGTGCCGAGAAACGGCACGTGTGCAGATATTACTTAAGCCCCTGACGCCACAACTCATCATTGACGCCCGAATATTTTGGGTGACATTTTTTCCGGAGTCGTATATATAGCGTATGCGTCGTGCACGGGTGCTTAATCCCTCGGCTTTTGCGAGAAGCGAACTTGTAAGCGCCGACGCGCATCAATTGTGGCAGCGGATCGTTCTTTGCATGAGGCCAAGCGGGAGGATCCCAAGCCACGGCGCAAAAGGATTTCGGGATGGCCGGCTTCGGACAACAACCATGATTGCCGAACTGAAGAGAACAGAGATGGAAGCCCCAGAGAAGAAGATTGACGAAACGGTCTTTCTTGACCCTGAACAGAAGAGCCCGCGCGCGCAGGATTTCGAAGACCGCCTGGGGGCACGCATTGTCGGTCAGGAGCGCGCCGTGCGCCGCGTGAGCGGCCTCTACCAGATTTTTCTGGCCGGCATGAATCCACTAAACCGGCCGATCGGCACGATGCTGTTTCTGGGTCCGACCGGCTCAGGCAAGACGCGCGTGATCGAAGCGGCCGCGGAAGTACTCTTCGCGGATCCTAACGCCATCCTGAAGATCGATTGCGCTGAGTTTCAGCATTCGCATGAAATTGCCAAGCTGATCGGCTCGCCGCCGGGGTACCTGGGCCATCGCGAAACTTCGCCGATGCTGACGCAGGAAAACCTGGACCGGATGCACAACGACGAGCTGAAGCTGACGCTGGTGCTCTTTGACGAGATCGAAAAAGCCTCGGACGCGCTGTGGCAACTTCTGCTGGGCATCCTGGACAAAGCGACCTTAACGCTCGGCGACAATCGCCGGGTCGATTTCTCGAGGTGCATGGTCATCATGACTTCGAACCTCGGCGCGCGCGAAATGTCTGAGTTGATTTCCGGCGGTATCGGCTTTGCCCCGGGCAAGGGCGTCAAGAGTCCCGATAACGAAGTCGATCAGAAAATTTATCGCACGGCGGTGGAAGCCGCGCGGCGAAAATTCTCGCCAGAGTTCATGAACCGCATCGACAAAGTTGTGGTGTTTCGTTCGCTCAAGGAACATCACCTGCGCGCGATTCTCGATCTCGAACTGCAAGGCGTGCAGGACCGCATCATGATGTCCGCCGGCACCAAGTTTGTGTTTCAGTGCTCGGACGAAGCGAAGAACATGCTGCTGCACGAAGGCATCGACTATAAGTACGGCGCCCGGCATTTGAAGCGATCCATCGAGCGCTTTTTGGTTTATCCGCTATCGAATCTGGTGGCGACCGGACAGATCGGTCTGGGCGATCTGGTGCACGTCGGGCTCAATCAGATTTCGCATCGCCTGACATTTTCCAAGAAATCCGGCGGCGCTTTGATTCCCGAGATAGCCGCCGCGGTTCCCGAGGAAGAGCACGTGGCTGCGCGTTCAGGCAGCGTCGGTTTGCCAATACCGCAGGTCAAAGAAAGTAAGGCGGCGCGAAAGGGACAGGGTCGCGGAGAAAAGAGCGAGAGCTAAATGGTCGGCTAAATCTTGGCGAGCAAGGTTAGCTTTAAGGCGTCGGAGCTTAACAAAGCTTCGGCGCCTTTTAGTTTCTGGCAGTCGCCAGTCTTCGCAGAGCTTCGCGCGCAGCTTCGGCAAGGTAAGGGTCGCTTGAGTCCAGCACCGCACGAAGCGAAGGCGCGGCCGAGGCATCGCCGATCAGCCCCAACGCCGTGGCTGCTTCGCGCCGCACGTCGAGCGGAATTCGATCATCGCCCACCGTAGCAATCAAGACCGGAAGCCCGGCGCGACTGCGAATCTGGCCGAGCGAATGCGCCGCCGAGCGCATTACGAATTCATCTCCAGGCCCTGCTTTCTTCTTCTTAGTTCCGGACAGCGCCTGCGACAGAGCGTTTACCGCCGTCTCGTCTCCGATCTGCCCCAGCGCCACTGCGGCAGCGCCGCGAACGGCAGCTTCCTTATCGCTCGACAGCAGTTCCGTCAGGCGAGCCACCGCGTTGCGGCTGCGCGTTTCACCTAACGCGTACGCGGCTTCTCTTCGGATGAACTCGGCTCGATCCTGCAACAGCGGGAGGAGCAACCCGGCCGCTTCCGCCGGCGGCAGAAACACCACCGCGTGCGCGGCTGCGACGCGAACCTGCACATCGAGATCGTTCAATCCAGCAGCCGCAACGCGCGAAGCGTCGGGACGCTTCAAGTTACCGAGCCGCATCAGCGCGTCGCGGCGTTCTTCAATGTCTGAAGAACTCAAACGCTGGCGCTGCCGCTCAATCTCTCGTTGAATTGGCGTTAGTTGGTCGGGGTTTTGCGCGATTGCTGTCTGCGCCGCCGTTACTCCAGCGACAACAATGCACATCACCAACAGCAAGCGGCGAGAACGAATGCCAAAGCTTCGCATGCTTCGATTCTTTTCAGCTTTTGTCATGAAGTCAACCGGTATCGATCCGCGAGGCCACAGCGTGCATCGTGTCGATAATCAAAACTGCGATCGGTGGATAGAAAAGAAGATCTGAAATCACCAGCGCGGCCGGTGAATACGATTCGATTGCGGTCGGCATAGTGTGACGAAACAGCAGACTGAGATCGGAAAAGAAATCCTGCGCATGCCAACCGATGAAAAGACCCACGCCCAGACTTACGACATAGCCGCCCGCTAGAAATGCGTACGCTGTAAAGCGCGTGAACGGTTGCTCTGGCGTCGGCTCTTCGCGCGTGACCGAGTAATGAATCTCATCAGGACGGTAAGTGTAATGCCGAAAGTATTCGCGCAGGCGCCGAACGAGGTGCCAAATGCCAACCATGAACAGCGTCCCCAGGATTGCCTTGCCCATCAAGCCGAACGACTGCCACAGTGGAGGCTTGATCATGGCCACAAAAAATGTCGAGAGGAAAAGCGACACGGTGGTAAACACGGCCCGCTGTCGCTCGCGAATCTCTCGCCGATCATTTTCCAGAATCTGGTTTACGACTCGGTCCCAACGCGCCTGCGCAGCGATGGTGCGCGCGCGCTGTGCGTGTGGATTGTCTGAGTCAAGGATCGAAGCGCCACGCTCCTGCTGATCAAGCTGACGATCGTGAAAGGCACGTTCCTGTGGATCGATCAGCGTGTGATAAGCAAGCGACAGCAAAGCAAACTCCCGCGCCGCCTTTTCTGAGCCGCGATTCACATCCGGGTGGCGTTTTCGCGCCAGCTTCCGATACGCGGATTTGATCTCAGTCGCGGTCGCGGTTCGCTTGATGCCAAGAACGTGATAGTAGTCGGTCATCGCAGCCTTCGCCCGACGATTTTATCATTCCGAAGAGATGCGCGGTAGCACGTTGCTAACTGGCCTGATCGCGCGCAGAACGCTCGACAAACTCGACCAAAGTTCGCACCGCCACGCCGGTCGGGCCTTTCGCGCGATAAGGCTTGGCGTCGTCGCCCCAGGCTGTGCCAGCGATGTCCAGGTGGGCCCAGGAAACTCCATCGGCGAACTCTTTGAGAAAGGCCGCCGCGGTAATCGTGCCGGCCTTCTTGCCGCCGACGTTCTTGATGTCGGCAATGTCCGACTTGATCTGGCTCGAGTATTCCTTATCGAGAGGCAACTGCCAAAACTTTTCGCCAACTTCCCTGCCCGCATCGATGACTCCGTCAATCAACGCCTGATCAGTTCCGAGAATCGCGGTATTCACGTCGCCGAGAGCGATCGAAACCGCGCCGGTGAGCGTCGCCATGTCAATGATGCGCGTCGCGCCGAGCTTCTTCGCGTAAGCGATCGCGTCGGCCAAAACCAGACGACCTTCGGCGTCGGTGTTGATGACCTCGATTGTTTTGCCGGTCATGGCTCTCAAAACATCACCGGGCTTAGTCGCTTTTCCTGATGGCAAATTCTCTGAGCACGGCGCGACTCCCAACACCGGAATCGGCGGTTTCAGTTGCGCGATGGCCCGCATCGTACCAATCACCGTGGCCGCGCCCGTCATATCGTATTTCATCAGCTCCATGTTCTCGCCCGGCTTCAGAGAGATGCCGCCAGAGTCGAACGTGATTCCCTTCCCGACTAACGCCAACAAATCCTTCTTGCGCGCGGCGCGTTTGGGCGGCTCATATTTCAACACGATGAGTTTCGGCGGCTCGTCCGATCCGCGCGAAACTCCGAGCAGCGAGCCCATGCCGAGCTTCTCCATCTGTTTTTGATCGAGCACATCAAACGTCAGACCAAATTTCCTGGCTGATTCCTTCGCTCGCGCCGCAAGAATCGTCGGCGTCATGTAACCGCCGGGTTCGTTCGCGAGATCGCGCGTAAAGTTTACCGCTTCGCCGACGATGCCTCCGCGCTCAGCGCCGCGCTGCAACGATTTCTCATCCGCGCCTTCGATGACAACGACGATTCGATCCAGCTCGCGCTCTTCTTTGTCTTTCGTCCAATACTTGTCCGTGTCGAACAAGCCCATCACCGCGGATTGAATTACCATCTGGGCCGTACGCTGCGCATCGCCTTCGACGCGCGGCACGATGGCAATCGTTTTGGCGTTCTTGCTCCGCAGAAAACGCGCCGCCGTTCCCGCCATCTGTGAAATCTGCGCCGGCTTGTATTCGTCGCGCTCGCCACAGCCGATCAGCAGTAGCCGCTTTGCCTTCAGTCCGCTGTTTAAGAGATGAAAGTAAGCCGTCTCGCCTTCTTTGGCCGCGAACTCTTCGGATTGAATCACGTTGCTGATCAAGCCGCCGACTTGCTTGTCCAGATCTTTCAGCAATCCCTCATTCGGCTTCTCGCCTTTGAAAACGGCGACTGCCAGCGCCTGTACGTCAACTTGTTTGCACGATTTTGAGGTTCCACGAACGTCCATTACGTTATCCTTTCAGTCTTACCGATTGCGTTCCTTTAGCTGCGCGCGCGTTTCGCGCTCGACTATGCGGCGCAATTCGGTTTCTCGCTTGTCGTACAACTTTTTCCCTTTTGCTATTCCGACTTCAAACTTGATCTTCCGATTCTTTGCATAGACCCGAGTGATCACCAGGGTCATGCCCTGCGCCGATGTCGCCTGGTCGAGTTTATCGATTTCGCGCCGATGCAGCAGCAGCTTGCGCGTGCGCAGCGGATCGTGATTCGCCCGGTTGCCGTGTGTGTAAGGCGAGATGTGCGCGTTGAAAAGCCACGCTTCGCCCTCCCGAACCGCAACGTATGAATCTTTCAACTGGATGCGGCCGTCGAGCACGCTTTTCACTTCGGTTCCAGTCAGCGCCGCGCCGGCTTCGTACTTCGTCGAGATGTGATAGTTGTGAAACGCCGCGCGGTTGGTCGCCAGGATCTTTTCTTCCTTAGCCTCTGCCATCGGGTTACGGTAAAGCGAATTGCGACTATAACAAGCCGGCGAGCGGGGAACAAGCGGGCTTCACTTCGGTGCGACCGAATTTTGCTGTTATCCTCAGACGTTGCTTCGAATCCGTGCGTCCATCAACTAAACAACGCGCTCTGCGGCTAACTCTCTTTCTGGTTGCCGCCATCCCGAGAATTCTCGGCGCATTCCTTCTTCCCAACGCCTTCGGTGATGCGTACGTTTACATCCGCGACATCGGCGCGATGAGCACAAAGATGCGCGCGGGCACGTTCGCGATCACGAGTGTTTACGGCTTCTGGCTGCCGCTTTATCAATTCATCGGCGCGCTCGTTAACGTTTTCGTCGACAACGGATTCTATTCGGGGAAACTAGTGTCGGCAGTGTTTGGAGTCGGAGTCTGCCTGCTGGTTTACAGCGTGACGCTGAAACTAACAGCGCATCGCACCGCAGCGCTGCTGGCGTTTTTGGTCATCGCTCTGAATCCGCTGCACATCTTCTATTCGGCCTCCGCGATGACTGACGTGCCGCATGCTTTCTTCGTTCTCGGGAGTGTTTACTTCTGTTTGAAAGAGCGTTGGGTGCTCGCCGCTGTCTTTGCCGCGCTCGCTGGATTAACGCGGATGGAAAGCTGGATGTTTATCGCACTGATTCCCGCGATTCAGTTTTTCAGACAGCGCCGAATTTCATTCGCGGCTGTTGCAATCCTCGCAATCCCGCCGCTCTTCTGGTTCTACATTTCATGGAAAGCGACGGGAGACTGGCTCGCATGTTTCGTGGCGCGCCGGGAATATCACGACTGGCTGTTCGCCGCAAACCCCACGCTGGCTCATTTTTCTTTTTCACGTGCTCTTCGTGACGGAGCGACGCTGCTTGTTTCCGCAGACATCGCGGTGCTGATTGCGGCCTTCGTCGCTGGATGGTTTGTCATCAAGCCTCTAGTTCGTCGCGCAGGAATCCAGGAAGACGTGCGGGCGATCGTCCCGGCGCTGATCTTCTTCTTCGCCTTCCTGGGCCTGATCGTTGTGGCTTATCTTACGGGCTGGCAACCAATAATCTTTCCGCGCTACGGCCTGATTCTTTTCACGCTGGGCATTCCGATTCTGGCGTGGACGTTTCTGACGCTGAGAAATAGAAAACCGCAATTGGCGCGCCGATTTTTGATTTCAGTGATCGCGATCTTCGCTTTCGATGCGAGCGTCCAGCTTGTTAGTTCAGTTGGACTGCTCAACCAAATCTCCGCTCAGCGCGCCGTCGCCGATTATCTTCACACTCACTTCCAACCTAACTCGGACGCGCGCATCTTCTGTGATGAAGGGACGGTGCAGGCTTTGTCCGGAATTTCACCAGAGACGTTTCTGACTTCCTTCGACGCGCCGCGCGATCGCGAAGGGTTTCTGAATTACCTGAAAGAGAGGAATGTCGAGTATCTGGTGTTTGTGAGCAATCAAGACTCGACGCCGGTGAGATTGTTTCCGGATTTGGAATACGGAGACAACGTCGGGCCATTCGAACCGGTAATGAACAGCCACACGGAATTCCTCTACACGAGCATTTGGCTTTATCGAGTTCGCTACACGAATTGACAACGCGCAAGAAGCGGGGCATTAGCCCGACCGTAAGGGAGGGCTCGGTACAGAACCCGGAGCGGTAGCGACGGGATGCTGCCACTCAAGTTGAGTCTATGATCCGGTCGCTACCGCTCCCGGTTCCATACCAATGATCCCGCTTACGTGTTCGCCGAGTAGCATCTCTCAACGAGCCCGCATAGCGGGCGGCAGAATTTAGCCCAGGGTGGAGCGAGCGAAGCGAGCGGAACCCTGGGTTAACGTTCCCGACCATTACAACGCCCGCTTCAGCGGGCGAAGGGTACAGAACCGGGAGCGTTAGCGACCGGGTCACGCGCTCGACCTTACCCGCTCGCTACCGCGAGCGGTTCCGTATCTGTTCTGTCGCCCGCTGAATCGGGCTTGAATAATTTTGGGGCGACTGATCCACGGGCTTACGCCCGTGGCTACCAATATGCCGCCTGCTTCGCAGGCTCGTTGAACTCAAGATTCCGTTTACGCGTTAGCGAGTGGTATCTCTCAACGAGCCCGCATAGCGGGCGGCAGAATTTAGCCCAGGGTGGAGCGAGCAGAGCGAGCGGAACCCTGGGTAAACGTTCCCAACCATTTCAACGCCCGCTTCAGCGGGCGAAAGATACAGAACCGGGAGCGGTAGCGCTCGACCTTACCCGCTCGCTACCGCGAGCGGTTCCGTATCTGTTCTGTCGCCCGCTGAATCGGGCTTGAATAATTTTGGGGCGACTGATCCACGGGCTTACGCCCGTGGCTACTAATATGCCGCCTGCTTCGCAGGCTCGTTGAATATTTCCGTCCAACCTGAGAAGATTGGCCGCTCAGCCTGAGGATGAAATCAGACACGCAAATGACCACCAGGGCACAAATTCGAACGAAGGCCGTCGAGATCTTGAAGAACTTACCGCACGGCTTGCGATACTCAGAATTGCTCGCCAAGATTCATGATGAGCTTCCCGGTGTACCGAAGAACACCATTGCCGGTAACATTTGGAACCTTGAAGTTGTTCGCCCTGACTTGGTTTACAAGCCTGCACGTGGAATGTACCTCCATGTTTTGTACAAAGAGACGCAAGCCTCCGAGCCGCTAAAGCAACTACCGCCACCCGCCGAGAGTATCAAGGAACAAGCCTTCTATGAGCCATTCGCGGACTGGCTCGTCAACGAACTAGAAGAGTGCACTAGAGCCATCCCTGTTGGCGGGAATAAGTTCAAGGACAAATGGGGAACGCCAGACGTTATCGGAATTCGAGAGTCGCGGAAAAGCGATATCCTAAAGTTCCCAACAGAAATCGTAACAGCTGAGGTCAAAGTCGAACCGACTGGGCTAATAACGGCATTCGGCCAAGTCTGCGCCTACCGCCTGTTCAGTCACAAATCCTACATCGCCGTCCCGACCACGCACCCGAAGACGATATAGCAAGACTTGATACACTGTCGCGGATCTTCGGTGTTGGCCTCATCCTTTTTGACGCCAAGAACCCAAAAGAGCCGGCCTTCACGATTAGAGTTCGCGCTGCCAAGCATGAACCCGATATGTTCTACGTCAATCGCTGCATGAAGCTAATCGAGGACGAACTATTCTCCTAAGCCAACGCCCCCACCTGATCGAGAACATCATTCAGATTAACCTCCGCCTTAGCAAATCCAACGCCGCCTGTGACGCGCGCCAGCGGATCAATTCACGATCGCCGGGAAGCATCAAACGCTTGTGCTCGGTATGCGCGTCGTCGGCGAGCGCGATGTAAACCAGCCCAACCGGCTTGTCTTCGGTACCGCCGTCGGGCCCGGCGACTCCCGTAACAGCTAATCCAAAATCAGTCTTGGCGATATGGCGTACGCCGCGCGCCATGTCGCGCGCGACCTCTTTGCTCACGGCGCCATGCTCTTTAAGAAGTTTCTTATCGACGCCCAGCAAACGCGTCTTTGATTCGTTTGAATAAGTCACCAAGCCTTCGATGAAATAGGCCGACGAGCCGGGCACGTTTGTCAGTCGCTGAGCGATTAAGCCGCCGGTGCAGCTCTCGGCCACGGAGAGTGTGAATCCGGTAATCGCCAGACGCCGTCCGACAACTTCTTCCATCGTCTCGCCGCGAAACGAAAAGACCGAGTTGCCAAGTTCCTTCTCAATTTTCAGCGAGAGATGATCGAGCAAAGCTTCGGCCTCGTCTTCCGTGCGGCCATGCGCGCGCAGATGGATTTCGATCTCGCTGCTGTTGAAGAGAATCGTCGTCTGCGGATTCTCGTACTGCGAATATACGGGCGCGATCTTTTCATCAACCGCCGATTCGCCCATGCCGGACACGCGCAGCACGCGGCGCGCAAAACGCAGGTCGCCTGCCAGCTTTTCCAAACGAGCCTGCACGTGACTTTCGAACATCGGTTTCATTTCGCGCGGTGGGCCCGGCAGTAGCGCAATCGCGCACTCGCCGTGTTCGAGATAAAGACCGGGGGCGGTGCCGTTCGGATTCGGTAGCACTTCCGCGCCTTCGATCACCATCGCCTGCCGCGAATTTCGTTCAGGCATCGTCACGCCGTAGCATTGAAAACGCGCGCGAATCTCAGCGAGCACGTTTTCGTCCAGAGCTAATCTGCGCCCAAGCGCCCGCGCCACGACTTTGCGAGTGATGTCGTCTTCAGTTGGGCCCAAACCACCGGTCGTGATCACCACCCGCGAACGCTTTACCGCGTCTTTGATCAACTCTTCGAGCCGCGCATCGTCGTCACCGACGATGGTCTTGAGCTTGACGTCGATGCCGAGGCGGTTGAGTTGTTCGGTGAGCCAGAGACTGTTGGTGTCGGTGCGATCTGGTGCGAGGAGTTCGGAACCAATGGCGATGATTTCAGCAGTGAGCATGGATAGCGCGAAGTTCAGAGTTCAAGCTTTAGCTTGCGTCGTCAAAAGCGAGCAACCTGAAGGTTGAACTCTCAACGCCGTTATTCAATTCGATCGCAAATAGCCGTGCCGGCCGCTTCGGTCGAAAGCGAGCCGCCGAGATCGCGCGTTGTTGCGCCATCATTGATTGCGCCCTGGACCGCTCTTTCAATGGCGGCGCTCGCTTCTTTATGACCCAGATAATCCAGCATCATGGCCGCAGTCAGAACAGCGCCGACTGGATTCGCGACATTCTTTCCCGCGAGCGGCGGCGCGCTGCCATGCACCGGCTCAAAAAGCGAAACGCGGCCGGGATGAATGTTGCCTGAAGCCGCCAGGCCAAGCCCGCCCTGCAACGCCGCGCCGAGATCCGTCAGGATGTCGCCGAACAAATTGTTAGTCACGATCACTTCGTACTGCGATGGATCGAGCACCATGAACATCGCCATGGCGTCGACGTACTGATGATTCGCTTCGATTTCGGGATAACGCGCAGCGACTTCTTTGAAAACTCGCTGCCACAGGTCGCCACCGAACCGCTGCACATTCGATTTGTCCGCCATCGTCACGCGCTTGCGACCGTGATCTCGCGCGTAGTCAAAGGCCGCAACGATGATTCGTTCGACGCCGCGCCGCGTATTCAGTTCTTCCTGCATCGCTATCTCATCCGCAGTTCCCTTCTTCAGAAAGCCGCCCGCGCCGCAGTAAGCGCCTTCGGTGTTTTCGCGAAAGACAACGAAATCGATCTCTTCAGGTTTGCGATCGTGCAGCGGCGTCAGTCGTTGATGCAGAAGCCTTATCGGCCGCAGATTGATGTAGAGGTCCAGGCCACGACGCATTCCAAGCAGAACATCTTCAGCAACTTTGTTCGAAGGCACGCGGGGGTCACCAAAAGCGCCGCCAAGAATCGCGTCGAAATCGCGCGCGAGCATTTCCAGCGCGCCTTCGGGAAACGTGATGCCTTCGCGCAGGAATTTCTCCGCGCCCCAATCGAATTGAGTTAGCTGGAACTCAACGCCGTGTGTTTCGCGCACACGATCGAGCACGCGCAAGGCTTCGCTAATAACTTCGGGACCGATGCCGTCACCGGGGATTACCGCAATACGTTTTGTTGAAGTAGACATCCGACCATATTGCGGCTCTGCCGCTCGATGTGCGGAAAGGCTCTGCCTTTCCGATCCTGCCAATCAAAATGATTCTCGCTTTGGCGAGGCTCCGGCCTCGCCAAAGCGAAGTTGACAAGAACTGCATTAACGGAAAGCCGAAGGCTTTCCGCACATCAGGCGGCAAAGCCGCAAACAGGAACCCCTACTTGGCACTCTTAATCAGCCGCTCTTCAATCTTCGGCAAGCTCGTCAGCACCACGTCGCCGACAATCTTCAAACTCTTCGCCGAGACTTTATCGAGTGTGTCTTCCTTTGTGTGCCAGTATTCTTCGCCGCTCGATGACTTGTAAGTACTCAATTGGATGATGTCGAGAGCATCGATGCCCGCGCGCAGAAAAGGTTCGTGATCGTCGCCACCAACGCCTTCGCGAGCATCGACAAACTGCGCGCCATGACCAATCTGTTTTGCCCCCTGCCAGACAATGTCCTGAAGCCAACTCGTGCTCATGTCGTCGCGACCAAGCCGCAGACTCTTATAACCCATCATGTCGAACAGAATCATCGCGCGCACACGCTTCAACTCTTTCTTCTCAGTAAGCTGAGCGACGTATCGCCGGCTGCCGTAAGTGTTGTCCGGCAATTTCGCCCTCGGGTCAGACGGATTCGGGTTCTTGCATTCGTCCCAATCAAAGCACAAAGCTTCTTCGCCGTCGAAAAATACGAACCAGTAAGTCAACTTCGGTTTAGTCTTGTTCGCCGCCATCACGCGCGCAAGTTCCAGCAGTGCGCCGGTCGAAGCGCCGCCGTCGTTCGCTCCGACGAATTTGAATTGTTTGACGAGCTTCGTGTCGTAGTGACTTGAGATAATGATTACATCGTTCGACTCGCCGGGAAGTTCGGCCGTGATGTTGACCATCTTCCGGTCACCGACCGGCGTTACCGGATGAAACTCATCGGTCATCACTTTCAAACCATAAGATTTCAACTGGTCGATCATGTAGCCACGCGTTTTCTCAAGTTCAGCCGAGCCGGGAGGTCGCGGACCGAACTCGACCTGCTTGCGCACGTGTTCGAATGCTCGCTCGCCGTCAAAAGCGGAGGCCGACTTGGCGGGAGAAGTAGACGCATCCGGCGCATTCGTAGGCTTCTCCGGGGTTTTGTTGGCGACGCTCGGACAACCGATCAAAGTCAGCGGCACGATCACGAGAAATCCAAGCGCCAAAGAACGCGATGAGTTGCCCATAACTTGTCGAAGTGAATGCGGGTACGCAGTCATAGTTACTAACGCGCGGCAAAACGCGCCGCGTGCTTACGCTCACTGCTCCCAGACTTGCCCGGTTGTCTTGGTTCGCGCGGCTGTCGGCGACACTTGGCGCAGACGCCGATCATTCGCAACAGATGCGAAGTCAGTTCAAACTTGTGCTTGGCTGCCATCTTGTCCTGAATAGCTTCCAACTCAGGCGAGTAGAACTCGATGACGAGACCGCATTCAGAGCAGATCATATGATCGTGATGCTGATGCTTGTAATTGTGTTCGTAATGAGCGCGGCCATCGCCGAAACGCGCTTCGCGGGCCAGCCCCGAATCAGTCAAAAGCTTCAGCGTGCGGTAAACTGTGGTCTGCCCGACGTTCGCATCCTGTTTACGCACCAGGCGATAAAGATCTTCGCCCGTCACGTGTCCTTCCGTGCTGAGAAAGACTTCCAGGATCAGGTCGCGCTGCGCGGTTCGCTTGAGGCCCTGTCCGCGAAGATGTTTGATGAAAACTTCCTGCTCTTCGGTCATCGATGTTCGTCAAGCGGCAGACTCTTCGGGAAGACAATGCATTCTATCATCCAGCCTGTGGCATAAGAAGTGGGCGTTACGTGATTTGGAAGCATCTCAACGCACGAGTAGGCGCATGGCTGGTTGCTGCTCACTGCTCACTGCTCACTGCTTTATGTTATCTTTTGAAGTTCGCCGGGGTGGCGAAATGGCAGACGCTACGGACTTAAAATCCGTTGACCGTAAGGTCGTGTGGGTTCGACTCCCACCCTCGGCACCAAATATAATAGTACAATTGGTGTGATTAGTAAGGTTGCTGGCGGGAGCGAACCTAGCCTGTCACAACTAAGTCACAAAGTTTTGGGGTGAACCCCGACCCACGACGCAGGTGATACTAACCGACTCGTCGGTTTCACTCTCGCGCAAAGTAACGCGCGACCGTTTCAGAGAAGACAGTCACTTCGGCGGGAACGTGAGGGACTTTGCTGCCATCAACGTCGGAAAGTATGTCGGCTGCGTTCACGCCGTAGGTTGCTTTGTTCAAATCGTTATCGTACGAGATGCCGAGGTTTTTGAAGACGTTCTTCAGGTCCTTTCCCTGGAGGCGGTTGTCGTCAAAGACATATGAGAAAACATTAGCCACAGGAACGACTTCTTTTTGATCGGTTCTAATTTCACCCAATGGCCCAGCAACTGGGGCTTTGTCGCGGTCGAAGAACACGCCCTTCTTAGCGAGCAACCAATCGGCAGCGTTGTCGTTCATGAAGAGCATGATGACGTTGAACGAGCTGGCATTAAGTTGCGGGCCTATGCTGATCGCGCCCAGATGAATGTACGCTGGTGCGCTCCACTTCCCATTCGGGAAACGGCGACTAACTACACCACGCCCGGTGCCGGTGCCTTCAATCAACAAGCCAAACTTTTTCACGTCGGTGAATACGGCGACAGCCGCGGCCTGAGTTAGGTACGGAGTCAAGTGCCCTGGCAATTACGGAGAATGAAGCTCTGAGGTCTATTGACCATTGCTACTTGGGCATCAGTTCGCGCCGTGAGGTACTGGGCGATAGAGATACCAAAGGGGTAGCAAAGGGGCGCGGTGCGACGAGCGGTCGCTGAATCTCGTCCGCATTAAGGCGCAGTAGGCAATTGGTAGTGGGGTAATTGTGTGTTGCTGACTTTCCTGTTTGGCGTCAGCGAAATCTAGCTCCGAGCCTCCTTGGCGCGCCTCGACCATTGCCAAAGACCACCCGTAATCTCAGCGGGCAAACGATAACCCAGTTGGCGGGCGAGCATGACAATCTGCCCGCGATGGTGACCTTCATGTGCGACGAAATAGGTTAGGACATGCCTGACGTCGAGGGGAAGGTTGCGCCAAGTATACGACGAGAAGGCTGGGATCGCGCCGCCTCGGTCACAACCGAGTGTCAGCAAACTGATAATGCCGCGGCTACTGTGGCCTAGTGCTGGAATCAGCTCCTTCGGTGCAACCTTGTGTCGATTGACGGCTCGCGGCACCGCGATGCCGTGTTCCTTTCCCAGCGTCTTGATCCACATACACCGCGTATTGTGGATGTGGCCGGCGATCATCCGAACGGTTCGTCGTGGAGCCCCTGGCACTGTGGCTCCCCATAGCTCGTGGGGTAGGTGCTCGACGAGGAAGACGCTGACGCGGTTGTTGGTTCTCCACGCGGCAAGCAGCATATCTCGCTGGTCAAGTGCAGAGTGCATCACAACACTTCAAAGAATGATCAAGCTGACGTCGAACGCTGCGCATCAGCGGGGACGCGTGTGACATTCAGGGATAGATGAGAAACTGGCTTCGCGGCCTCGGCTGCATGCGTTAGGCCCGCTTCCGCATGCTGCCGTATCACATTCAGCAGACTAGATTCAATCCATCACGAGGACTGTGCGCCCATGCATCCGACCCTCGTGCATTTCTTTAAGTGCCTTCTCCGCATCTTCAAGCGGCATACACGTCACCTTCGGGCGCACATCGTGAGTGGCAGC
>DASZZL010000020.1:0-40098 GCA_035545035.1 Pyrinomonadaceae bacterium
AGAAACGCTTCGCAGTGGAATTTCAAAAAAACTTAGGAGACTAAAAATGTCGCAAAACTGGACTCCGCCGCCGGCTGGCGGAACGGCAACTGTTCCGAACTACATGGTGCAGGCGATCATCTCAATATTCTGTTGCTGGCCGCTCGCCATTCCGGCGATCATCTTCGCCACGCAGGTCAATAGCAAAGTGGCGGCCGGCGATATCGCGGGGGCGGAGGACGCTTCCAAGAAGGCCAAGATGTTCAGCTACATTGCTTTTGGGTTGGGTGCCCTTTGGATAATCTTTGTGATTATCTACATCGTGTTCGTGATTGGTATCGCCGCGCTTACCGCCGGCGGGTCGCGTTAAGGCGATTCGATAAAACCTTGGCGCCCGCGCGGGCTCCGGGTGTCCGCTGGCTTTCGTGCTTCCGTTAAGGTTGCGTGCCGTTTGGGTTGTCTGCTGGGCGATCCAGACGGCACGCAATGATTCCTTCGATACCAGGAAGACCAATCGATCATGCCGGTTTTTTGCCCCAAGTGCGGCGCGCAAAATGACGACTTTGCGCAAAGCTGTTTGCAATGTCAGGCGGTGTTGCCTGCGATTGGCGGCCAGCAGCATCCAGCGCAGACAGATTATCAGCAACCTTACCAGCCAAGTTACCAGCCGATTCAGCCGCCTGCGCCGATGTATGGCCAGCCGCCAGCGACGGACTGGAAGCAGATGGGCGCTGACAAGAAGATCATCGCCGGGATCTGCGGCATATTGGGGGGAGGATTTGGCATTCACAAGTTCATCCTCGGTTATACCAATGAAGGCATCATCATGATAGTCGTCTGGCTTGTTGGCCTTGTACTTTGTGGAATTCCCTCGTTGGTTATTAATGTCATCGGTTTGGTCGAGGGAATTATGTATCTCACCAAATCTGACGAAGAGTTTGTCAGAACTTACATCCAGGGCAGGAAGGGTTGGTTCTAGGGCGCTAGCCGGCTGGTTTGCTTCGGCGGAGCATCCGCTACGATTAAGACACTCCGCAGCGGCTCTCGCTTTTGTTTGAGCGCGCTGCGGATTTCAGATCATGACAGGTTTTCACTTTGTTGAAGTGGCGAGCGATCGTTCCCGCCAGCTCGCGATTGCGGCAACTGTTTGGCTTGGCCTCGCTGCCGGAGCTGCCTTTATTTTTCTCTTCAACCCTGCCAGCCCGGCAAACCAGTTTTTCCCCAAGTGTCCTTTCCGCGCGTTGACCGGCTTTCAGTGTCCAGGTTGCGGCTCGACCAGAGCGTTTTATCAACTGCTCCATCTGCATCCGATCGCGGCGTTCAAGTTGAATCCGCTGATGATGTTGACGCTGCCGTTTATCGTGTACGGCTTTCTCGGTTTCACCAAAAGCGCGATCACCGGGCAGCCGCAAAGGCGAATTTTCATTCCGCCGATCTACTTGTGGGCCTGGCTCGCGCTGATGATCTTCTTCTGGATCTTTCGCAACACACCGTGGTATCCGTTCGTGTCATGAACTCTGATCCCGCAATCCGCATCGCCATGCTGCCGCGCGACACGAATTCGCAGGGCACGATTTTCGGCGGCGTCATCCTCAGCTACATCGACATGGCCGGCGCGATCGAGGCGCACCGCCACACCGGCATGGATCGCTTCGTCACGGTCGCGATGCGCGAAGTGATCTTTCACGCTCCGGTTTTCGTCGGTGACCTGGTTAGCTTCTATTGTGAGACCGCGAAGATTGGCACGACTTCGATCACCGTGCGCGTGGTCGTCGAAGCTGAACGCTACGGTGGGCCGAGTGAGAGCGTCCGCGTGACCGAGGCGGAAGTGATTTATGTCGCGGTTGATGCTAAGGGTAAGAAGACGAAGATAACGGTGAAGTGAGAATCAGTAGCGTAGACTTCAGTCTGCGGGTCTTTGCGTTTAAGAAAATCACAGACTGAAGTCTATGCTACCTCACCAGCGATGATAAGCCGGATGGCCGGGCTTTACAGACACGAAAGTTCCGCGACACGTAGCACACACTTTGTCGTCCGCGATCAATTCACCTTCAACAATCGCGCGGTCGTCGGTTGACTCAACGACTCGCGCGCGCAACTCGACGGGAGCGTCCGTAGGCGTCGGCCGCAGCAACTTGATCGCATAATCCGCGGTGACCGTGCACGCCGGATGATCCAATCCGGCTTTCTTCATCAAGTGATACGTGGCCGCCCAGTTGCAATGGCAATCCAGCAGCGTGCCGATGATGCCACCGCTCAACATTCCCGGAAACGCTTCCTGATAAGTCTCGGGTTGAAATGTCGCGACGACTTCATCGCCGCGTGGAAAGCTGCGAATGTGCAAGCCCTTTTCGTTCGCCGGGCCGCACCCAAAGCAGGCCATGTTCGGCGCGTAGGTTTCCTGAATGCTCTTTTCGCTCGATTGATTCATGGTTTTGCGCGCAACTGCTCTCTCAGCTTGAAGCGCTGCACCTTGCCCGTCGCAGTGTAAGGCAACTCTGAAACAAAAAGATAACGACGCGGCTGTTTGAATCGCGGCAGCGCGTCTTCACAAAGCGTGCGCAATTCTTTCTCTGCCGTTTTCGCGCCGTGGCAATCGTTCGGGAGCACGATGAACGCGCACACGCACGATAATTCGTGCTCATCGAAACCTTCGACCACCGCGGCGGCGCGCACGTATTCACTTCGCAGCAGTACGCCTTCGACTTCAACCGGCGAGACCCATTGGCCCGTCGGCTTGAAACAATCGTCGCTGCGGCCCATGTGCCACCAGAATTCATCCTTATCGCGGCGATAGAGATCCCCGGTACGCACCCAACCGTCAACGAATGTTTCCGCAGTTGTCTCGGATCGTTGCCAGTAACCGATAGCCGCACTGTCGCCGCGAATCCAGAGATTTCCAACTTCGCTATCGGGCGTCGGACTGCCCTCGTGATCGATCAGCCGCGCTTCGTAACCGTGCAGCAATTTGCCGCTGCTCCCATAGCGCACATCGCCTTCATGATTCGACATGAACATGTGCAGCATCTCGGTCGAGCCGATGCCGTCGAGCACTTCGACGCCGAACGTGCGTTGCCATTCTTGTCCGAGTTGCGCCGGCAAAGCCTCGCCCGCCGACACGCAAAGCCGCAAACTCGAAACGTCGAGCGCGTTGCCACCGCGATGATGTTCGAGCAGCATCCGATACACGACGGGTACGCCAAAAAAGATCGTCGGACGAGCTTCCTCAAGAACGCGAGCGATAACTTCGGGTGACGGTTTCTCCCGACAAAGAATCGCAGTGAAACCGTTGAGCAGCGGAAACGTGAAGCTATTGCCTAGCCCGTAGGCGAACGGCAAACGTGAAGAAGAGAAGATGCGATCGCCTTCGCGGGGGCGCAATACTTCGCGGCAGAACGTTTCGTTTGTGTAGCAGATGTCGGTCTGTCGATGCACCGCGCCCTTCGGTTCGCCAGTGCTGCCCGAAGTGTAAAGGATGAACGCCGGCGCGTTCTTCTTACCGCGCAAAGGAACTTCCTCACCGAGCGGCTTGCGCGGAGCGCTCTCAAACGACCGAGCGCTGATTCCCGCATACGAGGATCGCGCTGATTCTTCTCCGCGGCCAACGACCAGCAATTGCTGCAAATCGCGCAGGTCCTCAGCCGGCCGATCGGAACCGTCGCCGACAGGTTGAAAGATCGTTTCGGCTGCCTGCGCTTCGACGATTGCTGTGCGCGCGCCGCAATCTTTCAAGATAAAAAGCTGGTCGCCTCTGCGCAGCGCCATATTGATCGGCACGGCGATCGCCCCGATTGAAATAATCGCTACGAACGAAACAATGAATTCCGGCGAGTCGTTCAGCAGAATCGCGACCCGATCCCCTTCGCCGATGCCGAGCGCGTGCAGGGCTTCCGCTGCCCGCGCGGTCGCCTCTCGCAGCTCTTCGTAAGTGATCTCCGTGTGCTCGTACACCACGGCCACGCGCGGGGCGCGCTCGGGCGAATAGATTCGATCAAAAAGGCACTCAGGTTTCATGGCAGTTGCGGCACAGACTTTAGTTCGTGATCCGTTCTCATGGCAACACAGCGGAAGTTTGCGCTAAAAGCAACACAGACTGAAGTCTATGCTACAAGCCCGTGCCACAGTTGAGAGTTGCGCCGCGCTGTGGTTTGATTGCCTCAATGCCAATACTGAAGAAGCGCGATCACCAGACCGAGACACGGCTGTTGTTGGAATCAGGCGAGCCGGTCGAATTGCCTCCAGCCGAAGTTGCGGACGACGCGGTGCTGGTTCAGTTCGACCAGCTCAAGCCATATATTCCGGAATTGCTGGATGAGTTGCGCGCGGGAGCGAACGCGGAGCCCGTGGCCGTGATGAACGACGGCTCGACGTTCGCCATTCACGGTGCGACGCGCACGTTTTGGGTCAAGCTCTGGCACTCAGCCGGTTCAGACCTGACAAAGATCGAACGTGTTCAGATAATCAGTTGTCTGCCGTCAACGCGCGGCACGCAAGTAAGAATAAGTGATGAGTAATGAGTGATGAGAAAGACATAATCGAATTCGTTTAGAGGCGGGCTACTGCCCGCCTTTGTGCTGATGAAAGTAGACGTACCTGAAAAAGTCCTGAACCTGTCCGAAGCGATCCGTGATGCGCGCGGCCGCGCGCTGCTGGTCGGTGGTTGTGTGCGCGACGCGCTGATGGAAAAGCAACCGAAGGATTGGGACGTCGAAGTTTATGGAGTTGAGCCGGCGCGCTTGCGACAGTTGTTGGATCAGCTCGGCAGCGTCAACGTTGTAGGCGAAGCATTCACGGTTTACAAACTCGGCAGCGACCTCGACGTCTCGCTGCCGCGCCGCGAGCGAAAGACCGGGCGCGGGCATCGCGCGTTCTTCATCGAAGGCGATCCTTCGATGACCATTGAAGAGAGCGCCCGCCGGCGCGATTTCACGATCAACGCGATCCTGCAAGACCCGCTCACCGGCGAATTCATCGATCCGTTTAACGGTCGCGACGATCTCAAGCACAAAATTCTGCGCGCCGTCTCGCGCGCGACTTTTCCGGAAGACAGTTTACGCGTCTTGCGCGCGGCACAATTTGCCGCGCGGTTTGAATTCGAGATTGATTCAAAGACCGTCGAACTCTGTCGTGAGATCGACATTTCCGATTTGCCGAGCGAACGCACCTGGGGAGAGATGGAAAAGCTCTTGATGAAGGCGCAGCATCCGTCAATTGGCTTGAAGAGCCTGCTTGAGCTTGGCGCTATCGATCAATTGTTTCCGGAGATCAAAGCGCTCGTCGACGTGGCGCAGGATCGTGAATGGCATCCCGAAGGCGACGTGTTCGTCCACACACTGCTCGTCGTCGATCGCGCGCGCGAGTTGATTGAAGACTTGCCGTACCCAAAGCAAGTAACCGTAATGCTGTCGGCTCTCTGCCATGATTTCGGTAAGCCATCGACAACCGAGTTCGTCGACGGTCGTTTGCGCTCGCGCGGACACGAGG
This sequence comes from Pyrinomonadaceae bacterium, assembly GCA_035545035.1. GTDB lineage: Bacteria > Acidobacteriota > Blastocatellia > Pyrinomonadales > Pyrinomonadaceae > UBA11740. The sequence continues at coordinate 5,464 of DASZZL010000020.1, forward strand.
AAGCCGGCGTCGAGCCAACGCTGAGTTTTCTCAACAAGATGAACCTTCACACGCTCGATGGTTACGATGTGCGGGCGCAGGTCGTCGCGCTGGTGCGCGATCATCTAAAGCCGGGCGAATACTTCAAGAAGCGCGACGAAGTCGGCGACGGCGCGTTTCGCCGCCTCGCGCGCAAATGCGAACTCGATCTGTTGTATCGCGTGGCGAAAGCGGATTCGCTCGGCCGCAACGCCGAATGGCTTCCGCGCGAAAAATGGTACGACGCTGAAGCCCAGGAATGGTTCATCGCCCGCGCGCGTAAATTGGAAGTCCATGAGAAAGCGCCCGCGCCGATCCTGCAGGGACGACATTTGTTGGAAATGGGCTTGCAGCCCGGCCCGCGCATCGGCGAAATCACGCGTGCGGTTTACGAGATGCAATTGGATGGGCGCGTGCGCGACCTGGAGGAAGCTAAAGAAGCGGCGAAGAAAATCCTATCCGCAGATTACGCAGATTACACAGATAGGGAGGCAGGGAAGACTGATAATGAAAGACCTCACCGAGAATGATCCCAGAACCTATGCGATCATCGGGGCCGCGATGGAAGTACACAAGCAGCTTGGTTGTGGTTTTCTCGAGCAAGTGTATCAGGAAGCGCTGGCCATCGAATTCACAAAGCGAAACATTCCGTTTTTCCGAGAGGTGCTTGCCGGTTCACTATAAAGGGCAACTGCTGGCAACTGGATATTGCGCCGACTTCATTTGTTTTGAGTCTGTTGTAGTTGAGTTGAAAGCCCTCGCTCGCATGAGCGGAACCGAAGAGTCGCAAGTAATCAATTATCTTAAAGCCACCAGATATGAGGTAGGCGTATTGCTCAATTTCGGAACGCGCAGCCTTGAACATCGTCGATTTGCTTTTTCCAAATCTGTGCAATCTGCGTAATCTGCGGATTATGCTAAAGTATCGCCGATGATCGACCTCGAACTTACCGACGACCACGAAGCTTTGGTAGAAACCGTGCGCGAGTTCGCGCAGAAGGAAGTAGCGCCTTACATCAAAGAGTGGGACGAGAAGCAGGAGTTCCACCGCGAGGCGTTCGACAAGATGGCCGAGCTGAACCTGCTCGGTGTTTGCATTCCCGAAGAGTTTGGCGGCGCCGGCTTTGATTACATCTCGCTCGGTTTGGTGTGCGAAGAATTGGAAGCCGTCGATACCTTCCTGCGCGTCGCCATGTCGGTGCACACGGGATTGAATTCACTGACGCTTTACACCTGGGGCACGGAAGAGCAGAAACAAAAATATCTCGTGCCGCAGGCGAAAGGCGAAAAGCTGGCGACTTACGGTTTGACTGAACCCGGCGCAGGATCGGACGTCGTAGGCGCGCGCTCAACTGCGCAGCGCGCAGGCGACGAATATATTCTGAACGGCGAAAAGATGTGGATCAGTCTTGCCGATACCGCTGACAACTTCCTGTTCTTTTGCTGGACCGACGAAGAGAAAAAAAGAAAGCGCGATCACTCAGGTATGTCCTGCTTCATCGTCGAGCGTGGCATGAAAGGCTTCACTTCGGGAACGCTTCACGGCAAGCTCGGAATCCGCGCCGGCAACACCGGATATTTTTCTTTGCAGGATGTGCGGGTGCCGAAGGAAAATCTCGTCGGCGAAGAAGGCGAAGGATTCAAGATCGCGATGTTTGCGCTGGAGCAAGGGAGATTCACGGTCGCGGCCGGCGCTACGGGAGTGATTCGCGCATCGCGCGATGCCTCGGTCGCCTACGCAAATACGCGCGAGACGTTCGGCACCAAGATCGCGAACCATCAACTGGTCAAACAAAAAATTGCCAACATGGAAGCCGATTATCAGATTAGTCGCTTACTTTGGCTGAATGCCGGCTGGTTGAAGAACCAGGGCCAACCGAGCGGCCGCGCGACCAGCTTAGCGAAATGGCAAGCAACCGTGCGCAGCGAAAAAGCTGCGTCAATGGCGATCGAAGTTCACGGCGCGAACGGTTATTCAAACGACTATCCCGTCGAACGCTACCTGCGTAACTGCAAAGCCGCGGTCATCTATGAAGGCACGCGCGACATTCACACGTTGATGCAAGCCGACTGGGCGCTGGGGTTGAAGAAGGAAAAACCTGCGCGCAAGACGCTGCCACCATGGAAACCCGCTGAGATTCGCGCTGGCATGGCCCTTTGAGCAAAGCACCTGACGCTATTTACTCGTGACAACGGCGCCCGCATGAGCTTATAGTTAGCGCTACTCGAAAGAGCCCCGCTTAAGGAGGCGGACTATGCGAAGAGTTCGTTTAGGACTTCGAGGTTTAGTCCTCGCGAGCTTCTGTCTCGTTCCTTTGGGAAGCGCGCTGGCTCAGGCGCCACCATCCTCTGTCCAGCTCTTCATGCCAAATGGGGGCATGCCGTCGCGAGCCCTTCTCATGACCATCGTTTCCGACGACGGCCGCACGGATCTCGTCTTCACTGACTCAAGAGGCATATATTCAATGCGAACGCCGACAGCGGGAGCAGTGAATTACAACGTAACGATCAAGGGCGACGACCAGACATTCGAAACCACCACCTCAAGGTTCAGACTTGAAAAGAACAGCCCCGGCCGCTATTTCGTTTTCCTCAAGCCCATCGCCGCCGCGAAACCGCCCGTCAAGGGTGTTGTGGACGCGGCTAACCTTGAAAGCAATGTTCCGTCAAAAGCGCGTGCTGCGTATCAACGCGCGATGGAATTCATTGGCAAAGGCCAGCTTGAAAGCGCCATCGGCAGCTTGCAGGAAGCCATCAGGCTTTATCCGGAATACGTCAGGGCCCGTAACGATCTCGGCGTGGTCTTTATGAAACGTAATCGGCTCGACGAAGCCGCGGCGACGTTCCGCCAGGCGTACGATATCAACAAGCGCTTCTTTCATCCCCGCCTGAATCTCGGGATTGTTCTTACTCAGCAATTTAAGTACAAGGAAGCCCTCGATATCCTCGAACCGTTATACGAGGAGAACCACGGGATGTTGGAGGTTCGGCTTGCCTATGCGAGAGCTTTAGAGGGAGCCGGACAACTTTCCGACGCCGAGAAAATCTACCGGTCAACGCTCGAGTCAAAGAACCTTCCGCCGGCAACGCAGGCTGACATGCATTTCTGTCTGGGAGTGATACTGAATCGTCAACGCAGGTTCGGCGATGCAGTTACCGAGTTGCAAAAGGCAATCACGATTAATGATGCGGCAAACTCGCACTTGCAATTGGGAGCGGCTCTGATGCCGTTGCAACAACCGAACGCGGCAGAGCACGAACTGTTGCGCGCCTATGAGCTTGGGGGACAATCGGCCGGCGCGGCACAGTTGCTGCTCGGGAATATTTACTACGGGCAGCAAAGATTTGGTGATGCGCAACGGGCTCTTGAGCAATATTTGAAAGATGTGCCCTCCGCCCCGAATGCTCCGCAAGTTGCTAGACTGATCGCCGACCTCAAGACTAAGTCGAGGAATTAGCTGTTGGGACTGGCATTTTCGCGGCAGCTTTCGTCTTGCTACTTTGGGTGCTATTTTCCTGCAACCGCTCGCTCAACCACACGCTCAATCTCGTTCAGATTGAACGGCTTGGTCACGTAGGCGAACGCGCCCAGCGCGAGCAGAGACTCGCTGTCTTGCTCGCTGCCTTTGCCGGAGATCAGAATCACCGGCGTGTCTTCGTCGCGCAACTGAACTCGCTTTAACAACTCAACTCCCGTCACACCAGGCATCGCGATGTCCGTCAGAATGGCGTCGTAGTGCTCCACTTCCAGATACTGAAACGCCTCATCGGCCGAGCTAGCGGTGTTGCATTCGTATTTTTCGGAGAGGAGATCGTAAAGCATTCCGCGGATCGCGGCATCGTCGTCAACGATGAGGAGCGTGGGCATAGGAGCGCTGTCATTGTAAGCGCATTTTGCGCGGGGCGCTACAACCGAGCATTAACCCGACCGCGAGGGAGGGCTAGTACAGAACCGCTCGCGGTAGCGAGCGGGTTCCCACTTAGCGCAGAGTCTTCTTGACGGATCACCCACTCGCTACCGCGAGCGGTTCTGTACCGTAAGCCCTAATTCCGCGCTTCGAACACGCGGTTAAATGGCGTTTCTGTCGCGCGGCGAAATTGTTTGAAGCCCCCTGAGATCACTGTATCCCGAATTGCTTTTTCTGGAGCGACGGCGCCGAGCGCCGGGCCATCGAGCGCCAGCGAGTTCGACGTGCAGCAAAGCGTCGAGGCCGCAGCGAACGTGCGACCAATCGGGTTGAAGTTCTCTTCGACAGTATTTCCCGCCATCGGCTCCACAATCAAAGCGCTGCCGTCTTTGCCCAGCACGGCGGAAGCGCGCCTGGCGGCGCCGAGAGGATCGCCCATGTCGTGCAGGCAATCGAAGAAACAAATCAAGTCGTAGTCCTCGCCGGGGAACGTGCGCGCGTCGGCGACCTCGAACTTCACGCGATCAGAGACACCCGCGGCCTCGGCTGCCTCACGCGCATGCTGAATAGATGCGTCGTGATTGTCGAAGCCGAAAAAGCGCGAGTTGGGAAAGGCCCGAGCCATGATGATCGTCGAGGCTCCGTGTCCACAGCCGATGTCCGCGACTTTGCCGCCCGACTTTAGTTTCTCTTCAATTCCGGTAAGCGAAGGAATCCACGTGGCCACCAGGTGCGCCGAATAGCCGGGCCGGAAAAACTTTTCCGTGCCGATGAAGAGATCGGGATCGTGCTCGCCCCAAAGCATGCCGCCGCCTTTGCGAAAATGATCTTCGATGCGCGACACCGCGCTGGTCATGGCTTTGATCACAAAGAATCCGCCGCCGACATAGAAAGGGCTCTGCTCGTCGGTCAGAGCAACCACCTGTTCGGGCGTCATGTGGTAGCGGCTGGTCGCCGCATCATATTCAACATAGCCGCCGGCAGCTTGATTGATGAGCCATTCACGCACGTAGCGTTCGTTAGTATTCGTACGCTTGGCCAACTCGGCGGCGTTGACCGGGCCGGCGTCGGCAATCGCCTTGTACAACCCGAGCTTCTGACCGATGTAGACGAGTGCCGAACTAAGCGACGCGCCAAAATCGCCGACGACTTTCCCGAGAAACGCATTCATCTTGTCTTCGTTGATTGGTGCTTGTGCGGCAGCAGACATATCTAAACCTCCCAATGGAATATCGAAAGTAAATTGTGTCTGGGGGATTGCGTTTCGTCTTGTACGGCAATGCGAAGGGCAAGTCAAGCTACAAATTGATTGCCAGAGGATTCCCGGCCGTTCAAATACGCAAGGGCCGCGGCGCATTCGCGCCTGGCTGCGAATCCTCGTCTCGCGCACCACTCGCCGAAGCGGCAGTTTTGAAGCTGGCCTGAAGCGGCTCAACGATCTTCTGAATGCTGAGTTGCGCTTCAGCTTCAACTATCAAATGGGTGGTTTGAATGACCGTGTCGGGGTTGAGCGAGATCGAGGTGATGCCTTTTTCCACAAGGAAGCGCGCGAATTCCGGATAATCCGAAGGCGCCTGCCCGCAGATGCCAATCTTCTTGCCATTACGGTGGGCCGCGTCGATGACCATTTCAACCATCTTTTCAACCGCGCTATTGCGCTCGTCGAAAAGGTGGGCCACCATTTCAGAATCGCGATCGAGGCCGAGCGTTAGCTGGGTCAGATCATTCGACCCGATTGAATACCCATCAAAGACCTGCAAGAACTCGTCCGCCAAAACAACGTTGGAAGGCAGTTCACACATCGCGTAGATCTCCAATTCGTGCTCGCCTTGTTTCAAGCCTAACTCGGCCATCAGCGCGACGACTCGCTCCGCTTCTTCGACGGTGCGGCAGAACGGAATCATCGCCTTGACGTTGACCAGGCCCATCTCGTCGCGCACCCGCTCGAGTGCCAGGCATTCCAACTGAAAGCCTTCGCGATAACGCTCGTCGTAATAGCGCGACGCGCCGCGAAAGCCGAGCATCGGATTCTCCTCGGTGGGCTCAAACTCCTGCCCGCCTATGAGCATGGCATATTCGTTCGACTTGAAATCTGACATTCGCACAATTACGGGCTTCGGATAGAACGCCGCAGCGATGCGAGCGATGCCCTCAGCCAGGCGACGCACGAAGAACTCGCGTGGATCTTCTTCGCCGATGCGGCGCCCGATCTCGCGCACCACCTCGGGGTTCTGCAAGTGCGGATATTTAACCAGCGCCATCGGGTGAATGCCGATGTGATTGTTGATGATGAACTCCAGGCGGGCTAGCCCAACGCCGTCGTTCGGCAAAGCCGCAATTGCAAAAGCATGATCCGGATCGCCGACATTCATCATCACCTGCGTGCGCGGTCGTTGCTCTTCAGCAACGGCACGCCGTTCGACGACAAAATCGATCGGACCTTCGTAGATATTTCCGTGCGCGCCTTCCGCGCAGGAAACTGTCACCGTGGTTCCGGTTTGCAGTACCTGGGTTGCGTTACCCGTGCCAACGATGCAAGGCAGGCCAAGCTCGCGGCTGATGATGGCGCTGTGACACGTGCGCCCGCCATGCTCAGTGACTATTGCCGCCGCCTTTTTCATGATCGGCTCCCAGGCGGGATCGGTCATCGAGGTAACCAGCACGTCGCCGCCCTTGAACTCTGCGAGGTGGTCCGGATCAGCGAGCACATGTACTCGGCCCTGTCCGATCCTTTGCCCAACAGCAATTCCCGAGGCCAGCGGCGCGCCGTGTTCGCCCGTTAACTTGTAAGTCTCGATGTAGTTTTCGCGGTTCGTTGCGTGAACTGTTTCCGGCCTTGCCTGTAAGACATGAAGTTCGCCGGTGTAACCATCCTTGGCCCATTCGATATCCATTGGCGTCGGCCGCCCGGCGCGCTCAGAATAGTGCGCTTCGATGATGCAGGCCCAGTTCGCCAGTTGCAAAACTTCGTAGTCACTGAGGCAAAAGCGGCCTCGTTGTGCTTCCACTACAGCGCGTGTGCGCGTACCGCGACCGTCAAGACCGTAGACCATCTTCACTTCTTTGGTGCCGAGACGGCGACTGACGATCGGACGCGCGCCCGTCAGCAAAGTCGGCTTGAAAACCACCCACTCGTCAGGTGTCGCCATCCCTTGCACAATCGCTTCGCCCAGACCCCACGCCGCGTTAATGACCACAGCATCACGAAACCCTGATTCGGTGTCGAGCGTGAACATCACACCAGAGCAGGCCTGGTCCGAACGCACCATCGGCTGCACGCCGATCGCCAGCGAGACGTCAAAGTGATCAAAGCCGCGCGCCGCGCGATACGAGATGGCGCGATCTGTCCAGAGAGAGGCAAAGCAGCGATGACAGGCGTCAATCAGTCGATCGTCGCCGCGGACGTTCAAGATTGTGTCTTGTTGTCCGGCAAAGGAAGCATCAGGCAGGTCTTCGGCAGTCGCGGACGATCGCACCGCGACCTCAGGCGCGCGACCAAGACGAACGCACAAGCGCCGGAATCCGTCGAGGATGGCCTCGTTCACTGGTTCAGGCAGCGGCGTGTCAAGCATCAGTGCTCGCGCTTGACGGCCCACCGCGTTCAGCGCGTTCATGTCATTGTAGTCGAGGCCGCTCAGCAATTCGCGCAGACGTTCCCGAAGGCCGTTCGTTTCCAGCAGCCGGCGATAGGCTTCGCTGGTCGCGGCAAAACCATCGACCGCGCGCACGCCTTTTGGAGTCAACGCGCAAAACAATTCGCCCAGGCTGGCGCATTTGCCGCCGACGAGCGCGACATCGCCGGCACCTACCTCGCTGAGATCGAGAACCAACGCTTTAGGATTCCTTTTCATTCGGATCGGTCCCTCTCTCCTCGTCTCAGGAAACGAGAATTACATCGGCCTTGTCAGAGGATCTCCTGCAGATTAGCACAACACCCGCGAAGTTTGTGTGTTCCTTTGTTGTAAGAACTCTAACTTCGCGGGTGCGTTTAGTGTAGGTGTATTGAGGCCGAGCTGCTTCGGTCCTGTTGGGTCAATCAGTTCTTTGTTGTGTGCGCGACGATCCAATCTCCCATTGTTTCGAGCGCCACCGGCGCGATCGTTTCCTCGATTTCGGCGTACTCGGAAGGCGCGCCGGTGTTGCTGGTCTGAAACAGATGATTCAGCTTCGGCAGCAAAACGATCTTGTAGTCGCGATTGCCGCCGTCCTTCAACGCTTGTTCGATCGCTTCGAGATCTTCGTGAGCCGGCACCTGCGTATCTTTCTCGCCATTGATTGCGAGCACTGGCACATGGACTTTCATCAGCGTGGGCCGCGGATCGTAGCTGAGAAAGAAGCGAAACCACGGCGACAGAATTTCATTGATGCGCCCGTCAAGCGAAGATAGCTGCCCTTCGAGTTTCTTTCTTGCGCTCTCAGCAATCTTCACGCTTTCTGTCTTCATCTTCTGTTTGGCGACAGCAGGATCTTTTTCGTTCTTAGCTATGACGAACAGCCGCTCGACCTGAGCTATCGACTCTTTCACTTGTTTGTCGCATTCGGCGGCAGAGATGAGACCGTTCTGCATGAGCAGCAGCTTGTCTCCGACGAGTCCCGGTCCAGCCATCAACACGATGAACGCAACGTCGTTCGATCTGACGGCGGCCATGGGCGCGATCATCCCGCCTTCGCTGTGGCCGACCAGACCAATCTGTTTCGGATTGATTTCTTTGCGGGTTTTAAGAAACTCGACGCCGGCCAGCGCATCGACGACGTAGTTTTCGCTCGTGTCATTTGCTGAACCTTTTGAAGTCCCGCCAATGCCGCGGTCGTCGGCGCGCAAAACGGCGATGCCGCGCCGCGTCAGATAGTCAGCCAGAACCAGGAACGGCTGATGGCCCAGGAGCGTTTCGTTGCGATCTTGCTGGCCTGACCCGGTGATCAGGACGACTGCCGGAAATGGCCCAGCGCCGCGCGGCACGGTCAACGTCGCCCCAAACGTGATCTTGTCTTGCTTGTTCTGGTAAGTGACTTCCACTTCATTGTAAGGGTAAGGCTTCTTCGGGGTCTGCGGTCGCTTCAGCGCGGCGTCCGATAGTTTCTCGATGCGCTTCAGGTCCAGCGGCAGCTTGGCGCCCTGGGTGAACTCGCCGGTGATTTGCGTTCCGTCGGCGCTTAGTTTGCCGTCATAAGTCGCGCCGATGCTTTTCATCTCGACGTGCAGCGCGCCGTTCTGAAACGTGACCACGTCCATCGGAATATCTTTGACGCCCTGATCGAGACTGTCGACTGAGCCCTTCAACTTTCCGTCCAGCGTGCGGGAAAACTTCATCACGAGACGCAGCTTGAAGGCGCCGGCGTCCAGCGCGCCCGCCCAGAAGCCTTCGACGCTTTGGCTTGATTGCTGCTGAGTTGTTTGCGAAGTTGCCGGCTGACGTCTTGCCTCGGCAGGCGTGGTCAGGACGGCAGCGACCAGCATCGCCGGAATAATCAACAGCGCGGCGAAAGGTGACGAATATTTGCGATTCACTTTTTGAAATCCTCCGGAGCGGTTGGATGGAACTTTCTACGGATGCGAAGCCTAATACGCGGCAAGGCGTCGATTGGTTTTCAGCTATTCAGGCTTTCTGCTACTATGGCGGCGCTTTCTACAAACTCGGAACTTAGTCGGCAGTTCTTGCGGACGACAGTGCCTGCGCACAGGAGACAAAAGATGGCGCCAGAGGTAAGGACAGAGCGCGAGCTGTCACTCGATTTTTTGCGCGTGACCGAAGCGGCGGCGATTGCCGCGGCGCGCACGATGGGCCAGGGCGATCGAAAATATTCCGATCAGGTCGCCGTCGAAGCCATGCGCGAAGTGATGGACTCTGTGCCGATGCGCGGCCGAATCGTGATCGGCGAAGGCGAGCGCGATGAAGCGCCGATGCTATACATCGGCGAGGAAGTTGGCGGAGGATTTGGGGTCGGCGAAGAAATGGCCGCGTCGTGTCCCGAGGTGGACATTGCCGTCGATCCTTTGGAAGGCACGAACCTGTGCGCGCTCGGCGCGAACAATGCGATCGCGGTGCTGGCGGCAGCTGAGCGCGGCGGTTTGCTGCACGCGCCGGATATCTACATGGACAAGATCGTCGTGGGGCCATCGTCGCGCGGCGTGATCGACATCGACGCTCCCGTCAAAGACAACTTGCGCAACATCGCGCGGCGTCTGGGTCGCGACATCGAAGACCTGACGGTGATCGTGTTGGATCGGCCGCGACACAAAAAGATAATCGATGACACCCGCGCCGCCGGCGCGCGCATTCGTTTGATCTCTGACGGTGATCTCTCCGCCGGAATTTCGGCGGCGGTAGCCGGCACAAATATTCACGCATGTATTGGTATCGGCGGCGCGCCCGAAGGCGTGCTGACTGCCGCGGCGATCAAATGTCTGAACGGAGAAATTCAGGCGCGTCTGGTTTTCGATCCGGAAAGACTCGGTGTGGACAAAAACAAGGTGCCGCCCGCAGCGCAGGTCATCGAGCGCTTGAAGTCGATGGGCATAAGCGATCCTAACAAGACTTATGACACTGACGACCTGGCGCCGGGCAAGAAGATTATCTTTGCCGCGACCGGTGTCACCGATGGAGCACTGATGCGCGGTGTGCGGTTCTTTGGTTCGGGCAAGCGCACGCATTCGCTGGTGATGACCAGCGAGTCGAAACACATTCGCTTTGTCGACACGATGCACATCGAAGGCGGGCCGGACACGGTGATTAGATTTTAGGCTGTTACTTTCGATCAACCAGTGCTTCACGTGTGTCCTCCATGCACCTGTACGAGGCTCTTAGGGAATCAGTTAATGAATGGCGCCTGGAGGGCTATGTTCACGGCGAATATGATTCCATCTCCGAGCTCCTAGACTGGGCCGGCAATCCTGATGGCGAAGGCTTTCGTCTTCGGCCTCCTCAACTTCGAGCCTTGGAAACCTATTGGTATCTTCGCCTCGTCAAGAAGACGCCACACATTTTTGCTCTCTATCAGGAATTCTTCCCGGCCAAAGCAGATCCAGACGCCTTACTCAAAGCTCTCGGCATTCCAGACGCCGCTTTTAAAGAAAGCAGGTATGACTTCGACATCCTTTGGCGCAGTCTCCGCAGGGATAATGAATTCGTCCGCAAGTTCAAACTTGAAGCTCTGCGCGAGACGCTAACGCTCGACTATCCCAGCTACATCCTCGCGCTCGCAATGGGTGCGGGAAAGACTATTTTGATCGGCGCAATCTTTGCGACTGAATTCGCGATGGCCTTCGAATATCCGGATGGGCCGTTCGTGCAGAACGCGCTAGTGTTTGCACCCGGCAAAACGATCATTGAATCGTTGCGGCAACTAGCCGAAACTCGCTTCGATCGCATCTTGCCGCCTCGGTTGTTCAAGCAATTCGCGGCGTCGGTAAAACTCACGTTCACCCGCGACGGCGAACGAGACATTCCTGTGACGCGCAAGAGTCTGTTCAACGTCATCGTTACCAACACCGAAAAAATCCGAATCCAGAAGGAAACCATTCGCAAGAGCGACTTGGGCGGCCTGTTCGCACGTGAAAAGGAAGACGAAGCAAAGCAGGAAGTAGCTAATCTGCGCTTGCAAGCGATTGCGAGCTTGCCTCATCTCGCGGTCTTTTCGGATGAAGCTCATCATACCTACGGGCAATCGCTGAATACAGAACTAAAGAAGGTGCGCAAGACAGTCGATTATCTTGCGGCGAACACCAACGTAGTCTGTGTCATCAACACGACCGGCACGCCCTACTTCCAAAAGCAGCCGCTCCGCGACGTGGTTATTTGGTACAGCCTTTCCGAAGGGATTCGCGATCAAATCCTCAAAGAGGTCAGCGACAACATTCAGTCCTACAAATTCGAGGACAACATCGAAGCCTACGTTTCACACGTCGTCGAAGATTTCTTCAAAGACTATGGCGAGGTAAGCTTGCCCGACGGAACGCCCGCCAAACTCGCAATGTATTTTCCTCAGACCGATGACGTTGCCGCTCTGCGTCCGGTGATTGATGCCAAGTTGGTTGAGCTTGGATTCGGGCCTACGCTTGCGTTCGAGCATCACACATCTAACGAGAACAAAGCGGACTTCGATCGTTTCAAGAGCAAGGATTCTCCACATCGGATCGCCTTGCTCGTTGGCCGCGGCGTGGAAGGCTGGGATGTGCCTGCACTCTTCGCCTGCGCGCTCGCGAGAAGACTCCAGACGAGTAACAACTTTGTTCTGCAGGCTGCTTCGCGTTGTTTGCGTCAAGTGCCGGGTAACAACACTCCAGCCCGCATTTATCTTTCAAGTGACAATCGCAGCGCATTGGATAAGGAACTGCGCGAGAATTACGGCGAGACACTGATGGATATCACACACGTTTCCAGCAAGAGCCGAAGCGCGACGATTCGTCTGCGCAAGCTAAATATTCCGCCTCTTGTTGTAAAGCAGTTAATTCGTACCGTGGTGCGAAAAGAAAGTGTCGGGCACGATCTAGACCTCAACCGTCCCGACGCTGTGGCTGAAACCGCGATGCAGATTACAACGTTGACGCTCGGTGACCAGAGAGTGGCGAAGAGTATTTTGCAACAGGCGGCTGATACTGTTGAAGTGGCAACGATGCCGAGAACAGTCGATCTTTATTCTGCGGCGGTGGAATTGGCGGCAATTTACCGGCTTGACATGTGGACGGTGCTCGATGAATTGCGCCGCATCTATGACGGTGAGAACGAGCTGCCGATCTCGCATTTGTCTGAACTGCAAGAGCAGATCGAAACACAAACGTGCAAGTACGAAGTGCGTGAAGAAGAGCGCGAAGTTGCGCTCGCACTTGTGAAGCCTGATGGCTTCGAGAAAACTCTGGATGCCGACGGGACGGAGATTTACACAGCTGAGATTTCATATCCCATCAGCAAGGAACACTTGCTTGCGAAATACGAAGGATGGCAGACCAAGAGCGGAGCCTTCGGCTTCCACTATTCACCCTATAACTTCGACTCTGGACCGGAACTTAGTTTCTTTGAGCAAGTGCTGAGTCAACTCGGCGTCGATGCCGGGGCCGTGGAAGATATCTACTTCACGGGCGCGCTTACCGACGCCGGGAAGACAGACTTCCGCGTCGAATATAAAGGCGAAGACGACAGATGGCATGACTACACACCGGATTTCGTCATTCGATGTCGCGACGGAAAATGTCTCATCGTCGAAATCAAGAGCACGCAATTCAAAGCCGCCACCAAAGAGGACCTCGAACGCGATGCGCGTGGGGAAAGCCCTATTACGGTTGAAGGACGCAAGGCACTCGCGCTGAAGAGATGGACAGAGCTTGATCCAAAACAGCTCAAGTATGAGATTATCTTCGCCAGTCAAACAGTTGATTACGATCAGTTGGCAAAGACACGCGACTTCGTTAAGAAGTGTTGATTTGGAGTGCGGCGACTTGTCGCCGCTTTAATATTCCTGATTCGCTGATTTCCGCAAATTGAATCATGAGCCCCGTTAAGAAACGCAAATCCAAAGCGGCGACAAGTCGCCGCACTCCAAAAAAAGCCGCGCCGAAACGCATCAGCAAAGCGAAACTGCCGGAAAAGAAGGAAGTAAAGATCGCCGCCGCAAAAGGCCGGCCGATGCTCACGTGGGTCGGCAAGCGTCCTTTGCAACGCGTCACTGCTTTCCCTGCGCAGCGTGTCGAAGAGTTTGATCCTCGCAGGGAATTGGCCGACTCCGAACTGCGGAAGGGCGGCTTGCTCTTTCATGGCGACAACAAAGAAGTGCTCGCGTCTCTGCTGGCTAACGGTTATCGCGGCAAAGTGAACCTGATCTACATCGATCCGCCATTTGATTCCGGCGCTGATTACGTTCGCCAAGTGACACTTCGTGGAGCTTCAGGAGCGGCAAAACTGGCGGGCGAATCCTACACCCTCGGTGAGCAGATTCAATACACGGACATCTGGGCGAACGATAACTACCTGCAGTTCATGTATGAGCGGTTGCTGCTTCTAAGAGAGTTATTGGCGCTAGATGGGACGATCGTAGTGCACTGTGACTGGCACCGAAGTCATTACATCAGGTTTTTGCTTGACGAGGTTTTCTCTCCCGAAAGGTTGTTAAATGAAATCATTTGGCGTCGAAAAGGAGGCGCAGCGCTCGCAACCATGAATCGCTTGTCATATGCGACCGATAACTTACTTTGGTACAGCAAGGGAGAGAAATACACATTTAATGCCGTCTTTGCCGAAGCTACGAAAGAATATGTTGAGACGCAGTTCCGACACAGCGATCCAGATGGCCGAAGATTCATGGTGAACGTAATGAGGAGCCCACACCCTCGACAGAATCTCATGTATGACTACAAGGGCTATAAGATGCCTCCCAACGGTTGGGCTGTTCCTCTGAAGACAATGCAGGAACTCGATAAAAAAGGACGTCTATATTTCCCAAATTCTAAAGACAAACAGATTTACAAGAAGATATATTTGGATGAATACCGCGGTCAGATCCTCAATAACCTTTGGAGTGATATATCTACTCTGAAAGGTAGTAACGAGGAGATTGAAAACTTCCCCACACAGAAGCCTGAGGAGTTGCTAGCGAGAATACTGAGTCTTAGCTCAGGTCTGGGTGACCTCGTTCTCGATTGCTTTATCGGCTCCGGCACGACAGCGGCAGTGGCGCAGAAGCTAGGTCGCCGATGGATCGCAGCGGATATCAACAAGGGTGCAATTCAAACAACAAGCAAACGCTTGCAAACAATCATCGAAGATCAAATCGAAGCAGAAAAGAGGGGCTCAGCCCAGGGCAAGTTAATTGAAGTTGCAAAAGACGAGGCGCCCAAGCCAGCGCAACTCTCGTTCGCCGTTTATCGCGTCAACGATTACGACCTTCAGATTCAGCACAACGAAGCGGTCAATCTTGCTTGCGAGCATATCGGAATCAAACGCACGAAGTCGGATTCATTCTTCGAAGGTGAGCTGGGCAAGAAGCTGGCGAAGATTATTCCTTTCAATCATCCGCTCTCACCGCTGGATCTCGAAGAGATAAAAAATGAATTGGCTGCGCGTCCCGACGAGGACAGGGATATCGTGGTGGTTTCTTTGGGCAAAGAGTTAGCCGTGGACGCCTGGCTCGAAGATTGGAACCGCTATCGCAAACAGAAAGGTTTTCCAAACAAGATCGACATCATCGAGCTTCGCACTGATGAGCGCTATGGTAAATTCTTCGAGCATAAGCCAGCCCGCGCCAAACTCGACATCAAGCGCGCCGACGGAAAGATCAAGATTCGCATCCGCGATTTCATCTCGCCCACGATTCTCGAACGTTTACAACAGCAGGCTGGCATTCTCTCGCCGCAAATCGACGACTGGCGCTCAATGGTCGATAGCGTGATGATTGATACGGCCTACGACGGCAAGGTCTTTAACGTAACTTATTCTGATGTGCCCGAACGCAAGAACGATCTCGTCACAGGCGAATACGAGCTCGACGCACCAAAACGCAAGACAACTGTCGCCGTAAAGATCACCGACATGCTGGGTGAAGAGGTTCTAGGAACGGTAGTGTTATGAACTCAATTGCGTACGGGCTACGCAACGTGTCTCCCAATCGGCGGAACCTGTTTAGCTTCTGTGCTTTCAATCGTGAACGGACCTTTGCTCACCTGAGGCAACGGAGGCTCGTTTTCTGGATTCGACGTGCCGATTGGAAGATCTGCAGACCCGACCGATTCCAAGAAGTCATCATAGGCATTCGTGAGTTGAAGCTTCAGGTGTCCGCGATAGAGTTCCATAAGAACCCTGAGTTGGGTCAGGCGACCATTGCTTATGCCCGACTGACCGAATACGATTGGCACCAAAGGTTCGCAAGACTTAACAATATTAACTAAGTCCGGGACGGTCGGCAGATGTTTTCTTATTTCGTCACCGTCTCCAAAGGCCTTTCCATATTGCTCGTACGCAACTTCGTCGTCCCAGTCGTGACAATACAAGATGGGACAGTACAGCAGATTGAAGAATTCAGCTTCTCTTATCAGTTTTGCTGCATCAGCCTTCAGACTACAGCTATCCAAGAGTTCCATGACAACTTTCGCGGTTAGGAAAATCGCCAGCGGACGCTTCGACTTTGCAAGCTTTTGATAGATTTCTTTCTGGTCGCCAACTAGTCTTCTTGTAATGAAATTTACGTATTCCTCGCGCAATCCCTTCAACCGTTCACGAGAGGGCGCGTTTTGAACTAATCCCCCATAAATAATTCGTATAACCGCATTCCTGACGTGATGTCGGTTTTGCTTGTGCGCGCATTTTTCCATTCCGTGAAGCGCTTCATTAAGTCGAGGAATTAGTTGTCGATCCAGAAGCTGCTCGGGCGAGCCTCTTAAAATTGTTTCTCTTATGAATGGTTCGGGGCGGTGTTCTTCCAACGCGTCGAAATGATCGTCAACCCAGTGTGCGGCCAGCGTAAGAAAGGTTACGTTGCGTGCAATCTTATCTTTTCGTCGCTGGTCTCTCCACCGATAGAGAGGAGCCATCCATCGGTGAAATCGTGCGCTGCATTTCTGAACAATCACACTAGACGGTGGAACACTTTTATCCAAGCCGAGAATTTTTAGCGCAACGAACATCAAAACGCTTATAGCCCATTCAATAAACCCGAAGTGCGAAGGTGTCGGCGTGAGATCGTCGATCCAATAAGGTATGCAAAGGATTACGGCTTGCCTAATTACGTCCTTTTCGTCATGCACCAGACTCAAGTCTTTCAGTGGGAGTCCTCGCCAAGACAGCCATTTGATCCAATTCTTTGCCCCACGCCTGATCTGCTTTGCTAGACGCGCTTTTACGACTTCGGGTTGACGGTCATCAAGCACTGCCTGTACCGATTCCGGGATTCCCGTCAAGATTCGGGGTGTCTCATACGATAGCCAATACTCAACGATCGAGAGACTCATTGCACCTACTAGCACCGTCCCGAATATCCCATGGAATCTGGGATCGACGTGCGCATCATAGATCCAATGTGATGTTAAAGGATGGACTGAGTGGATGATTGTAAAGGCAAAGATAATCGCTAGCCCGACTCCCAACGACCAGGCGATCGTTCGGTGTGGTTGCCTTAGAATAAAGGCTATTACCGAAATCGCAGGAAGTAAGGGATCCAAGGGGCTACCGACACCGCCGGTCATTACTATGAGCACAGCCAACAGGGTCGTGTCGGCTATAACTAACGCGAAAGTACCGCGGATAAGCCTTGTGTTTGTCTCGCACACGGCAAGTGAGCTATTTCGTCGCCTCTGTTCTTAAACTGGCGAAAGCGACGAGAGAATCGATCACCCCAACAGAGGGCTGCCCAAATGACAAAGAAAAGGGCACCAAGAGAAAAAGAGGCAGCTCCAACGTAAACCTTGCCTATCGGCCATGTTGGCGATTTTAGAGCGGCCAGAGCCAACGCCAATAGTACGAGACCGGCTGCTTGGCTCGTGCTAACCACCCACGTATGGCTCACAGCTGACTCGCGGTCCTCCGGGTGATCGTAAAAATCGGTTAGCTGTTTTGTCCTCAGCCTCATTTTTGGAATTCCCCCTTTCGGTCTACCGTTTTTTCTTGACTACTATCGAGTCATCACATAAGATAGCGCGCGTTTTCACGGCCACGGCCGTGACGCAAAAGGAGTAGGGCATCAAATACCAACTGGGATTTGAAGTCTTATCTTCTACCTACGAGGCTGTCACTCGGCGCAACTGGGGACAGCCTCTATTACTTCGCTCATTCGTTTCAATTTAGATGCCGAACCAGCTATAATGGAAACTAAAAGATCTTATCCATACGATAAGTCTGAGTTACATGCGTGACACTGATGGAAATCCGACAACTTAAGTTAGCTAATTGCGAATTCTCCTTCCATGACAAAAAGAAAAGCGGGCCAATAAGCCCGCCAACGAGAACGTCGGTATTCCGTTCAAATGAGTCGCGGGCGTAAATATTATGGGACTCCGAATTCGTAATTCCCCCTTTAGGATTTTTCTTGTCGCGCTGGTTTTCTTCATCTGAAGGACCCTATCCACACATCTATTACGTAAATTCCAGATGCAAATAATGTTCCAACTTCGTCGCTTCTTCTTGCGGAATCAAGTACGCGACTTATAATCGAACTAGTTAAGCTGCCGAGCCGCTTAATGATGAATCCCGTCCATTAAAGTAGTTTGGAACTGTCGGTGCTATGCGTGAATGACATCGTCGGCGATTGCAAGAATTCTTCACCTCCAAAAACTTGCAAAAGAATTCAAATTTTCGGAACGCAGAGTCGTACCCATAAGGAGGAGCGCAGAGATCAATAAGACTAGTTTTTGAATACCTCGAACAGTAACTCTACTTACCGCCTCGATGCCCAAACGCATCGTTATTGCGATAGTAATTCGGCTGAAGTTCCAATTGGCTGTGATGTGACGGCGTGGTTCGCGAAGAGGATTCTGTTAGCATCTTGAGTTGTGAGCGCGGCTTTTACTAAATATGGAGAATCTAGGCATGAGTTGAATGCGGCCTGGTTTGTGTGGACGGCGACTTCACTGCTTGCACTAGCCGTCGTCACTTTGATCGTCGGCGCGCCACTGGCCCAAGCCAATGGGCACGCTCCTTTCGCCTTCCCTGTCTACAAAGCCTTCAGCTTTGTCTGCCATCAAATCCCTGAGCGTTCGTTTCACCTAGCCGGGCATCAATTCGCGGTCTGCTCGCGCTGCACGGGACTGTATTCGGGATTCGCAGTTGCCGCGCTGGTCTATCCGCTGGCGCGTTCGCTGAAACGCACTGACACGCCACGACGGCTTTGGTTGATTCTGGCCGCCGTTCCGCTGGCGATCGATTTTTCGCTCACTTACTTTGGCGTGTGGTCGAACACTCATCTCACACGCTTTTCGACCGGCGCGCTGCTGGGCGCGGTGGCAGTGTTTTATGTCATCCCCGGGTTGGTTGAGTTGAGCTCCACAGTTGTGCGGCGCTTCGCTCGGAACTAGTCAAGCGGAGCATGAACGCGCCTAAGCGAAAAAGCGGGAGCTTCCTCCCGCTCTTCCAAGAATAGAATTGTCGTTGATTTATTCCACCGCTGCGGCGCGAACTCGGGCGACGGGTTCGGCGGCCGGGGACAGACGCGATTCGGTTTTGCCTTTTGCTTCCGACTGGCGACCGTTATCGCTGGCTCCTGCTGAGCGTTGTTCCCGCGAGGGGGCCTGCTGCTCGCGCACGTAGGTCAGCCACGGACCCGGCGCTTGGCGCTCGCCGGAAGTAATCTCAAAGAAGACTTTCTGAATCTTCTCGGTGATTTCGCCGCGGCCGCCCGCTCCGATCGTAATGCGATCGACGGAACGTATCGGCGTAATCTCGGCGGCAGTGCCGCTGAAGAACACTTCGTCGGCAACGTAAAGCGCGGCGCGCTGGATGCTGCGCTCTTTGATCGTAATCCCCAGTTCTCCGCAGATCTGAATCACGCTGTCGCGCGTAATGCCGGGTAGAATCGATGAAGAGAGCGGCGGCGTATTCACGATGCCATTGCTCACCATAAAAATGTTTTCGCCCGAGCCTTCAGAAACGTAACCACGATCGTCGAGCGCGATTCCTTCGGAGAATCCGTTGAGCAGCGCTTCCATCTTGATCAGTTGCGAGTTCATGTAGTTCGCGCCGCTCTTGGCCATTGCCGGCATTGAGTTGGGCGTCAGACGGTTCCAGGTCGACACGCACACATCCACGCCTTTTTCGATCGCTTCGTCGCCGAGATACTTGCCCCAATCCCAGGCGCCGATGTAGCAGGCCAGCGGATTCGGAAACGGGTTCACGCCAAACGCCGGATTCTGCTCATCGAGGCTGCGAAACAGAATTGGCCGGATGTAGCACTGCTCCATACCGCTGCGCCGCACCAACTCAGCCGACGCGTCGCAAAAATCATCGATCTTCCACTCGTGATCCATGCGATAAATCTTCGCGGAGTTCAGAAATCGTTGCATGTGCTCGCGCAGGCGAAAAATCGCCGGACCGCGCTTGGTGGCGTAACACCTGATTCCTTCAAAGACGCTCGAGCCATAGTGCAGAACGTGCGACATCACATGCACGCGCGCGTCACCCCACTTGATGAACTCGCCGTCGTGCCAGACCACGTCGCATATGCGCGGAGTGTGCACGTCCTTAAGTTTGCCGCCGGTTGGAAACATGTGTTTGACTCCTTTGGAGACTAACAGTTCAAATCGCGAGACCGGGTTTTTGGGCCTGATTGACAAAGCACGATACTCTAAACCCGCGCCGGTTTGCAACAGGAACCATCAACCAATTCTGAGCCCGGCAATGACCTCACAGTTTCGCGCCAAAGCGCCCTTGATTCTAGAGAAAGCCCTTCGTACGATTTGTGATGAACGTGTATTCAAGTAAGAATTTCAAACCGGAGTTTCCCCGGAGTCGACGCGCTGCTATCGCGCCAGCTTTGGTGCTGGCTGGAGTGGCGCTGTTGATACTTACTGGTTGTCGCAGCTCCCGGGAAACCAAAGAAGCAGAGCGCAAACCTATGACCAATACATCTGAAACAACTTCCGCCGCAAACGATCCGCTCGCAATCCACCGGCGCGCGATTATCGTCGACATGCACGCCGACACGACGCAGCGGCTGGTCGACGAGAGGGTAGATTTGGAGCAGCGATTGTCCGACGGCCATCTCGACGCAGTGCGCGCGAAAGAAGGCGGTCTCGACGCGCAGTTCTTTTCCATCTGGGTCGAGCCCGAATTGTTCGGCGGAGGCGGCGAACGCGCGATGAAGCGCGCTGACATCCAGATTGAAGCCGTGCGCACGCTGGCCGCAAAGCATCCCGAAACTTGGAAAGTGGCAACGACCGCGGCCGACATTCGACGGATCGCATCGTCAGGAAAGATCGCAGCGCTGATGGGAATGGAAGGTGGGTATGCGATCGATGAGAAGATCGAGAATGTTGAGCGATATTACCAGATGGGCGTGCGCTACTTGTCGGGAGCATGGACGGTGAGCACGAGCTGGGCCGGATCGTCAGGAGACGAAGTTGGGAAGACACGGGGCTTGAATGACTTCGGCAAGCAAGTGATTCGCGAGATGAACCGCCTGGGCATGATGGTCGATGTTTCACACCTATCAGACAAAGCGTTCTGGGACATCGTGAACACTTCGACGAAGCCGGTGATCGCCACGCACTCCGGCTGTCGCGCGATTACCGATGTGCCGCGGAATCTCACCGACGACATGATTATCGCACTAGCAAAAACTGGGGGCGTCGTGAACGTCATCTTTTATCCCGAACACATCGAGCCGGGTTATGCCGAAAAGAAGAAAAAGGTCGATGCCGAGATTGCGTCGATGGTCGAGCGCGCTTCCGACGAAGAAAAAGGTGACGTTGCGCACAAGAAACTGGCGCGCGATCGCGTGCGTCGCGAAGAATTCCTGAAGCGTCTGCCTCCTGTTTCCGTCGCCCGCATCGTGGATCACATCGATCACATCGTGAAGCTTGTGGGCATCGATCACGTCGGCATCGGATCGGACTTTGACGGCATCCAGGCCGTGCCGGCTGATCTGAAATCGGTTGCCGACCTGCCTAATCTAACAGCCGAACTTCTCCGGCGTGGTTATTCGGAAAGCGACATCGACAAGATTCTGGGCGGGAATATGCTGCGTGTTATGGAGCAGGTCGAGAAGAAGTAACAAGACGATCACCGGCGCTTAGAGTACCAACTTCAGTTGGGTTCTTTCTTAAACAAAACCCGACTGAAGTCGGTACTCTGAACTCCTGCTCTCTGGACGCGGCCCAAATCTTTCGCTAGAATTCTGTCGTTACAGGTGAGTCTAATGTTTCAGAGCCGATCACTTACCAAACTCCTCCTTACGGTGCCGCTTCTGTGCCGGGCGTCCTAGCCCTGTTTGTCGAAGCGGCGAGAACTTCAATCATCAATTCAATAGTTGGGATGCGAACGCGGAAATGCTTTAATAAGCCTTGCGCGCTCGGCGTCCGTGATTAATGGAAGTTACTGTTAGGAATTGGGATCAATGGACGAAAAATATTTTCCGGAAAAAATAGAAGAGAAGTGGCAGGAACGCTGGCGTGAAGCGGGCGCGTTCGAAGCGCACGACGACGACCCGCGGCCGAAATTTTACGCCCTCGAGATGCTGCCATACCCGTCGGGTTTTCTGCACATGGGCCACGTGCGCAACTACTCAATCGGCGACGCGCTGGCCTGGTACAAGCGCCTGCGCGGATTCAACGTCTTGCACCCGATCGGTTGGGACAGTTTTGGCCAGCCGGCCGAGCAGGCCGCAATTAAGCGCGGCATTCAACCACGCGAATGGACCGAACAGAACATCGCGCACATGCGCGGGCAATTGCAGCGGCTCGGCGTCAGCTACGACTGGCAGCGCGAGATCGCCGCGCACCGGCCTGACTATTACAGATGGGATCAGTGGTTCTTTTTGAAGATGCGCGAACGCGGCCTCGCGTACAAGCGAACGTCCGCGGTGAATTGGTGTCCGAAGGAAGAAACCGTTTTATCGAATGAGCAATCGTCGGGCGGCGTGTGCTGGCGTTGCGGCGCGGCGGTAGTGAAGAAAGAAATCGAGCAGTGGTTTCTGCGCATCACGAAGTACGCTGAAGAATTGGTTGCGGATATTAAAGAGATCGAAGACGGCTGGCCTGAAAAAGTTCTGAAGCGCCAGCGCGATTGGGTCGGTCGCAGCGAAGGCGCCTATATTGATTTCCGCGTCAAAGATCACGACCAGAAGATTCGCGTGTTCACCACGCGCATCGACACGATCTTTGGCGCGACCGCGATTGTGCTCTCCGCGGAGCATCCACTGTTGCCGCAGTTGTTGGAAGGCTCGTCGCTCAAAGATGAAGTGATGCAGTTTGCCGAAAGCGTGAAACATGCCCGCGCTATCAAGACGCAAGATGCATCGGAAGAAGAAGAGAAGTTAGGCATCAATACGGGCCAGCTTGCAATTAATCCCTTCAACGGAGAGCTGCTGCCAATCTGGGTAGCGAATTATGTGCTGATGGACTACGGCTCTGGCGCGGTAATGAGCGTTCCGGCGCACGATGAACGTGATTTCGAGTTTGCGCGCAAATACACTCTGCCGGTTCGTCAGGTGATCGCTCCTGTTGTGCACGGACAGCAAGGAGAGAGCGACGACAGTGTCCCTGGAAGCGATCAATCGATGGAGATGAAAGAGGCGTTTACTGAATATGGCGTGTTGGTGAATAGCGCCGAGTGGAGCGGCAAACTTTCACACGATGGGATGCGCGAGATGGCTGACCATGCGGCCGAGAAAAAGTTTGGTGGCGGAGCTGTTACTTATCGCATACGTGATTGGGGCATCTCGCGCCAGCGTTTCTGGGGCGCGCCGATTCCGATTGTTTACTGCGAACTCTGCGGCATCGTGCCGGTGCCCGAAAAAGATTTGCCGGTGACGCTGCCAGACAACGCAATGTTCACGGGCTCGGGTGAATCGCCTTTGAAGAGCGTGCCCGAATTCGTGAACACGCCTTGCCCGAAATGCGGGCGGCCCGCAACGCGCGAGACCGACACGATGGATACGTTCGTCGATTCGTCGTGGTACTTCTTCCGCTACTGCGACCCGCAGAACGACGCCGCGGCTTTTGATCCGGCGATTGCCGCAAAATGGACTCCGGTCGATCAGTACATCGGCGGCGACTCGCACGCGGTGATGCATCTGATCTACACGCGCTTCTGGACGAAGGTGATGCGCGACCTTGGCCTGGTGAAATTCAACGAGCCCGTCAAGCGTCTGCTGACGCAGGGCATGGTGACGAATCTGGTCGAAGGTACGAACGAATGGAAGGCGATGTCCAAGAGTCTGGGCAACGGCGTCGATCCCGACGAGATGATCGAAGCCTACGGCGCGGACGCGACGCGACTGTTCGTGCTGTTTGCGGCGCCGGTCGAGAATGAATTGCGCTGGTCAGAAACCGGAATCGAAGGCGCGGTGAGATTCCTGCGCCGCGTCTGGGTGATGGTCCACCGCTGGCGCGAGCGTTTGAATGACCGGCGGGCAAGCGGGGCCCCCGGCGCGGCAGCGGCGCTGGGGTGCTCATCGCCCGCCGCTAAACTCTCTCCAGATAAGTTTAGTCACGCGGCGCGCGCGCTGCGTCGCAAGACCCATCAAACGATCGCACGGGTGACGGATGATTTCGAAAAGCTTGACTTGAACACGAATGTCGCGGCGCTGATGGAACTCTCGAATGCGCTCGGCGAGTTCGGTGTCGAACCGGCCGTAGCATCTGCTGCGGAGGTGTTCGCCGCGCGCGAAGCGATCGAGGCTCTCGTCGTCATGCTCGCTCCGTTTTCGCCGCACGTGGCTGAAGAGATGTGGGAAGGTCTCGGTCACGCGGGTGGATTATTGAAGTCCGCCAAATGGCCGCTCGCGGATGCCGAACTCGCGCGCAGGGAAGAACTGGAGATTCCGGTACAGGTCAATGGCAAGCTCCGTTCAAAAGTTATCGTGTCGCCCGACATTGCGGAAGCTGACCTGCGTGCGATGGCCCTCGCCGATGGCAAAGTGCGGAGCTTCATCGACGGTCACGAAGTCGTCAAGGTGATCGTGGTGCCGCAGCGGTTGGTTAATGTGGTGGTGAAGTAGATCACTAATTTCTCTGTGCAACCTCCGTGATCTCTCCGGTCTCTGTGGTGAGTGTTTTGAATGGCTTATTCACCACAGAGGCACAGAGGTTCACAGAGATCCCACGGAGAAAAAGCCCCAAATCAGGAGGCTGCCCAAATAACCCCTGCTTGCTTGCCTGCGCCGCAGCCGCTAAAATCCAATACGCGAACGTCCGGAACCCGCGCGGGGTTTACGCAGTAGTTAGAACCAACGAATGAAAGAGTGCCCAACCTGTCGCAATTGTTTCGCTGACGACGTCAATCATTGTCCTGATGACGGCGTTGAGACGACGCCGTCGATTCTGGGCGAGCCGATTCTCGACGGCCGCTTTCAGCTTGAAAAGCGTCTGGGTCAGGGCGGGATGGGCATCGTCTTCAAAGCGCGGCACATCTTTCTGAAAACTCAGCACGCCGTCAAGATCATTCTTCCGGACTTAGTCGGCAACGATCCTAATCTGGTAACGCGCTTTCGCCAGGAAGCGATGGCCGCCGCCGCGATTCGCCATCCAAACATTATTGCCGTCACCGATTTCGGAGTCGTGCGCGGCACGATGCCGTTTCTGGTGATGGAGTTCGTGCACGGCAAATCTTTGCAGGACATCATGAGCGAAGAAGGCGCGATGTCGCCGACGCGCGCCTTTGAGTTGATGCAGCCGATTTGCGCCGGCATCGCCGCCGCCCACCGGCAAAAGATCGTGCATCGCGACCTCAAGCCGCTGAACGTGATGATTCAGGAAGGCGTGCCGATCAGCGAAGGCTCGAAGATACTCGACTTCGGATTGGCGAAGATCAAATCCGGCGAACTGTTGGGATCGTTCATTGCGGCGCAAACGACGGGGTTGATGGGCTCGCCGTTTTACATGGCGCCGGAACAGTGGGGCGATGAACCGCCGGACGCGCGCGCGGACGTCTACAGTCTCGGCGTGATGTTTTATCAAATGCTCTGCGGCGAGGTGCCATTCAAAGGCAGCTCGATCCCGTCGATCATGAAGAAGCACATTACCGCAGACGTGCCCACGTTCGCTTCAAAAGGGGTCGAGGTGCCGCCGCAGATCGAAGCGGTCGTGCGTCATGCGCTCGAGAAGGACCCGAAGTATCGCACGCCCTCGGCGGACGAATTTGCCCGCGAGTTGGGCCAGGCAATGGCTTTGGCGAGCGCGGCCTTGAAGCGCACCGGCGACTCGGCGGAAGTCGATCCTTCAAAGACGATCGTGACCCCGACCTCGACCGGGCAATCCACGTTTGGCGCCAAAGGATCGCAGACGGCGTTCGATCCGCTGGCCGGAACCATCAGCAGCCAGTCGCTGCTGGAAGACGACGCGAAGATTCGCGCCGCCCAGGAAGAGCTGGCGCGCGAAGCGGAAGCCCGCCGCCAACTTGTCGACGAGGAAGAACAGAAGCGAAAGGCCGAGGGTAGCGGACGCGATGAAGAGCGCCGGCACCTGGAAGAGTTGGTAGCCAAACAAACGAAGGTGCTCGAAGACAAGCTCACGCAGCTTGCGTCGACGATGTCGCCAAAGACGACGGCGGTTGTCGATCCGGATGCTACGCAGGTGCAAGTAGGCGGAGCAGCGACGGTTGGTAATAACAGCTTTCCCGGAACCGCGGGGCAGACGTTTCCACACTTGGACGTCAGTCTGACTCCAGCTCGAAAAAAGTCTTTGCTGCCGCTGCTGCTAGTCGTGTTCGCGGTGCTCGTAATCGGAGGCGGAGTTGGGGGCTATCTTCTGATTCGATCGAGAACATCGCAGCCATCGGGACCGGTGAAGCCGAATAACCCGAATGGACCTGACGCGACCATCAAGCCGGACTTGATCGAAATTCCCGGCGGCACATTCCAGATGGGCAGAAACGACGGGCCGCAGACTGAAGGGCCGGCCCACGCGGTGACCGTCGGCAATTTCTCGATGGATAAGACCGAAGTAACCAACGCGGAGTACGCGCAGTTTGTGCGCGAGAGCAATCACGCGCCGCCCGAGCACTGGGGCGGAATCAAGCCGCCCGTGGGTCAGGAGCTGCTGCCGGTCGCGAATGTTTCGTATGACGACGCGGTCGCTTTTGCCGAGTGGCGATCAAAGAGAGACGGCGTGACTTATCGTTTGCCGACTGAGGAAGAGTGGGAATACGCCGCGCGCAACGGCGACAAAGACAATCTCTATCCGTGGGGGAACACCTGGCAGGCAGGTCGGGCGGCTACTCAGGAATCAGGCGTCGGGACGAGTCAGTCAGTCGGCACGTATGCGCAGGGAATAAATCGCTGGGGCATTGAAGACCTGGTTGGCAATGTCTGGGAATGGACTTCGTCGAAAGCCTCGCTTTACAAAGGTAACCCAGGGCAGCTTCCGGGCCAGCACAAGGATTGGATCATAATTCGCGGAGGTTGCTACGCGAGTTCGACGAAGAGCGAACTGCCAGTGAGCGGGACACTGCGGACCTGGTTTGCGCCGAATTACAAGAATCAGGTTCTCGGGTTCCGTCTGGTTAAGGCCGGCTCTTGAATTTTGCGCAGCGCGCCGGCCCAGAGCCCGCTACGTTCCGTAGAGACTTGCTTTTCACCGCAGGGATTCCTCACAATCAGTTGCAAGCATGACGGCCACCCGGGCTACGGCCGACCAATTTCAAGCTCGCGCCAGCAAGCCGAAGGATTGCGCCATTGTCTATCGGCGAAGACGGAGGAAACAGATGTTCGCATGGGCTCGCAGACAGTTCAGCTCCAGTAATTCACTCGCAGTCCTCATATTACTTTCGATTCTGATGTGCGCAGGCGGGGCGCGCGCGCAGGAAACCGGCGGCGACCTGCTCGGAGGCGCGGGCATCTTTCGCCCAAAGAACCCCGAAGCGAAACGCAGCGGCCATCCGTCGCGGCCGGTGGCGCGGCCGACGCGACCGACGCGACCGAGTCCAGCAGAAATCGAAGCCAGGTTTGAAGACGCCCTGTCTGACGGCAACGATGCGCGCGATGCGCGAAAGTATACGGCGGCCGAAACGGCATACCGCAGCGCGATCAAGTTGAAGCCGCGCGATGCGCGTGGGTCGTACGGACTCGGAAATGTTTTTGCCGATCAGCAGCGCTGGGACGAAGCCGAGAAAGCTTATCGCGAGGCCCTCAGTGCCAGTCCGGTGAATGCTGAAGCGCTGATGGCGCTCAGCTTTGTTTTGGTGCAGCCGCGTACCGGCGCGATTAACGCGAAAAGGTTTGCCGACGCCGAAGATTTCGCGCGCCGCGCTACGCAGTTACAACCGAACAACGGCGTGGCGTTCGATCGGCTTGGCGTGGCGATGGTTGCGCGCGGCATCTTCAATAGTGACGCCGAAGCGGCATTTCGCCGCGCCCTTGAGTTGGATCCGAACTTCGTGGTGGCGCAAGTGCATCTGGCGCGCGTGCTGCGCCACATGAATCGTTTCAGCGAAGCCGATCCGCTCTACAACTCTGCCATCGAGCAGGCCAAAGACGCGCCGACGCTCGTCCTGATCGCCGACGCGATGGAAACAGAGCAGCGCTGGAACGATTCCGAACCGGTCTTGCGCCGAGCGCTTGAGCTGGATGCGAAGAATCCTGGCGCATTGTTTTTGTTGGGCCGCGTGATGACGGTGAACAGGCGATACGCTGAAGCAGAAAGTGTTTTCAAACGCGCCGGCGAGGTAAACCCGAAAAGTTTTCAGGTGCAAAACCTGCTGGGCCGAGCGTATCTTGGACTCGAGCGTTACGATGACGCATTCAGAACCTACGAACGCGCGGCGGAACTCGCTTCGGACGCGGATCGGAAACAGCTCGGCGGCGCGTTTGGCTTTGGCGGAGTTGGCGACGGCTTCATGAGCGCCGGCCGAACTCGCGATGCCGTGCGCGCTTACGATCGAGCTTTGCAACTCGATCCGAACAACTCTGACGTGCAGCAAAAGGCTGCCGCCGCGCGGGCCAAAGGTCCGCGATAACGTTACCGGCTTCGCGCTGCTCCTGGCGCTTTTCATTTATCAATTGTGAGAACTCCGATGAAACGCTGCCCCAAATGTAATCGCACTTATACGACTAACACGCAGAAGTTCTGCACGCACGATGGCGGAATTCTGGTGGCGCTGGAAACTCCCGAGGCGGATACGATCCGCATCGACTCCGCACAGCTTGACGCGCCAACGAAAGCAATATCGCGCGAGTTGGTTCCTGACAGCACCGAGAAATTCGATCCTTATCGAACGACGATCGGGCAGAGTCCAGCGGCAAGCGGGCGGACGGAACCGCGCGCCCGGATTACACAAGACTTAGAGCCGGTTGAGCCTCCGCCTCCACCGCCAGAGACGTCCGCGCCTTCGCCGCCGTCGGATTCGGGAACGCTGCCTTCGTTGCCCCCACCGCCGACACAGCCAGCGCAGCCATCGCCGAAATCTGCTTCCAAGCCAATCACTACGTCAGCGCCGTTGCCGACGACGCCGTCAACTCTGTCGACGCAGTTTCCCGGCGCCGCGCAGGCCCAGCAGGTTCGGCCTTTGGCTGCGGCGGGACCGAAGAAGAAATCAAAACTGCCGTGGGTGATTGGCATTCTCGCAGTGCTGCTGGTACTTGGCGTGGTGCTCGGTGTTGTTGCGTACATCGTCGTTCCCAGAATGATCCCCGGGCTTCAGGCTCGTCGTACGGCGCTGCCAACGCCAGAGCCTTCGAGACCTGTTATCGATCAGCCAACTCCGAATGTCGAAACCACTCCGACTAACACCGAGACGCCAAACCCGATCGCGCAGAATGAACCGCCGCCATATTCGCCGCCCTCTGATGGGGTTGAGTTTGTGAATTCGAACAAGAACCTCGACGGTAAGCTCGCCGAGCATTACGTGGACTTCAGTTTTTACTATCCCGAAAGATGGGAAAAGGATGCGAAGGCCGGCGTGCCGGGCGCGACGAATTTTGCGAAAGTCGAGCGACGCCTGCCACCCGATTTCACGCAGGAGAATTTCGCGGTTGGGTGGTATTCGTCGTCGGGCTCCGCAACTGATGACCGCGCATTGTTTCCTACGCTGGCGCAGAGCCTCAGCGCCCAGTTCGAGAAAAACTTTCCCGATTACCGCAAGGTTTCTGAAGGAGAAACGAAAGCGGGCGCATACGACGGCTACGAGTTTCGCTTCGAAAGCACTTCGCGCAACACCGCCAAGGGCGACCTCAAAGTCTGGGGCCGCGTGATCTTCTTGCCGCCGGTTGATGGCGGAAAGAATGGCGTCACGCTCTTGATGCTGGCGACCTCGCTGGCGCCCGAACTGAGAAGCATCGACGACGTGGGAGCGAAAGGCGAGTTGCCGATGTTGCTGGAGTCGTTCCGTTTCGGAAAAAAGAACTAATTGTTTTGGAGTGCTGCGACTTGTCGCAGCTTTTCATTTCGCTGCTTTGCGTAGGAGAAAGCGGTGACAAGTCACCGCACTCCAAATCTCTGACTCCATGAAAATCGTTCTCGCAGAAGATCGCAGCGGCAAACTCGTTGGCGAGCGCACGTTCACCAGCGAAGTTGTGCGCGTCGGCCGCGACCCCGCCCTGTGCCACTACTTCTTTACCGCAGAACTATGGCCGATGGTTTCGCGCCAGCACGCCGAGTTTCGTCTGGGCGAAGGCCGTTGTTTGGTTGCCGACAGCAACTCGCGCTTTGGCACTTTCGTAAACGGTCAGAAGATCGCGGCGCCGGTCGAAGTGCGGGTGGGCACGAGTGTCCAGCTTGGCGCCGGCGGCCCAATCCTGCGCGTCGTCAGCATCGAACAAACCGCGCTCGAACACGCCGCGCCCGTGGCGTCTGAGCTTGGCCGGATGGAAACTTTTCGCGAGTCGAAAGACGTTGCGCCGCCGCCGGTCGCGCCACCGCCGCCTCCCGCAGGAATCAGCCCGCAAAAAATCTCGCCAACTCCGAAGACCCCGGCTGCGTCGGCGAAAGCTACGCCCGCTTACCTTGAGCTGATCGAGTCCGGCGCAGAGCAGGCTAAACGCATCGAGTTGAATAAAGAGGTCACGCGTCTGGGCCGCGATCCCGAGGGCGAAGTTGTGATCGACGCCGACGCGGCCGTCGTCTCTCGGCGCCACGCCGAAATTCGAAAAGCCGGCGAACAATTCGCGGTCACCGATCTGAAGAGCTTCAACGGCACGCTGGTCAACGGCCAGCGCATCGCGGGGACCGTTACGCTCTTCGGCGGCGATCAGATCCAACTCGGCGTCGGCGGGCCGGTGGTCCGCGTTGTCGATCCTGCTCATCCAGCTCCGGCTGGACCAGCAGCCGCGGCGGGAGTTCAGACTCCGGCTATGCCGCAATCTATCCCGCCGGCCTTTGGTCAAATCGCAGCGATGGCCAAGCGCGAGACGATCGTCGTTAGCTCATCCACCGGTTCAATGCCGCCGACAGCGCCGCCCGCCGGCACTCAGCCTCATTTGCTCGCGCGCCGTTCCTTCGACCAGCAGCCGCAATTCACCGTGGGTCGCGCTCCGGACAACGACATTCGCCTCGACGGCTTGCAAATTTCGAATCGTCACGCGCGTTTCGTGCGCACCGACGGCAGCGTCGCGGTCGAAGACGCCGGATCGACGAATGGTGTGTACGTCAACGGCGAGCGCATAGGCGGCAAGCGCGCCGTGCAACCTTCGGACGTAATCCAGATTGGTCCGTTTGTTTTGCAAGCCGACGCGAAGCAAGGCGTCGCGGTTTACGATACGCGCTCAAAGACGCGCATCGACGCGATCAACATCGCGAAGGTTGTCGCCAATCGATCGGGCGGCGGCAAGATCAAACTGCTCGACGACGTCGGCCTCACGATTCAGCCGAACGAGTTTGTTGGATTGCTTGGGCCGTCGGGCGCGGGCAAATCAACTCTGATGGATTCGATGAACGGCATGCGGCCGGCGAGCAGCGGTCACGTGCTCATCAACAACCTCGATCTGTACCGGCATCTCGACTCGCTGAAGCAATCGATTGGCTACGTGCCGCAAGACGACATCATTCATCGCGAACTGACCGTCTATCGCACGCTTTACTACGTCGCTCGCTTGCGTTTGTCGCGCGACGTTTCGACCAAAGAGATCGATCAGATCGTGAACGAAGTGATGGACGTGACCGGACTGTCCGAGCGGCGCGACGTGACGGTAGGGCAACTTTCCGGCGGTCAGCGCAAGCGCGTTTCGATTGCCGTCGAGCTGATCACCAAACCTTCGGTGATCTTTCTTGACGAGCCGACTTCGGGGCTCGATCCCGCGACGGAAGAGAAAATCATGAAGCTCTTCCGCCAAATCGCCGAAAGCGGCCGCACCGTCGTGTTGACGACGCACGCGATGGAAAACGTCAAGCTTTTTGACAAGATCGTCGTGCTGATGCGCGGCAAGCTGGTCTTCTACGGCGCGCCGCAGGAAGCGCTGGCTCATGTCAAAGCCGAAAGCTTCAAAGATCTTTACGACAAACTCGAAGCGCCGATCGATCAGCAGATCGCGGCGATGCCGACGCTGCCCGTCAACGCGGCGAAATCACAGCAGCAAGCTTTCAAGCAACGACGCGAGCAAATCAGCGAACAGGTCGCCGAAGATTGGAAGCGCAAGTTTCAAGCGACTGAAGCTTATCGTCGCAACGTGGTCGAACCGCTTAGCGGTTTGCCGCGCGATGGTCGCGCTGCCGCGCCGCCCAAGCGTCACACCTCCATCGTTGATGCCGTGCGGCAATGGGGGACGCTGACGCGACGCTATCTGGCAGTGCTGAGTCGCGACAAATTCAACCTGGCGATTCTGTTAGGCCAAGCGCCGATCATCGCGTTTCTGACTTATCTCGTCGTTGGCGCGAAGAGTCCGCGCGACTTTCCATATTTCATGCTGGCGCTGGTTGCGATCTGGTTCGGCACGTCCGTCGCTTCGCGCGAAATCATTCGCGAGCGCGCCGTGTACACGCGCGAGCGCATGGTCAACCTGCGTCTGCTGCCGTATGTCGCCTCAAAACTTTTTGTGCTGTCGCTGATTGTTTCCGTGCAATGTGTGCTCCTGTATGCCTCGCTGAAGTTTTTGCACTACGTCGGGCTGATGAATCTGCCGGGCTGGGCGCTGCCGCAGCTTTTCGTCATCATGATCACGGCCATGGTTGGCATCGCGCTCGGTCTGTTCGTGTCCGCGATGGTAAAGACATCGGAGATGGCGACCAGTCTGGTGCCGCTGATTTTGATCCCGCAAATCCTTTTTTGTGGTTTAGTCGGAGTGCCGCAAGGCGTATCGCGCGCCATCGGCACACTGATGCCGGCGACGTGGGCGTTCGACGGCCTCAAGCAGTTTTCCACGCTCGACACGCTCGATGAAGAAGGCTCCGATCCCGACGGCGAGAACAAAGGCCGCGGACTCTACAAGCATCTCGAAGACCTCAACGACGAACACATTGCCAGCGCGCGCGAGGATGTCGGGAATTATAAGAAGGACGCCGAGAATGATTCGAAGGAATACGAGCGGAAGATGAAGGATTATGTGAAAGATTTACAAAGCGGCGCGCAAGCTACTCAGCCGTCGGCGCCCAAGCTCAAGCCCGTTCCCGAAATCCATGGCGCTGACAAGATACCCGATGACCTGAGCAACTACATAAACTTTCTGCATCCCTGGGGCCACTGGATTCTCGATCCGCTGGTGCTGATCGTGATGTTTTTCTTCATGGTGATCGCGACGATCATCACGCTGCGCGCGCAGGATATTTTGTGAGTCCGAATCCTCAGGGATGCGAAGTCGGCGGCGGTTTTTTGTAAATTAGAGTATAGAGCGAGTTCGCCAGGGCAAGATTCATTGGTTGTAGAATCTTGTACTGCTCGACTGCCGCCTTTTTATCACCCGACCTGAGATACGCGTAACCCAGATTGAAATAGGCTCCCGCATAATCCGGTTTGAGTTTGGTCGCCTGCTTGTGCGACTCGATCGCTTCTTTCCACTTTCCCAGACTGCCATAGGCATAGCCGAGATTGTTCTGCGCGGCCGGCCAGTCCGGCTTCAATTGAATCGTCTGCTTGAATGAAGCCAGCGCTTCCTCTTTCTGCCCCAGTCTGCTGTAAGTGATCCCAAGATTGAAATGACCCTCTGGCAAGTCCGGCTTTAGCTGAATGGATCGCTTGAGAGGCTCGAGCGCCGCGTTGAAGTTGCCGATATTATTGTAGCCCCAGCCGAGATTGCTATACGCCTCGGCGTAATCCGGCTTCAGTTGGATGGCGCGCTTGAAGGCTTCGATCGCTTCGGGCCAGCGCTTCGTTTTGCCGAGCGCGTAACCCATGTTGTTGTTCGCTTCAGCGTCATCGGGTTTGAGGCGAATCACCTGTTTGTAAGCTTCGGCGGCTTCCGGATAACGGCCCAGCTTGTCATAGATCCAAGAGAGATGGCCGTACGCGTCAACTGAGTTGGGCTTTAAGCGAACCGCTTGCTTGTACGCCTCCGCCGCCTCGGTGAATTTATTGAGCTGGCGATACGCGTCGCCCAGATTGTTCTGCGCTTCGGCGTAATCGGGTTTGAGCGTAACGGCCTGCTGATAAGCGGCGACCGCGTCGTCATACTTGTTAGCGTTGTAAGCGGCGACGCCTTGATCATAGTAAGCCAGGCTCAGAGTGTTGCGAGCTTCGCTATCATTCGGATCGATACTGAGCGCTTGCTTTAGCGCGTCCATCGCTTCTGCTGATCGATCCAGCTTGAGGTAAGCATTTCCCAGGGCGTGGTAAGCGGCAGCCAGATCGGGTTTGAGTTGAATCGCCTGCTTGCCGGCCGTGACGGCATCGTCGTATCTACCAAGATTGAAGTATGTTTCGCTGAGGTTGACGTAGGCCTCAGGATAATCTGCTTTCATATGCACGGCTTGCTGATAAGACTCAGCCGCTTTGTCGTACTGGCCCGCGTCGAAAAAGTCGTCGCCCTGCTTGTTGTAATCTTCGGCGCCCATGACCCGCCTGGCCGGCCCACCCAGCGGTCTGGTTGATTCCAGCGGCCGTGATCCTGTGTCTCCTGGGTTGTTCGTGGTCTGAGTGTTACCAGCCGTGGTCGTGGTGTTAGTTTGTCTTTGTGGATGCGCGGCGCGCACGGAACGCGCGACAGTTTTCTTTTCAAA
>DASZZL010000021.1:0-14867 GCA_035545035.1 Pyrinomonadaceae bacterium
CTGCGGCTCACCAAGCATGATGGAGGTTTGTACGTTTCGCGTGCCCCGCTGGACGATCAGAGAAACGCGATCGCCGGGTTTGTAGCGACCGAGCAACTTCAGAAAGTTAGTCGGCGTGATCTTGAGTCCACCGAAAAAAAGGATTTTGTCGCCTACTTCCAAACCAGCATCCGCGGCGGGCGAGTCGGGACGCACGCGCCCGATCTTAAATTTAGTCGTATCATTTTCGTCGCTGCTGATTCCCACGGCAACCGGCTGTCGCGGCTCACGAACGAAACGCAAGCCAACCTGCCCAAACGCTTCTTCGTATGGCGGCGACTCAACGCCACGCACATAGCGTTTGAAAAAATCGCTCATGTCCGCGCCGGCAACTTCCGAAACCATCCGTTCGAAGTCTTCATTTTTGTAGCCGCGCCCCCGCAGATAGTAAGTGGCGTTCGGACTCTTCAAATAGAATTCGTCGTACATGCGCCGCATCACGTCATCGAGCGAAGCCCGCCCTCCCGTCTTTCCGCGAATCAAAAGATCGAGAACGAGCCCGAGCATTTCGCCCTTTGGATAATAACTGATCGACGTGTTCGTAAGATTCGTTTGCTGCGCGTGCACCGCGTCATCAATAAACGGCGCCGACAACGAAGATTCTTCCGCGCTCATCAGACGGCTGCCTGGAGAGTTCTCGACTTCGGTAATTTGCGCACCAAGTGTGCTGAACAACTTCGCGTCGTCCCACAATCCCGCGCGGCGCTGCATCAGATGGCCGTAGTAATTTGTGATGCCTTCGGCGATCCACAAGCCGCGCGTGTTTGCCGGCCGCGTGAAATCCCAGGGGCCCAACTCGATCGGCCGCAGACGCTTCACGTTCCAGACATGAAAAAACTCGTGAGCAATCGCGTCGAGCGCGTCTTCATACATTCCTGGATCAGCCAGCGCGCCTGACTCGATGATTTGTGTCGACGTCAAGTGCTCCATGCCGTCGCTGGAATGACCGTCAGCGGCGAAGTGAATCAGGAAAGCGTAAGACTCAAACTCCGGCGCGCCCCACATTGCGGTTTCCGCTTTGACGATCTTTTCAATGTCGCGCACCAGTGCGGGGCGCTTGCCACCTTCGTTGCCCAACGAATGAACGACGACGTGATACTGCTTGCCATCAACTTTGAAATCATCTTCGGTCCAGTCGGGCGCAATCTCAGTCGGCGTGTCGGTCATGATGTCCCAATTCGGGAACTGCCACTCCCGCTGGTCCGTGCTATCCGTGCGCCCGTTGATGATGCGCCAGCCCTTCGGCGGATCGATCGAGAGGCTGACCGGATCCTGCTTGTGATTGACGACGTACATGAAGATGCAGCCGCCGTTAAAGTTTGCGTGACGTGAATCAAGCTTGGAAAAAGTCCCGGAGAGATCATTGGCGAAGACTTTGTAGCTGACGGTTACACTCCTGCCCCCGCACAAAAAGACTCGCCACGTGTCGGTATCTAAACGAATCACGGGCAACGAAGCGTATTCGCATCTCGCTGTGGGCGGTGGCAGCTCCTTAGTTCCAAATTCCTGAACGTTCTTGGCAAAATCGAAAACCGCGTAACGCCCCGGCGACCATTTGGGCATCTGGAAATCGAGGGATTCGAGCTTTGCATCTGACGGCAATCCAACTTCAATCGTAACTTCAAACAGGTGCGAGTTCGGATGCGACATTGCCAGCCGGTAATTGATCTTGAGCGGTTGCTCCTGAGCAAAGATGGCGACGCTTGTCGCCAGCAGCAACAACCAGAGCAGCGTAGTACGGGCGAAAAAACTCTTGAATTTAGTGGTCATTCTGACGGGTAAGAATATCCTCTTTGCGCTCCTATGCGAAAGCCTCCGCGCCCTCTGCGGCCTCTGCGTTTAACGGAGCGCACGCATCCTGCGTGCGGTACGCGGGCATCCTGCCCGCAGCCTCCAGAAAGATTCTGCCAGCCTCTGCGAACTGGTCCCGGCCTCTGCGTTTTACTTTCTCTTTGATAACATCCAACTCTGACTATGCCCACAACCGAGCGACTTTACTACCACGATTCACGTTTGCTCGAATTCGATGCGCGCGTGATCAGTCTCAGTGAGCGCGATGACGGACAGATCGCGGTCACGCTCGATCGCACGGCGTTTTATCCCACCGGCGGCGGACAGCCGAGCGACACTGGCATCCTGGGTGAGGCACGCGTGGTCGATTGCATCGACGCCGAAAGCGATGGCGTGTTGCACTTAATCCAGGGATCCGTTCCCGAGATCGGCGATACGATCCACGGCAAAGTTGATTGGCTGCGAAGACTCGATCACATGCAGCAACACACGGGTCAGCACATTCTCTCTGCTGCGTTCGTTAAGTTGTTCGACGCCCCAACGCGCAGCTTTCGCGTTCTCGAACACGACTGCGAGATCGATGTCGCGCTTGACGATCCTACAGACGAACGAATCGAGCAGGCAGTCGATCTGGCGAATCAGATCATCTGGGAAAGTCGTCCGATCCGGATTAGGGAAGTGCCATCAGAAGAAGCGGCCGCTCTGCCGCTGCGCAAGGAACCGTCGCGTGAGGGTGAGCTGCGAGTGATTGAGATCGACGACTTCGATCTGACTCCATGTGGCGGCACGCACGCGAAATCAACCGGCGAAGTCGGCGTGATTGCGGTGAGAAGCTGGGAGCGCGCCAAAGGCCTCGCGCGAATTCAGTTCATGGCCGGCATGCGCGCGCTGGCTGACTATCGCAAAGCGAACCACACCGCGCGCGAAGTGGGGGCGTTGTTCAGTGCCGGGCGCGAAGACTCGCCGGCGCTTGTCGCACGATTGGTTGAAGAGAATAAAAAACTCCGACGTCGTGTAAGCGAACTGGAAGAAGTTGCCTGTCGCGT
The DNA here is from genome assembly GCA_035545035.1 of Pyrinomonadaceae bacterium. Classification (GTDB taxonomy): domain Bacteria; phylum Acidobacteriota; class Blastocatellia; order Pyrinomonadales; family Pyrinomonadaceae; genus UBA11740. The sequence goes on from DASZZL010000021.1 coordinate 2,877, forward strand.
CGAAGCCGAAGAGCTGCTTCGGGGCAGTAGCCCGACCCGGGGTCCCCAGACGGGCAGCCCGGCTGGGGTGGGGGCGGTGAGGGAGGGCTCCGGTACAGAACCCCGACCTGTCGGGGTAGCGACCGGGTACATCGGCAGTCCGACCGCTAACTCGATTAACGAAACTGGACCGCGCGTCATCGCTAAAGTCTTCGACGATCGCGACGCCGATTCGCTGAAACATCTCGCACTGGCGCTGATCGCTCATCCAAATACGGTTGCGCTTTTAGGTTCACGCGACGGCGCCACCGCGCGCCTCGTCTTCGCGCGATCGTCCGATGCGTCGGGCGACATGAATGCCTTGATGCGCACTGCATGTGCGATAATCGAAGGCCGCGGCGGCGGCAAAGCTGATATGGCGCAAGGCGGCGGAAAGAATTTGGCGAAACTTGGCGAAGCGATCGAATTCGCATCGGAGGGTCTGCAGTAAGGAAAGAATTAAACCTTAGTGGACTTGAATCGCGCCGTACCCCAACTTCACCTCCCCGATTCCCAGTAGACCCTGGGCAACGCCGAGCAGCGCGTACGCCCGATCTTCGGCGCTCACCAACGCTCGTGCCCAGGCCAGCGAGTCTCTCGTTCCATTCTGCTTCGTTTCAAGTAAGATTGTGATACGCAGAGCTGTGCTGCGCTCCGCGTCAGCTATTGAGTCCCGCCGCATCTTCAATGCCAGCGAACGCGCCTCACCGAATTTATTCTCCTGTGCCAACATAAAGACACGCTGCAATTGAAGCCGCGGTTCGATACCCCATTTGAACGACCCGTCATCACTCTGTTGTTCAAGAGTGCGCAGAAACCGAGCAGCTTCCTGGGTTTGTTGGTTGTCAATCAATGCCGCTGTGACGTTCAACATCATTAGCTTCAGTCCGAAGTCTTCGGACCCTTGCCCATGCCGAGTAGCCAACTTCATTTGGTCCGCGGCGGCGTTCACGCAAGCTATATCTTTCGTCTCAGCGCACGTGATCGCCACAGCCATGTATCCCTCTACGCGCAACTCCGGAGATAGCGCGCCGGCGGCCAGCATCGCGGCGTCCTTCTGACCAAGCTTCACCTGGTAGGGAATAGCGAAGTAGCGGAGAAACTCGTAATCCTGCCCGGCCGGCAATGCCTTCAACGCCTCTTCGAGCCACTTGATGGCTTCGGTATGATCCCCTTTCTTCCAAAGATTCTCGGCGCCCGTGATCATCGCGGCAAATTTCTCGTCGGGCGACCTCAAAGAGTCGATTGCCGCGCGAGCTGCCGGCATTTCTCCTAAAGAAAGCTGACTCATGACTATCAACATTTCGAAGTCATCCGGCTTGACGAGGCCAGACGGGTACGTTTTCCGCGCCAGCGCGTACGTCTTTCGTGCACCCGCATAGTCACCATTCGCGGCCTGTCGGGTCGCGATCGATTCCAGCGCATAGCTACGAATCTCCTGGTTTTCAATAAGCTCGGCAGTTCTGAAGGCCCCGGCGATGTTGCCTTTCCTGGTCTGAGCGTCGACTAGAGCGGAAAGAAGTGCGGCAGAACCGCCTGCCTTCAGTTTCCTGCCAAGAGCCCTGGCCTTGGTGAGATCGTTCGTGTTGGCAAGCTGCTCTCAGACTTCGCGAAGCGTATTGGTAGGCGGGAAGCCAGTCTGGTTGGCAGTTTGGACGGCCGCGTCCAGATCTCCGGCCTTCGCCTCGGCAACTCCGATCTGATCAAGTAACGGGTCGCGCTGTAAATCATTCCTAATCCTGAGTGCAGCGGTTTCGGCTTGACGCAAAACAGCGCGCGCTGCGAGCGTCTTCGCTTCAGTTCTGTTATTGGCAGCAGGAGCCTCTTGCGCGTATAGCGATGTGCCTGGGTAGAAAACGGCGGTAATCAGGATCAGGAAGATTAATCTTTTTGATTTCGACATGCGATAGAGGGATTGTCGGAAATATGTGAGGGAACATCAAGCACTCTGCGTCATCCGGATTGGACTCGAAACTTGAAACTCGAAACTCGAAACTGTATTCTTCGTTGCGTGGGGCAGTAGCTCAGTTTGGCAGAGCGCCGCGTTCGCAATGCGGAGGCCAGGGGTTCGATCCCCCTCTGCTCCACCAGAAACCTTTTATTTGCAGTCATGTACGAGTGCCAATCCGGGTCGGGTGATTTTCCACATGTCCAATAAGTGACCAGTTTTTTCCGTCGCAGGTCACACCTCGCCTTAGCCCGCGCGGTCGGAACCAACCGAGCGTCTTCCTCAAATATCCAAGCAAGTCCTTCATGTGCATATGCTTGCCAATAAACGAAACTCGGATGGTTTCGCCCACCGCGCAGCACGAAGGTTCATGCAGTGACCGAACGCCGAACCCGCAATGCGGAGGTCAGGGGTTCGAATCCCTTACCCGTTTCTATCGCCGGACGAGAAAAGTTCAAGGGCAGTGGACCAACTTGGCAGCTAGCGAATGACAAACCCTCTAGTACTCGAACCTAGAGGCGAGGAACAGTTCCAACTCGAGACCGCGACACTGTAACGTACCTACGAATGCTTAGAGGTAAGACGTACAATGAGTTGGTATGGGTCATAGCCATAACCATAGCGCTTCAGCGACTGGGCGATGTCTGCTTCTGTCGGTCTTCATTACAGTCGCATTTGTCATCGGTGAAGCCCTCGCCGGCTTGCCAGCGCATCGGCGAAGTTATGCCCAGCGTCCGAGAGCAGTGCTAAAGAGTTTGAGAAGTCACTCATTCTGTCCTGGTATGGTCTTTGGATCGCATCTCGCGCTTCTTCAGCAAAACGTACCTACGGTTACCACAGGGTTGGGATTCTCGTAGCTCTCGTTAACGCCGTCTCTTTGGTCGTTATCGCTCTGCTGATCTTTTGGGGATCGATTGAGCGGCTGCGTCATCCCGAGCCGGTCCACGGTACACCAATGATCGTTGTCGCTCTGATCGCGATCCTAATGAACAGCGTGATCAGCCTATGGTTAAGAAGCGGAGCTAAGACGGACCTCAATGTCCGCAGTGCTTACATGCACATGCTCGGCGACGCTATTTCAGCGGCTGGAGTAGTCATCGCCGGTGTGGTCGTGGCTTTCACGGGGGCTTCAATCGCAGATCCGATTGTCTCGGTTCTAATCGGCATCTTGATTCTCTGGAGTTCGTGGGGAATTTTGAAAGAGTCTGTCAACGTATTGTTAGAAGGCGTTCCCCAAGGAATGGAAATGTAGGCGGTCGAACGAACCATTGGAGCTGTGACGGGCGTGCTGGCCGTTCACGATCTGCATGTGTGGGCCGTTGGGTCAGGAATGGTTTGTTGTAGCTGTCACATCAGTGTCGAAGAACAGAGTGTGCGCAGCGGCGAGAATGTACTTCGCGCCGTCGCGGAAGAGATGGAGCATAAGTTCGGAATTAGCCACAGCACCATTCAAGTTGAGGTTGAGGGCTGCGAGCCGAATGACATGTATTGCGTCATGAAGGTAGCGCGTGGCGCCGCAGGAAAAAGCCATGACCACTAAGATGCACCGAGGGGTATCTTTGACTGGAGTCTCGTTCGCCATGCTGGCGGCGGTGCTCTTCGGCGCAAGCACACCGTTCTCCAAGATCCTATTGGGCAAGACAGAGCCCGTATTGCTGGCCGGACTGTTGTATCTGGGTTCGGGCGTTGGCCTAACTATCTGGTCGCTGTTTCGTTCCCTGTCAAAAAGCAGCACGCGAGAGGCGCGCTTGAAACGCTCTGACCTTCCCTGGTTAGCGGGCGCGATTCTGGCCGGCGGCATCATCGGCCCCGTCTTACTCCTGCTTGGTCTCGCCATCACTGCTGCGTCTTCCGCTTCCTTACTTCTCAATCTGGAAGGCGTCTTCACTGCGGTGCTTGCCTGGTTTGTGTTCAAAGAGAACTTCGATCGCCGTATCGCTTTGGGAATGGCTGCTATCACTTTAGGCGGGCTGGTACTCTCTTGGGGAGGACGTCTGGAGGTTGGCGTGCCCTGGGGTGCGCTCACGATCACCGGCGCATGCCTCGCATGGGGTATTGACAATAACCTCACGAGAAGAGTTTCAGCGGGAGACCCGGTACAAATCGCCGCGATAAAAGGACTCGTCGCTGGCGCGGTGAATCTGACGATTGCGCTCGCCATTGGTACTCAAGTGCCGGCTTTTAGCACGGTAACAATGGCCGCGTTGCTGGGTTTCTTTGGTTATGGCGTGAGCCTCACTCTGTTCGTCTTAGCGCTTCGGCATATTGGCACGGCGAGAACCGGAGCGTATTTTTCGTTGGCGCCGTTCGTCGGTGCCCTTATCTCCGTTCTGATTCTGCGGGATAGTCTGACACTGCAGTTCCTGATTGCCGCCGTACTGATGGGAATCGGCGTCTGGCTTCACCTAACTGAGCGACATGCGCACGAACATTTGCATGAAGCGATCGAGCACGACCATAGACACGTTCACGACGAACACCACCAGCACGAGCATGATGAGAGTGTCTCTTTGGAAGAACCCCACAGCCATCCGCATCGTCATGAGAGGATGATGCACAGCCACCCTCACTATCCAGACATACATCATCGACACGACCATTAGATCGTAGGGAACAGAGATTGGAATCACCGAATGAAACCCGCCACACTCTTGATCATCCTCTTGTTGGCCGCAATTACCTTTGGGCAAGAAAATCACCGACGTATCGGCGAGATCGACTTTTACGGTTACGCGGGTCTCGACCTCGAGAAAGTGCGGGCAGCTCTGCCGCTTCGCGAAGGCGACGATTTCAGGGACTCGGATAGTGCTTTCGTCGAGACGATTGATCGCATCAAAGCAGCGATTACAAAAGTCATCGGAAAGCCGCCGACGGACATCGCCGTAGTCTGTTGCGACGATCAGGGCGGGCAAATGATTTACATTGGTCTGCCTGGTAAGTCGATGAGGAGGGTGCCGTACAATCCCCCACCTAAAGGCACGGTGCGCTTTCCGGCGGGGGTTATTGATCTCTATCAACAAACGATGGAGGCGTCGTCGAAGGCCGTGCGAAGCGGCGCCAGCAAAGAAGACGATTCAGAGGGCTATTCTCTTTCGACCGATCCGGAGCTTCGGGCGAAACAACTGGCTACGCGAGAATATGCTACTCATCACGAACGACTCGTGCTGAGTGTTCTGGCGTCGTCAAAGGATGCCGAACAACGAATAGCTGTGGCGCACATTCTCGGCTATGCCCGCCAATCGAAGGAACAAATTGGGGCTCTGGTAAGAGCCAGTTACGATGCCGATGAAACGGTGCGCAACAATGCCATACGAGCGTTATGGGTCCTTGCGCAGTCCAATCCGAGAGTCGCGGCGCGAATCCCGACGGAACATTTTATCGCTATGCTAAGCTCCGGCTCGTGGACCGACCGCAATAAGGCAGGGTTTCTCTTGGACGAGTTAAGCAGGCGGCGAAACCCAAGGCTTCTGAGTAGATTGCGTTCACAAGCCCTTGATTCTCTGATCGAGATGGCCCGATGGCGAAGTCGCGGTCATGCGGGCACCGCGAGAATCCTGCTTGGGAGGATTGCGGGAATCGAGGAAACCCGCTTGCGGCAGTTAGTAGACGCCGGAGGGGTTGAACAAATTCTCAACGCCTTGAAATGAATAAAGGGCAGACTTTACAAGTCAGGGTCCTTTCAACTCGCTCATCAACAAATCCAACTGGCTGTTTAGTTCATTGAGCTTCGCTTGCGCTGACTGCAACTCAGTATCGACGGCGGTTTCGCGGTTGCGTAAGCGCTCGTCCTCCTGGGCAAGTCTCACCAAATTAGCTTTGCCGCCTTTGATTCGCGAGTCCAACTCTGTGTGGGCGTTCGGATCAGGAGTGCGATCCAACAAGTCTTCGGCATCCTTGATCTGTTGCTCCATCTGAGGCTTTGCGGCCTTCATTTCCGCGACCTGCGAATGAATGTTTTCTAATTGGCGACTGAGCGCATCAACATGCGCCTGTTGGACTCTCACCCTTTCAATCAGCATCTGAAACCGGGTGTTGCTGACGGTCGCCCGCTGTACCGCAAGCCGAAGCTCGTGTACTTCTGTGAGCAATTGCTGCAATGTTTGATCGCGATCGCCCTGAACCGATCCTGCAGGCTTATTGCTTTGCGCTTGTGCGCTCGTGGGTGAAACATAACAGAACGTAACGAGACAGAATGCACATCCCAAGGTCAGATTTCTCATAAGTGACATGATCCTCTCCTTTCGAAATTCTCTCGACACCGGACCGACTATGATAACGCAGTCGGACCGCGTGGTAGTCATCAATTGAACAAGGACAGTCAACTGGTCTTGAATTCTACGGTTCAAACCTTTCCCCAAGCGCGTGTATAATGTGCGCCCACAAGTGATAACAGCGAAGGAGGAGACGAAGATGTCCGAATGGCGCATGACTGGAACCTACTTCAAGAGTTGCAACTGCGATCCTGGCTGTCCCTGCGACTTCATGAGTCCACCTACACATCATAAATGCGAAGGTGTGCTCGGCATGAAGGTCGATGAGGGACACTTCGAAAATGTTTCTCTGAATGGTGCCAAGTGGGCCGTCGCCTACCACTGGCCCGGACCGCTGCACGAAGGCAACGGCACGGTCAAACCTTACTTCGATACTTCGACTACTCCGGACCAGTTGAATGCGCTCGCCCAGATCCTGACAGGCCAGGCAGGCGGCAGTTGGTTCGAGGTGCTGGCGTCAATCATCACTGAAGTCAAGCAACCGGCGATTGTGCCGATTGATTTTGAGGTCTCCGGAAAGAACGGAGCCATCAAGATTGGTGACGCGATAGAAAACCTTTTTGCTCCCATTCGAAATCCTGTCACCGGCGATGAGGCGTCGGTCCAAGTTCGCATTCCTGGCGGATTGGAATACTCAGACCAGGGAGAGGCGGAGATCCTGCGTTCTGAGGTTATGCGTTCCACTGACGAGATCGGTTTTGATTGTGCAGGGAGCCATACATCTCTAGTTGCACATCAAACATTCGGCAGTCATCGATAAAACTCAAAGCCCAGGCTGCAATGAAGCCGCGATGCGCGCACTACCGCCTGCGTAGTCCAACCGATGTTTGTGATTTGCGTCCCGACTCACTAGTAGGATTTTCTCGCGGGCCATGCCAGCAACGACCTTAGAAGCCGTGTTGAAGCGAGACCGCATTGTTGTGTTGTGCGGTCTCGTTGTCGTGTCCGCTCTCGCATGGGTTTACCTGATCCATGAAGCTTCAGGCATGAACAGCATGAATATCTATACGAACATGGCGACGAACATGGACATGGGCATGGAAATGGCGATGCCTCAGATGCAGACGTGGCGGACACTCGATCTGTTTCTGATTTTCACTATGTGGGCCGTGATGATGGTTGCAATGATGGTTCCGACCACGGTGCCGATGCTGCTGTTGTTTGCAACCACCAATCGCAAACGACGGGAACAGCGGAGACCGTTCGTGTCGACTGCGGTCTTTCTGTCCGGTTACCTGGTTGTTTGGACGGGCTTCGCCGTGTTTGCTGCGCTGTCCCAATGGCTACTTCACAACAAAGCATTGATGTCGGCAATGATGGTAAGCACCAGTGCAGCGCTGGGCGGAGTTCTGTTGTTAGCTGCAGGAATCTTTCAATGGACACCTCTTAAGAACACATGCCTCTCTCACTGCCGTTCACCTCTGGACTTTGTGATGACGCATTGGCGCGAGGGCAAGCTTGGCGCTTTCCTGATGGGGTGCAAACACGGGATCTACTGCGTCGGATGCTGCTGGGTGCTTATGAGCATTCTCTTCGTGACCGGGGTCATGAATCTTTTTTGGGTCGCTTTGATTGCTGTGTTTGTTCTGCTCGAAAAGATCGCGCCGCGAACAACTGGTCCATGGGTCAGTCGCTTCGCTGGCCTACTGTTGATTGGTTGGGCCGCATGGATGCTCATGGGGCTCCGCTAGTGTTGGGGTTTTCTGCGGTGATGTTGGTTGGAAGAACAGAAAACTTGCGCGAAAGAAATGAGAAACGAGGGAACCAATGTCGAAAACAATCTCAAGAGATGAATTGAAACAGAAGATTGATCGGAAAGACGTCTTTCTGCTGGTAGAAACTCTGCCGGCCACGGCCTACCATCACAACCATTTACCCGGAGCAATAAACCTGCCGCCTGACAAGGTGACGACGCTTGCTTCGCGGATCTTACCGGATCGAAGCGCGGAGATCGTCGTTTACTGCGCCAGCCCTACTTGAAACGCTTCAGAGAACGCTGCCCGTGAATTGGCGGCGCTGGGATACAGCAATGTGCGTGACTACGCTGAGGGTAAGCAAGACTGGCTTGATGCCGGCCTCCCGGTCGAGAGCGACCATAAGCATTAGACCGTATGAACTCCAGTTCGCCCGTAGTCAAACTTATTGAACTCGTCCAGGAGGTTCGAGAGCGTACGCTCGCCCTCACTGCTGACTTGAACGATGACCAACTGATCGGCCCGCGCTTGAGTATCGTTAATCCTCTGCGCTGGGAGATTGGACACGTTGCCTGGTTTCAAGAGTATTGGGTGTTGCGTCATCTGAACCATCGAGAGCCGATTCTCGATGGTGGCGATACTCTTTACGACTCGGCCCGCGTGGCCCATGAGGCACGATGGGATCTCCCGTTTCCCTCCAAAGTAGACACGCTGAGTTATATGCAACGAGTTCTTGATCAGGTGGTTCATTCCTACGATCCAAAAGAGAATCCGAGCGAACCAACTGATGATGCGACTTACTTCCTTTCTCTAGTGCTCTTGCATGAGGCCATGCACGCGGAAGCAATCACTTACACGCGTCAGACACTTGGTTATGCAGTACCCCGATTCAATCTCGTTAATGAGATCGCGCGAGCGCACTCGAATGAGCCTGTTAACAATGAGGTGAGCAACCATTTAACTGTCAGAGAAGAGTTGGGCGACGCCTTAGTACCCGGTGGCACATTCGTCCTTGGCAGCACACCCGGCAAACGTTTTGTATTCGACAATGAGATGTCGGCGCATGAACTTGAGGTGCGGCCCTTTGCGATTTCGCGTACGGCTGTAACAAATGCCCAGTATGCCGCGTTTGTCGATGACGGCGGTTACGAGCGTAAAACGCTTTGGTGTGACGACGGATGGCGTTGGCGCGAAAGTATTGGCGTAAAGCATCCCGTTTATTGGCAGCTAAGAGAGAGTAAATGGTGGCTGCGAAAGTTTGATGAAATCGTTCAGCTTGAAGATCATCTCCCGGTGCTGCACGTGAATTGGTACGAGGCCGATGCGTTCTGCCGATGGGCCGGACGTCGCCTGCCAACGGAAGTTGAATGGGAGATGGCAGCCAGCGCTGAACCTAGGCCAGATGGTAAGGGAATCACCGGGAACAAACGGCAGTTTCCCTGGGGCGATGAGGCGCCAACACCAGACCGAGCCAATCTTGACTGGCGTGAAATGGGTTGTCTCGATGTGAGATCGTTGCCCGCGGGTGATAGCGCGTTCGGGTGCCGGCAGATGATCGGAAATACCTGGGAGTGGACGGCGAGCGACTTCCAGCCCTATCCGGACTTTATCGCCGGCCCTTACAAAGAATATTCGGAGCCCTGGTTTGGCAATCATAAGGTCTTACGCGGCGGGTGTTGGACGACTCGTTCACATCTCATTCACAACGCGTATCGGAACTTCTACACACCTGATCGGCGCGACGTATGGGCGGGGTTCCGCACGTGTGCCTTATAGCTTGAAGAAGAATGAGGATTGGAATAGTTACACCGGCTCCTCCGGACTCGCGCTACGGCAACCGGATCACTGCGCTTCGCTGGGCGAAGATTCTGCGAGGGCTCGGCAACCGCGTCTCTATTTCGCAAACGTACGATGGTGAGCCTTACGATCTTCTACTCGCTTTGCACGCTCGGCGAAGCCATAAGTCAATCGATGGCTTTCGCCGGCAGAATACTCAAGCTCCAGTCATCGTCGCTCTTACCGGAACAGATCTCTATCGCGATATTCGCGCCAATCATCTGGCGCGGCAGTCCCTTGAGATTGCTACCAGGATTGTCGTGCTACAACCTAAAGCGCTCGAAGAACTGCGGCCAAGCCTACAAGACAAAACCCGCGTAATTTATCAGTCGGTTGAAGCCACGCGAGAACCGGCAAGCGGTGGCGTCAAACCACGCACACGAAACCCGGATCGGAGAGAACGATTCAGCGGCAACTTTGACGTGTGTGTAATCGGTCACCTGCGGACCGTGAAGGATCCTTTTCGCGCAGCCATGGCGGCGCGATTACTTCCTCGTTCTTCAAGGATCCGCGTCTTGCAAGTCGGGAAGGCAATGACTGATACAATAGCGGCCAGAGCGCGCAAGGAAGTGCTCGTTAACCACCGTTATGAGTGGCTGGGAGAGCAGCCACGATCGGAAGTTCGCCGCATCCTGGCAAAGAGTCGGCTTTGTGTGCTGTCATCACGCATGGAGGGAGGAGCCAACGTGTTGTCAGAGGCGATAGTAGCTTCCGTTCCCATTCTCGCCTCGCATATTGATGGCAATATTGGCATTCTGGGTGAAGAGTATCCAGGCTATTTTGGTGTATGTGACACGGAAGAGCTTGTACAATTAATGACACGTTCCGAGACTTGTCCAGAGTATCTCGCGGATTTAAGTGCGCGCGTTACTAACTTGGCTCCCCTTTTTAGTCCCCCGCGAGAGGAACAAGCCTGGGCAGACTTAATCTGCGAACTATCCGGCTAGAGATTCACTGTCTGTTTGAAGATTGATAGCGTATAGGGAGCTAATTACGGAACAAGCCAACGAGAGAAAGAGTGGAGCATCGCTGACTGCGATGCAGCGCGTTGTTTATCTCGCACTCCCGACACTGCTCATCATCGGAGCGCTCATCGCTTACAAGAGCTCAGCCGCGGTGGCAGTTATTGGGAAGGTTTCCGCGACTGGGTCATTCACTCCGCGCAGTAACGTGATTCCGCTGGTTGGAGGTGCTGGAGCGAGTGTCCTTAAACGAACGCTGAATTACTTTCTAATAATCTGGCCGGCACTGGCCTTTGGCATTCTGATAAGTGGAGCAGTGACCACATTCGTGTCTCCACGTTGGCTGATTCGCGCGCTGGGAAAAGGCTCGCTGAGGGGACAGATAATTGCTGGAGCTGCAGGGGTGCCATTGATGCTCTGTTCTTGTTGTGTCGCACCGATCTTTAAAGGTGTCTACGAACGTTCAGCGCGACTTGGCCCGTCGCTCGGTTTGATGCTTGCGGCCCCCGCCCTAAACCCCGCCGCGCTAATTCTTACTTTTCTACTATTTGACTTCAAAATCGCGACCACGCGCGTAGCCGCGAGCATTACGGCAGTTCTGTTCACCGGAATGATTGCTGACAAGTTGTTCGGTGGGACAAGTGTTCCTTGTGAAGTTGAGGATATGTCGGAGAACGCTTCTGTCGGATCTCTTTTGGTGCGCTTCGTGCGTTCATGCGTTCAAGTAGCTTTGCGCCTCATTCCAATAATAGTCATTGGTGTCCTGGTCTCGATGATGATTGCGCAATGGCTACCTGCCGGCGCTTTTGCGTCGGCTAATGCAAAGTTCATAGTAGTTATTGTTGTCGCCACGTTGGCTGTTCCACTCGCTCTGCCGACGTTTTTCGAGATCCCTCTGGCTCTTGTTTTGATCGCGGCGGGTGCTCCAGTAGGCGCGGCTTTGGCATTGCTCATCGCCGGCCCAGCGGTCAATCTTCCGTCACTAATGACGATCATGAGATCCACTAGCTGGAGGGTCTCGGCCGTGGTCGCAGCTTCAGTCTGGGTGATTGCGGTAGCTAGCGGAATACTCGCAAACTCGCTGTGAAGCTTTGGCTCTTGACGCCAGAAGAGGAAGTCATAGATGGAGCGAAAGTTTGACCTCATAGTAATCGGAACCGGGACAGCAGGTTCTTCGGCAGCATCCACGTGTCGCAAGGCGGGCTGGGAAGTCGCGATCATTGATTCGAGGCCGTTCGGCGGTACTTGCGCCCTACGCGGCT
>DASZZL010000022.1:0-20855 GCA_035545035.1 Pyrinomonadaceae bacterium
GTTGATGGACAACCAGTTTCGCGTACCCGTGATTGGTTGGCGGTTTGGGCTGAATGCCATCATCGATCTCATTCCCGAAGTCGGCGACATCTCCACGACGATCGTCGCGCTCTACATTTTGGTTTCGGCAGTTCGCTATCGCGTGCCGAAAATCACTTTGCTGCGCATGGGCGTGAACATTGCGATTTACTTTATCGGGGGCTTGGTTCCTTTTGCGGGTGACTTGTTCGACGCGTGGTGGAAGCCGAACATCCGCAACATAAATCTGCTGCGTCGCCGCGCGACGGTGTCCGCCGAAGAGGCAAAGCGGGGACGAGCGAGTGACTGGCTGTTTGTCGGGCTGATCGTTGCAGGCGTGCTATTGCTTCTGTTTGGCTCGCTCGCTGTCACAGGCCTCGTGTTTTGGTACATCGCAACTCAAGCGCGGCTTTCGATTTGACGTATTGCCGGACAGATTCTTCTTCGCGCGTTTTCCTTCTTAAATGCGGCGGTTAATCCTGATTTCCGAGCAACTTCGGCACTTCTCCCAGAGACGGTTTCCTTGCCTAACTTTGGGGCCATTTGTTATAGTCGCACCCAGTCATCATCCGGGAAAACTGAAAACACTGGCGATCCTTGCAGGGATTCGCCTCTACAGAAAGGATTATTTCCATGGGTAACGATCGAGACAATGGCGACAATATTTCGACGAAGTTAACGTTTTTTCTAGTCGGCGCGGGCATCGGCGCGGTGCTGGCTTTGTTGTTTGCGCCGAAGTCGGGCGAAGAACTGCGCAACGACATCGCGGACGCGACGCGCAAGGGCATCGATAAATCGCGCGATGCCGCGCAGCAGTTGGGCGCGAGGGCCAACGAAGTTTATGACGCGACGCGCGCCAAGGCCGGCGAATACTACGACACAGCGCGGGAGACTGCGGGCGAGTATTACGAGTCAACTCGCGAGCGCGCGACGGAACTTTACGACACAGCGACCGCGAAAGCCGGCGAGGTTGCGTCGGCAGCGCGTGGCGCCGCGGTGCGTCAGGCTAGCTCGGTTCAGGCGGCTGTTGAGGCGGGAAAGAAAGCTTACGTTGAAGAGAAGCGCAAGACAGAACTTTCCGGTCGCACGGAAGCCGCGCCGACTTACAAGCCTGAGAAGGCGATGTAAGCATTTTCGATTTTCGATTTTAGATTTCAAATTTGAAATCCGGCTAGCGACTCTTTTTTGAGATGTTGGTTGGGTTCCCTGGCGAAAGATGAACACTCACGATCCCCTGTTCTGGCTGGTAGTGATCACCGCGATCATCGCGCTGTCTTTTATTCTGATAGCGTCGGCGATGATCGCGATTGCCGTGTTCGTTAATCGCGCCGTCAAATCCGTGAATCGTTTGGAGGTGCGGCTTGAGCCTCTGATGATTCGGGCAACCGCGCTCAGCGAGCAAGGCACCGCGATCGCGGTCCAGGGCCGGCAGATCGCCGAACAGTTCAACGTCATGTCGGACCACCTTTCGACCGCAACGATGCACCTTTCGGAATCCGCCGCGCTGATCAAGGAAGAAGTGCGCGGCATTACTGCGCTGGCCGACGAAACTGCCGTCATGGCGCGTGAAAAGGTACAACTCGTCAGTCGCGCAATCGACACGACACACGAGCGCGTGGCAACGACGACTGAGTTCATACAAACGAAAGTGATCGAGCCGGCGCGCGAGCTGGCGGCGATTCTTGCCGGCTTGCGCAGAGGCCTGGAAGTTTTGGTGGCGCCCGCGCCAAATCCAATTAACAGCAGCTACGGAGACGAGGAGATGTTTATCGGCTGAACGCGAAAACATCAAAGGCTTTGAAGGCCCGAACCATCGTCTCGATTGCGAAAGATGGTTCGGGTTTTTTGATCTCGCAAAGTGAAGAGTGCTGCGGCAAGCGGAGCGCGACGCCGCTTTGGATAAGCCTAACGCTGGAATCCAAAGCGCCGCCGTTGTCGGCGCACTCCAAAGAGATTCGCTTTTGGTGAGCGAGATTTTTGCTGTTACTATTTCGCTTTTGGCAGGTGACTCGATTATGTCCACTGAAGCACCCGCACTCGACCTGAAGAAAACGATCAATCTGCCGAAGACCAAATTCGCGCAGAAGGCGAACCTGCCGCAGAGCGAGCCCGCCCGTTTGAAAAAATGGGCGGAGATGAATCTTTACAAACAGATTCGCGAGGCGCGCGCCGGGGCGCAGAAATTCATTCTGCACGATGGCCCCCCATACGCGAACGCTGATATCCATCTGGGCACCGCGCTGAACAAGAATCTGAAGGATTTCATCATCAAGTCGCGCACGATGCTGGGCTATGACGCGCCGTACATTCCCGGCTACGACTGTCATGGGTTGCCGATCGAATTGCACGTTGATCGCAAACTTGGTGCGAAAAAAGCGAACATGCCGCCGCTGAGTATTCGCCGCGCTTGTCGCGAGTTTGCGGCGAATGCTTTGAAGCGCCAAACGCGCGACTTTCAACGGCTCGGCATCCTTGGCGAGTGGGACAATCCGTATAGCACGATGTCGGATCATTATGAAGCCGAGACGGCGCGGCTGTTCGCGCGCTTTGTCGAGCGCGGTTTTGTCTATAAAGGCGCGCGTCCGGTTTACTGGTGCATACACGATCAGACTGCGCTCGCTGAAGCCGAAGTCGAGTACAACCAGCACACGAGTCCGTCAGTCTATGTGAAGTTTCCGCTGGCGAGCGTTCCCGCGAAGATCGATCCAGCGCTGGCGGGTCGCAAAGTGTTCGTGCTGATTTGGACGACAACACCGTGGACGTTGCCGGCCAACCTGGGTATCGCTGTACACCCCGATTTTGAATACGTAGCGTTTGAAAGCGGCGACGAAGTGTACATCGTCGCGGCGGAACTTCTGGATGTTGTCGCTGCGAAATGCAACCTGGCCGCGCCGAAAATCCTGGCACGCTTTCGCGGTTCGAAACTCGATCGACTGGAGTGTCGCCATGCCTGGCTGGATCGCCCGTCACTTCTGATGTTGGGCGAGCACGTCACGCTGGGCGGAGAAGCCGACGCGGAAACTGAACTCGACGTGAAGGACGCGCGCGAGAAAGCCGCGACCAGCAAAGCCGGAACGGGTTGTGTGCACACCGCGCCCGGTCACGGTCACGACGATTTCGTGATCGGCAAGAAGTACGGGCTGGAAATCTATTGCCCGGTTGATAACGCGGGCAAGTTCACGCCAGAGGTCGAATACTTCGCCGGGCTAAATGTTTTTGAGGCGAACCCGAAGATTGTTGATTTCCTGCGCGAGCGCGGCGTGCTCTTGTTCAGCGAAAACTACGACCACCGCTATCCGCACTGCTGGCGCTGCAAGAACCCGGTCATCTTTCGCGCGACGCCGCAGTGGTTTATCTCGATGGATAACGCCGGCGACAACGGACAAGCGGGCGAGTCTCTGCGCGTGATGGCGCTGCGTGAGGTGGACGAGCGCGTCAAATGGATTCCCGCGTGGGGCCGCGATCGGATGCGAAACATGTTGAAGGGCCGGCCTGATTGGTGCGTCTCGCGTCAGCGTGTTTGGGGCGTACCGATCCCCGCTTTCTATTGTCGGCAATGTAACGACGTAGTCGCCGATGCCGCGGTGATCAGAAACGTCGCCGACATTTTTGAAAAAGAATCGGCCGACGCCTGGTACAAACGCGAAGCGCGCGAGCTTTTGCCGGACGGGTTTAAGTGCAGGAGTTGCGGTGCGAATGAATTTACGAAAGAGACTGACATCCTTGACGTTTGGTTCGACAGTGGCTCGTCTTCGATCGCCGTGTTGGAGAATCGCGAAGGCTTGCGTTGGCCAGCAGACATTTATATGGAGGGCGGCGATCAATTTCGCGGCTGGTTCAACTCGTCGCTGTTCGTCGGTCTCGCCGTTCACGATCGCGCGCCGTACGACGCAGTCCTCACGCACGGTTGGACTCTCGACGCGCAGGGCAAGGCGATGCACAAGTCTCTGGGCAATGCCGTCTCGCCAGACGAAATCATTCCGAAATTGGGCGCTGAGGTGCTGCGGCTATGGTGCGCATCGTCGAATTATATGGAAGACATGCGCTGCTCAGAAGAGATTCTGCAGCGCGTCACTGATGGCTATCGCAAGATCCGCAACACCGCTCGTTTCGCGCTCGGGAATCTTGATGGTTTCGATTCCGCGCGCGACAGCGTAGCAGAAGAAGAGATGTTAGAGATCGACCGCTGGGCGCTCGCGGAACTTGATTCAGTTATTGAGAACGTGCGCGCGGCTTACGAAGCTTATGAATTTCATGACGTGTATCACACGCTCTACGATTTCTGTACCGTTACGCTTTCGGCGCGCTACTTCGACATCATTAAGGATCGGCTGTACACGTTTGCGCCGCGCAATCCGGCGCGCCGCTCGGCACAGACCGCGTTGTATCGAATCGCGGATGCGCTCGCGCGCTTGCTCGCCCCGATCTTAGTCTTCACCGCCGATGAGATTTGGGAGAACTTGCCCGGCGACGACACACGCGCCGCGTCGATCCATCTGGTGGAGTTTCCCCGCGCCGGCGATCAAACTGATCCGCAACTCGCAACGCGTTGGGAGCAATTATTCGAAGTCCGTGACGACGTTTTGCGTCTGCTCGAAGCAGCTCGCGTAGTGAAAACGATTGGCAGTTCGCTGGAAGCAGCGGTTGAGATGACTGCCAGCGGGAAGACTCTTGAACTGCTCGAGCGTTACGCGGACGAGTTGCGCTACATCTTTATCATTTCCCAAATCTCGTTATCGAAGGCCGACACGGGGGACGTCCGCGTCACCATTGGGCGCGCCGATGGGCAGAAGTGCGACCGTTGCTGGAACTATTCGACGCGCGTGGGTGAATCGTCGCGCTATCCGACCGTGTGCGAACGTTGCGTCGAAGCATTGAACGAAATCGAGGCGAGCGGTTGAAGTTTGTCTTCAGTTCTGAAGGGCATTTGTTTTCAGTGCCGTTAGGCACGAAATATTTATAGCACCGCGAGTCCCCATCTGTTCCTCAAGCCCATTTATGGGCGGCAGAACATTCCGCTCCTGCGGAGCGAGGGTCATTTTAATGCATTCGGTTCTATAAATATTTCGCCGCTACGCGGCTTCATGACAGCAATTAAGTTCTGCGCAGAGAAACAAAATAGCGATCGCGCTCATTCTGAATGAACGAAAACGCAACCAACTCATCTTTGAAAAGCCGAACGGCCTGGCGTATCGGCTATCTCTTCGCATCGCTTAGTGTCTATCTCATGGATCAGGCCAGCAAAGCCTGGGCGGTGCGCCGTTTGCGATTTGAGGATCGGACGATTATTCGCGGCGCACTCGACTTTGTTTACGCTGAGAATCGCGGCATCGCGTTCGGCCAGTTGCAGGAAGGCGGCGCGTTTGGACGCTGGTTTTTCGTCGTGCTGGCCGCGGCGGCGGCAATTGCCGTGTTGTTCTATTTCCTTCGCACGCCGCGCAAAGACGATCGCATTCTTGGCACTTGCGCTCTGCTGCTTGCAGGGATTCTCGCCAACCTGACGGATCGGGTGCGGCTCGGCTTTGTCATCGATTTCATTTTGCTGCACGCGGGCCAGTACCATTGGCCGACATTCAACGTCGCCGACGCAAGCATCACGATCGGCGCGTTGCTGCTCGCTTATGATTTGGTGTTCGCTAGTCGGAAAGTAAAAGGCGACTCACCAACGCAACATCAACTGACGACTGACAACTGATCACTGACACCTGCTTTTCATGTATCCAATTCTCTTTCGCATCTGGAATTTTCCGATCAATACCTACGGAGTATTTCTCGCGTTGGCTTTTCTCGGCGCGATCTTCGTCACGGTGAAACTCGCCGCGCGCGATGGTTTGCCGCGCGAGCGAATTTACGATTTGTGTTTGTGGCTGCTGTTGTCTTCGTTGGTTGGCTCGAAGCTTCTGATGTTCTTTACTGAGCCGGAGTATCGCGAGCATCCGATGCAGCTTTGCTCGCTCGATTTCCTGCGTTCAGGCGGAGTTTTCTACGGTGGACTGATTGGCGCAATGGTCACCGGATACTTTCTGATGCGGCGCTGGAAGTTGCCGTGGTGGAAAACTGCGGATGCCTGCGCGCCGGGAATCGCGCTGGGGAATGTGCTGGGCCGGCAGGGATGTTTCTCGGCCGGATGCTGCTGGGGCAAGCCGACGAACTTGCCATGGGGCGTTCGCTTCACCGAACTGGGCCACGAAGTCACTGGTGTTCCGGTCGGTGTGAAGCTGCATCCGACCCAACTCTACGAATCTTTCGCGATGCTGATCGTTTTCTTTTTTCTGCTGTGGTTGCACAAGCGAAAGAAATTCAGCGGACAAGTGATTCTCGCCTATGCTCTCATCTACGCGACGGTGCGTTTTCTGATCGAGTTTGTGCGCGACGATCCGCGCGGCGACATCCTCGGCCTGACGACACTGACGGGGCTTTCGACTTCGCAAATGATCGGCATCGTGGTTGGCGTCGGCGCTGTGATCCTGTTCGTGATTCGCTGGCGACGCGCCAACGAATCGCAGATTGTTGGGAAAGTGGCGGCCTCAAATCAAGCATGAAACTACGCGTCCTTTATCATGGCCACTGTTTTGACGGCGTCGCGTCGGCGGCGACGTTCACCCGGTTCTACCACGAACGAATCAATTCGGGCGCGGACGTTCAGTACGGCGGCCTGCTTCACCGGCCCGGCAACATCCTCTTCGACAAGGAGATGTTCGACGGCGACGAGAATGCAATCGTCGACTTCAAGTATTCGCCATCGGAAAAATTGACCTGGTGGTTCGATCATCATCAGTCAGCATTTCTCACGCCCGAAGACGAAGCACACTTTCACGCTGATCATTCAGGCAAAAAGTTTCTCGACGCGTCGCGGAAATCCTGCACGGAGTTTATCGCCGACGTTGCGCGCACGAAGTTCGGCTTTGACGACGAGCCGCTGAGCGATCTGATTCACTGGGCGCACATCATTGACGGCGCGTTGTACGAATCGGCGGCGCAGTGTGTCGAATTGAAAGAACCCGCGCTGCAATTGATGCAGGTGATCGAAGCCGATCCTGACGAAGGTTTTGTCGAGCAGATAATTCGCGACCTGACACAGAAATCTCTCGGTGAAGTTGCCACCAGCTCGGAAGTGGGAGCGCGTTTCCAGCCGATCCTGAAACAGCATCGCGAAACACTGGAAGCGATTCGCCGCAAAGCGACGTTCAGTGACGGCGTGGTCCATTTCGATCTGGTTCCGGAAGGCTACGAAGGCTTTAACAAATTCATTCCGTATTACCTGTTTCCGGAAGCGACCTATTCAGTCGCGCTCACGCGCGCACCGCAGCGCACAAAGATCTCAGTCGGATCGAATCCCTGGGCGCCACGTCCGCGCCGGCACAACATCGCCTCGCTCTGCGAGCGCTACGGCGGCGGCGGGCATGCCGTGGTGGGCGCTATTTCGTTTGCTCCCAATGAAGTCGAAGAGGGCCGGGCCGCGCTGCGCGAGATTGTCGCAGAACTGCAAACCGGCTGATAATCGACCGGCTAACAGAACAGCCATCAACAAAATCATGTCGACGGTAACCACCAACATCGAATCCATCCTTCACGAAGAGCGCGTTTTTCATCCTCCCACGGCTTTTGCTGAACAAGCGCACATCAAGTCGGTGCAAGAATTGGAAGAGTTGCGCGCGGAAGCGAGCGCGGATCCGGAGAAATTCTGGGCGCGCTTCGCGGAAAGCGAATTGCACTGGTTCAAAAAGTGGGACACGGTTTTGAAGTGGGAGCTGCCACACGCGCAGTGGTTTGTTGGAGGCAAAATCAATATCTCGGACAACTGCCTCGATCGACACCTCAGCAGCTGGCGACGAAACAAGGCCGCGCTGATTTGGGAAGGCGAGCCCGGCGACACGCGCACTTTCACTTATCAACAACTGCACACTGAGGTCTGTCGCTTCGCGAATGTTTTGAAACGGATGGGGGTTGAGAAAGGCGATCGCGTCGCGCTTTACATGCCGCTGATTCCGGAGCTGGCGATTTCGATGCTGGCGTGCGCGCGCATCGGCGCAACGCATTCGGTTGTCTTCGGCGGCTTCTCGAGCACCGCGCTCATTGATCGCATCAACGACGCGCAATGCAAGCTGGTAGTTACGGCCGACGGCGGGTGGCGGCGCGGCAACGAAGTGAAACTAAAAGCCGCGGTCGATGAAGCCCTGAAAGACACTCCTTCAGTGAAGGGTTGCATCGTGGTTCGTCGCACGGGCAGCCGTGTTCACATGGAGTCAGGCCGCGATCACTGGTGGCATGAGCTGATCGAGACTGTCGATGCAAACTGTCCGGCGGAAGAACTCGACAGCGAACATCCGCTCTTCATTCTTTACACTTCGGGAACTACCGGAAAGCCTAAAGGCATTCTGCACACGACCGGTGGCTATCTCTTGCAAGCCCACTTAACCACCAAATGGATCTTCGACATCAAGGACGAAGACATTTACTGGTGCACCGCAGACATTGGCTGGGTGACGGGTCACAGCTACGTCGTTTACGGCCCGCTGTCGAATGGCGCGACCGCGTTGATGTATGAGGGCGCGCCCAACTGGCCCGAGCCTGATCGCTTCTGGCGCATCGTCGAGCAACACAAGGTGAACATTCTTTACACAGCTCCCACTGCAATTCGCGCGTTCATCAAGTGGGGCGAACAGTGGCCTTTGAAACATGATCTTTCAACTTTGCGTTTGCTGGGCACTGTCGGCGAGCCGATCAATCCGGAAGCGTGGATGTGGTATCACCGCATCATAGGGCGTGAGCGTTGTCCGATCGTCGATACGTGGTGGCAGACAGAAACCGGCGGGATCATGATCACGCCGCTGCCGGGCGCGACACCGACCAAACCCGGCACAGCGACGAAACCTTTTCCCGGTGTTGAAGCTGACGTGATGACTCGCGATGGAGAATCAGTTGGACCAAACGAGGGCGGATACCTGGTCATCAAGAAACCGTGGCCTGGGATGCTGCGAACGATCTATGGCGACGACGAACGCTATCGCGAGCAGTATTGGTCGCAAATCGAAGGCGTCTATTTCGCCGGCGACGGCGCGCGGCGCGATCAGGACGGGTATTTCTGGATCATGGGCCGCATCGACGACGTAATCAATGTCGCCGGGCATCGTCTGGGCACGGCCGAGATCGAGAGCGCGCTGGTTTCACACGAAGCTGTGGCCGAGTCCGCTGTGGTTGCGCGTCCGGATGATTTGAAAGGCTCGGCAATCATTGCTTTCGTCACGCTGGAAGGCGGACGGACGCCGACAGATCCTTTGAAAGAAGAACTTCGCCAGCATGTCGCGAAAGAAATCGGCGCGCTGGCGCGGCCCGATGAGATTCGTTTTGCCGATGCGTTACCAAAAACGCGCTCGGGAAAAATCATGCGGCGTTTGCTGCGCGAGATCGCTACCAGCGGCTCAGTCGCGGGCGACGTCACGACGCTGGAAGATTTTTCGGTCCTGGAAAAACTGCGGGCTGAGGAAGAATAGGCCTACTTGGGGACGGCTCGATTGCCTTCGAACTCCCTCTCCCTATGGGAGAGGGTTGGGGAGAGGGCTTGAGAGTGAAAACTTCATTCAGGCTATGACCCTCTTTCCCACCCCTTCTCCCAGCGGGAGAAGGGAGCTTACTGCTAGCCTCCGGAAAACCCTCTGCTAATTTCCCTTTTCCTTGTATCATGGGCGGGTTGCCCTCAGATCTCAGGAACCAGGAGTTGATGCTCATGCCCCAGAGCCCAATTGCGGAGAATCGATCTGGCCCGCGCTACGTTGCTTCGTTTCCGGTCCGCGCCGAATGGGACACCAACGATGGTGTGCACGTCGTTGCTGAGGGCGAGACAGATAACGTCGGCCCCGATGGAACTTTGATCCACCTGCAACGCGATCTGCCGCCCGTGGGCGGCCGTGTCAACTTGCTGGTGCTTGGCGACGATGGCGAGAAGCTGCGCGTGGTGGCCGAGGTGCTGCGCATTGAGCGCAATCCAGGGCACCCGCAGGCGGCGTTGCAGCTTCTGGGCTCGACCGACGAATGGCGCGGCCTGGTCTGGGAAGAGGCCTTGATCAAAATGACCCAGGCCGAAGAAGATTACGACGAGGATGATTACTAAACTATCAAAAGGATCGATCGTTTTAGCAGTCACCATCAGGCGATAGAAGATTTATGTCATCCGACAGCCGACACTCCACAGCAAAAGAGAGCCCGCAAGTAACCTTGTTACAGACGCGCGCGGTCCTGCGCATTCTGGTCATTCTGCTGGCAGTAGCGGGATTGCTCTGGGTCCTCTACAAGCTCACGACCGTCATCCTCCTGGTCGTGCTGTCGATCTTTTTTGCTTACCTCGTCGCGCCGCTGGTCGATCTGGTCCAGCGACCGTTTCGCATTGGCAGACGCGAGCGAATGATGCCACGCGCGCTGGCGATCGCGATTGTTTACGTTGTGCTGTTTTTCGGGATTGGGTTGGCGATCTATTTTTTAGCGCCGCAACTCGCAGA
Source organism: Pyrinomonadaceae bacterium (assembly GCA_035545035.1). Lineage (GTDB taxonomy): Bacteria > Acidobacteriota > Blastocatellia > Pyrinomonadales > Pyrinomonadaceae > UBA11740. The sequence continues at coordinate 10,515 of DASZZL010000022.1, forward strand.
CCAGTTTCCCGAATTCAAGAAGCAGGCTACTGCGTACTACAAGACGATCAGTAGTGACACCGACCGGTTGAATCAATACTTCAAGCAACACCGCATGCCTGAGGGTCTTGTTGATGCGGTAAACAAGACGGCTCTGGGTCTGGTCGCACAAGGCGGCGGGATCGTGAGCGCGGCAGTTGAGCGAATGCTCGGTTTGATCATTTACCTTCCCTGGCTGGTGCTGATACCGATCCTGAGCTTCTTCTTCTTGAAGGATGCCGACGCCTTTCGCCGGTCGGCGCTGGCGATGCTGCCGCGCGGACGAATTCGCTGGCGCGGTGACGAGTTTTTTCAGGACGTCAACAGCACCCTCGCAGCTTACATTCGGGCGCAGCTAACAGCCTGTCTTTTGGTTGGCGCCCTCTCCAGTCTCGGGTTTGCGCTGATCGGATTACCCAGCCCGCTCGTGCTCGGCTTAATGGCGGGGCTGTTGGAATTCGTGCCGCTGGTTGGCCCGCTGTTTGTGGCGATTCTGGCAGTACTCTTGGCGCTGCTGCACTCCGGTTTCGGCATGGCCTTGGTAGTGCTGCTGTTCCTCGGCGTGATGCGCATCGTCCAGGACTATGTGATCTATCCACGCATTATCGGCGTGGGAATTCACCTGCACCCGCTCGCCGTGATTCTGGCGATTCTTGCCGGCGCCGAAATAGCGGGCGTCGCCGGAATTTTTCTGGCTATTCCGGTGATTGCGATTATCACGGTCAGCTACCGCAACTGGCTGGAGCACCGCGGCAGCGAAACCATCGCCGAGGTTTTTGAAGCAGCAGTCGTTGAGGCGGAAGCTGAGGCCGAACAACGACTACGCCCGACCACCGCAACTACCGCGGCAGACATGGAGCGCGCGCGTCCGGATTTGCTTACCGGCGAGTTGAAGTTGCCGAAGCTTGAGTGAGTGCGAACGGCGATCCACGAAACTGAGTCCCGCGCAATCGCTAGATGGATCAATTCGCGAGTCATCACCGACAATTTGTTCCAGATTCTTCCCTCAAAGTCCGGACGTTTGCCGGGCTTGCCTTCTGTCTTGTTTTTCCTTCGTGCGGCGTAATCCAGAAATACTTCGGTAACCTCGGCCTTCTGATCTATCTGGTCGCGGCTTCGGCGATTCTGTGGATTGCTTATCTTTACCTCTCCGAACTTTTTCTTTCGCGATTGTCGGAACGACAGGCTCAGTTCCTCGCTGTTGCGACCTTCGTCGCGCTGATCGCTGTCTTCGCTCTCGTGTATCCAAAGGCCAATGTGCACGTCGCGGGACAGGGTTCGGACGCCGACGATGCGCTGAATCTGGGCGTCAGTGAGCTGCTGCACGGACGTTATCCTTACTACGTCCAAACCTATCTACAGAATTCGGTGGCGAATTTTCCCGGTGCGATCCTGCTTGCCGCGCCGTTCGTGCTGCTCGGTACCAGCGCCTATCAGAATCTTTTCTGGCTGGCGGCGTTTTTCCTCGCTGTCTCGCGATTGACCCGGAGTTGGCGCCGCGGACTCATCCTCCTTTGGATCGTTCTGATCTTCAGTCCGGTCGTCATGAATTACGTGGTTACTGGAGGCGATGACCTTGCAAACAGCGTCTACGTTTTGCTCTTTATGCTGCTCACCGTGATATTGGTGTCGAGCGCCGATGCTCCGGTGTGGAAAAGAGTTTTGGCGGCTCTGCTGTTAGGCGTTGGACTATCTTCACGCGCCAATTTTCTGCTCGTGATACCTCAGCTTTTTTCTGAATTGACTGTCAAAGCCGGCTGGCGCTCGGCGATGAAATACCTTGTTTTGGTCGGGGCTGCGTTCACGGCGGTCACCCTCCCCTTTTGGATCCACGACCCGGCGGGTTTTACGCCGCTGCGCGCTCAGTCGCACAAAGTCGCGGAGTTTCAAATCATTCTGCCGTTTGCGGGCATCGTTGTTCCGGCGTTGGGCGGTTGCATCGCCGCGGTCCTGGCGTGGCGGAGCATCAAGCACCGGAGCGAAACCTGGCTCAGAGATTGTGCGATCGTGCAGGCTTTTCTGGTCTTTTGCGTGGTGACGCTTACGGCAATTCAGACGGGAACGCTTTCGCTCACCTCAACCAGCTATGGAGTCTTCTTTTTGTTTTTCGGCGTGCTCGCCTTTGGGCCGAAGACGTTCGAGGTCGCCAAGACCTAGCGCAAAGTCTGCGCGCGTTCCATCAGTTGAATGAATCTTTGAAAGTGATGCTCGGCGTCGTGCGGCCCGGGTGCGGCTTCGGGGTGATACTGAACTGAGATGATTGGCAGCGTTTTGTGGCGCATGCCTTCCACGCATTGGTCGTTGAGATTGACGTGCGTCACTTCGACTTCCGGCGGCAGACTGTCGGCGAGCACCGCAAAGCCGTGATTGTGCGAAGTGATCTCGACGTGGCCATCCTGAAAATCCTTCACCGGTTGATTGCCGCCGCGATGACCAAACATGAGCTTAAATGTTTTTCCACCGAAGGCGCGGCCCAGCAATTGATGTCCGAAGCAGATGCCGAACGTGGGCACGCCCGATTGCGCCACTTGCTTCACCTCTTCCACTTCTTTCGTCATCGACGCGGGATCGCCCGGACCGTTTGAAAGAAAGACTCCGTTGGGCTTCATCGCGAAAACGTCACTTGCCGGCGTCGACGCCGGAACCACCGTTACGCGACATCCGGCCTGGGATAACTCGCGCAAGCTGTTGGTCTTCACGCCGAAATCGTAACAGACGACGTGAAAACGCTCCTCGCCGACTGCGGCAAATTGATAAGCCTGTTTCGTCGTGACCACGCTCGCCAGTTCACGATTTTCCATGGGCGGCGAACTGCGCGCCTTCTCAATTACGCTGTCCGCGTTCGCGTCGATCGTGGAAAGGCAGGCACGCATCGCGCCTTTGTCGCGAATGTGGCGCACCAGCGCGCGCGTGTCGAGGTGATCGATGGCCACGATGTTCCAGCGCTTCAGATAATCGGCTAGCGTACTTTCGGAGCGCCAGCTTGAAGCCATGCGGCTGAATTCGCGCACGACAAAGCCCTCGACCCACGGCCTGGCCGATTCAGGATCTTCGCTGTTTACTCCGTAGTTGCCAATCAGCGGATAAGTCATGCAGACGATCTGTCCGGCGTACGAAGGATCGGTGAGCACCTCCTGATAGCCGGTCATCGAAGTGTTGAAGACCATCTCGCCCGTGCTCTCGCCGTCGGCACCCCACGATCGCCCGCGCCACACGCGGCCGTCTTCGAAGGCGAGAAGTGTGGGCTTTGAGTTTTCCATTACTTTGAACTAGTGATGCCGGGGCCGGGTCTACTGCCTACTGCCTACTGCCTCGCGCTTCCTACCTTTCAGGAACTGCTGCGCTTCGTTAAGCCAGCGCTTTTCGGTGCGGTACTTGTACGCGGGCGCGGTCTTGACGGCTTCGATGCAGGCCTGCATTGAGCTGGCGGCTTCCTCCTGGTCGCCCAGTCCGGCGTGCGCGCGGCCGGTCAGATATAAACCCTCGGGGTCGTTAGGACGTCGATCGAGAAACCTCTCCAAAGCTTCGCGCGCGTCGCTGTATTGGCCGGCGGCGATGTAGGTCGAGCCGATCTCGCGCCAAATCTCATGCAGCGCGTGCGATTGATCGCGCTGGACGACTTGCTCGAAGTGTCCGACGGCATCAGGCAGGCGATTCTGCACGCGGGCAATTCGGCCCAACTGATAATGCGCGTCCAGCTCGTCCGCATCGATGTCGATCGCGCGATGAAAGCGTTCGCGCGCCTGATCCAATTCGCCGCGTTGCTGATGAATCAAACCCAGATTGTAATGCGCTGACGAATCACGCGGATTGATCGTGGCCGCTTCCAGGTTCTGCTTGAAAGCCGCGCGCGCGCGTTGCTGGCCAACGACTTCGCTAAAGTAGCCGCGCAGCAGAAAGAAAAGGAATAGCAGCATTAGCGGTGAAGCCAGTACCGTATGAAATAAACCGTACAGTGTTTGAGAAAGCACCAGCGCGCCACCGCCGCTCAAGACTGCGATGCCGATGGATCGAACGATCGAAATCCGAAAAACTGTACGTACGGTAGCGACCGTGCCGCCGATGAACAGAGTCAGCTTGATCATCAGGAAAAGGCCGCCGGAAATCGTTACAGGATCGCTGAGTTGAACCTGCAACTTCGCCAACACCTCCGGAGGAATACCCAGAGAGCGCGCTGCCGCAAGCGTCTGCGGGAGTTGTTGGATTGAACTCGCCACGTTCGCGGCCTGAAAACCGCTGAAGTGAAAGAAGACCGCGATCAGAACCGCGGCAAGATTGGTGGCAATCAGCGCATAAAATGCCACCGACGCCAGCGAGGCGTATTCCTGCTGCATGACGACGCCAAAACTTCCTCGGCGATCGAAGAGGTTGGCGACTAGCGCGATCAGCGGGACCAGCACGATCGCGATTGGCAGCAACGAAGCAGCCGTCTGAAAGAGAGCGCTCGCAACCGCCGCGGGATGCATCAGAAATATCTTGTTGCCGGCAAGCCATTGCGTAGCGAACACGTAGAAAACTTGCGACGCGTAAGCCCCGAGCATTAGCGGCCCAAGGGCCGCGCGATCGCGCACTTCGCGCATGCCACGCAAAGGCGCGTAGAAAATCATTGCCACGAGCTTGAGCCAGTCAGTCATTCGATACAAGTCCCCATAAACTAGTGGGGATGACTTCAATCATCGATGGGATCCGTCGTCTTTTCCGCGGTCCGTTAGGACCGCAATATTTATAGCTCGACGGCCCCCTGAATTAATTCCTTCCTCAGACTCGGCATCGAAAGATGCCGAGTCTGAGGAAGGATTATGAATGTGCGCGTCGTTGGCTATAAATATGACGCTCCTACGGAGCTTCAAACCAGCGGCACCCTTTGCCTACTTCTCTTGAAGTCTCCGAAAACTTGTCTTTCTCACTTCATCGATCATCTGAATCCGGCGTGTTCGCCGCATCGCGCCGGTAATTGACTCCACTCGGAATCGCGCTGTTATGCGCGTCGCGCGAAATCACGGTCGCATTCGTCAGCGGCCAGTAACGAAACAGCGCCTTGCCATAAATGTATTTCTTCGGCACCAAACCCCAAATACGCGAGTCGCTCGAATTGTCGCGATTGTCGCCCATCACAAAGTAATAGCCCGGCTTGACGTAAACCGGCGGTCGGTTTGGGGGATGCATATTGAATTGCGGATCCAGATAGGTTTCCTCCAGGTCTCGTCCGTTTACGCGCACGTGTCCGTCGCGCATTTCGACCGTGTCGCCGGGCAGGCCGATGACGCGCTTGATATAGCTCTTCGAAGGATCTTCGGGAAACCAGAACACGACGATGTCGCCGCGATAGATCTTTGGCGCCCAGCGATAGTCGTCGTAGTAGATCAACTTGTTGACAAAGATGCGCTCGCCGTCGTGCAGATAAGGAAGCATGGACGTGCCTTCGACTTTCACCGGCTGCACGATAAAGACCATCGCCAGCGCCAGCAGCATCAATGCGAAGATTAGATCACGGAATAGCAGGCGCGACTCCTGCCACAGATGTTTGCGCGCGGCGTCCTTTGGCCGTTGCACGTCGATATCCGTGTCGTCGTCCGGATGAATAGTACCGAAGGGCGGCGGTTGGCTGAATTTCTTACCGAACATGAGTCTTAGATGATGCGCAAGCGACGATAGACGAACGTTTTTTTGTGCCTTGGCGGTTACGCGCTGCGGCAAATCGAGGTTATCCGTCGTTTGCCAGCATTGTCAAACCAATCGCGCTGCGGGAGCGCAGGCATCCCTGCCTGGGTTCACCGGCATCTTGCCGGTGTCGTTACCCGCGCGCTACCGCGCGTGGTTCTATATAGCTTGACAGTCGTTCAACTAGCTTCTTATCATCCCTCACACATTAAGACGAAGCTTTCCAAACCATGCATCGCCGGCGAGAGGCGATTGCCACAGCGGAGGCCCCGAATCGTGATCAAGCTCGACATTATTAACCGCATCGCCGAACGCACCGGCGTGCCGAAATTGAAGGCCGAGCAGGCCGTGGATGCTCTGTTTCATTCGATGAAGGAAGCGCTGGCGCGCGGCGACCGCATCGAGTTGCGCGGCTTTGGCGTGTTCATAGTGAAGCCACGCAAGCGCGGCATCGGGCGCAATCCGCGCACCGGCGAAGAAGTCGCGATCCCTTCCGGCAAGACCATTCGTTTCAAACCGGGGAAGGATTTGCAGGCGCACGAGGACAAAGGCATGATGCAGTAAGAGTCAACGCGAAGGTTTCCAGCCGCCTGATGTTCCGGAAGCGCGACCGGCCAAACCAATTGATCCTCACGCGTTTCGGTTTCTCCGTTTGCAACCAAACAACCAGGGACTCTATTCTAGCCCCTGAATTCAATTACTGCCGTCGTATGTCCGAATCAACCGGAAACATCCCGTCAATCCCTGAGACAACGGAGATCGATTCACGCCACGCTCCGCGTCCAACGGCGCGGCAGTGGGCTTTGCATGCGGCGCTGTTTGTGGTTACGGCGATCACCACGACCATCTGCGGAATCGTAATGGCCGGACCGGAAGTGGACGTTGCCAGTGGATCGCCGGCCGAGACTGGCGGCGTCGCTGGCTCAATTGTTCTTATTCCCTGGTACTACGCCAGAGCTGTGGTCGAGATCGTGCGCGGTGCGTTAGCGCACCCTAAATCCCTCAGTCAGGGATTGATCTTCTCAGGCTCTCTGCTCGCGATTCTCACCGCGCATGAGTTTGGGCACTACCTATTTTGTCGCTACTACGGAGTTGACGCGACGCTGCCGTTCTTCATTCCGCAGCCGCCGCTCTTGATTCCCGGGACCTTCGGCGCGTTCATCAGAATGAAATCGCCGGTGCCTTCACGACGTGCCCTGTTTGATATTGGACTAGCAGGGCCACTCGCAGGTTTCATCGTGATGATTCCGATCGCTTTTGTGGGAGTGCTGACGCTTCATCACGTGCCGCTGATTGCCGGCGAAGCTGGGGGCGGTGGCGGCGGAATCACTTTCAATGATCCGCTCTTGTTTCGTTTGATCGCGCGCGCGTTCAAAATCGATCTCGACAACTCAGCGGCGAATTCTTTTTACCTGGCCGCGTGGTTTGGCGCGTTGGTGACTGCTTTGAATCTGATGCCGGTGGGCCAGCTCGATGGCGGGCACGGAACATTTGCAGTGTTCGGGCAGCGTGCGCATTGGTGGATTGGGCGTGTGGCATTTGTTTTGATGGCGATGAGTACAATCTTCGGTTGGTTGTGGTACGGCAGCCCGACTATGCTGTTTTACGTTGTCTTGCTTTTGGTAATGCTCAACGTCCGTCATCCACAACCGGAACAAATGGAGCCGCTTGGTACGATGCGCGTCGCGATCGGGATCATCACGCTAATTGTCTTCGCGCTTTGCTTTCTGCCGTTTCCGATCACGATTAGCTAAACGCAAATTTGCTGAAATAAACAGTAGAAAGCGTTTACAGGATCGTGAAACGGTCGAACCCGCCTGCGCCCGCCAAATTAGTCTTGACAGCAAGCTCAAAGGGTGTATTATCCGCGACAGATCCGCACAGCAGTGATCATAGAGTATTTCTTCTTCTTGCTTTAAGCGGTTGAACAAACGAGCCGGAGTTCCGACGTGAATTCCCAGTTTATTTTCCCAAGCCTCAGGCGGCCCACAGTCTGGCGAACTACGCTAACCATGTTTAGCCATCGACTATCTGAGAAACTCTGAGTCCAAGTTGGTTTCTCGCTGGCCGTGCCGCCGTCTGATGATATGTAAGATTGATGGGCGATCCTAAAGACAATCAGTGGCGCGTAACGGTCACGACGATATTCATCCCGTTCTGCGATGACCAAATCGAGTATCACCGAGGTACCATTCGCAGACTTAAGAGAATGTGCGTGCTTGAGTTGGCGGCTGGCGTGATCTTGACCATTCTGGCGTTTGTCGTTTTCTGGGACGTCAAGCAGCTCTCCGACACGATTTTTAAACTTGGACCGATGTTATTTGGTCTGCCAATCCCCACGGTCCAATACAAGATTATTCTTACCAGTCGGCAGTCCATTATTTCTTACTTGCGGTGGAAGAAACCACTTGAAGACTGTTTACTGAACAATATCCCACCGGAAGCATGGCTTACGGATGACATAAAAAAGAATATGGCCGAGGTGGCAAAGCCAAGATAGGAGATCTATGGAAGAACTCGATTTAGCAGAACTGTACGAATCCAGCAAGCACCGGCGTAGTTATAAGAGCGCTTCGGCGGCAGTCGGTGTCGCTGTGCTGCTAAGTATAGGTTGGCTGGTGTTTTCGTTTTACAAAGTCGCGACTCTTAATAGGGAATCAACTCGTCTTAAGACCGAATTGACTGAAATGAAAAAGTTGATTGATAAGCAGAAGTCGGAATCTGACAAACTCGAGGGAGAACTTACCGAGAAAAAGCAACTAATCCAAGCGCTCGCATATCTCCTGGATGTCTCACCGGAAACCAACTCAGGCGCAGCTGCGACGGATCACAGTAAGATAAGAGTTCAATACTTTTCCAAGGATATCAAACCCGAAGCATTCCTGGCTTTACAGCAATTTGGTTTTTCACTCGATGACAAGAGGCCCCAGACTGATGTACCCACTTCAAATCTAATCTTTTTTGGCAAAAACATTTCACCGACGGATATTAGATTGGTCGCTTTTGTTCTTTTCAAAAGCAGATTCAAGATTGATGACATAAAGCCCTTTCCAAAGTCTTCGGGCAATGAGGATGTTATACAAATTGGCGACCTCGGAAAATCATCAACGAGTAACATTCCGTGGACACTGGAAAAGATCGCCGGCATAGCGAACACGAATGTGGATCTGAGTTTTCTTTCAGGCGCTTGGGAAGGTGTCGCCTACCAGGCAAGCTACGGGACGTGGCCTATAAAACTTACAGTTCAGAATGGCAGGTATTTTGTGGATTATCCGACCAATAACTGCAAGGGCGAATGGAAACTTACAGACAAGAGCATCACAATGGTGAAGTTCAGAGAAAGATTAACCGAAGGAATCGATAATTGTGTAAACAATGGCTACGTAATTATCAGGAGAACAGACGGCGACTTCACGCAAAAGACGCGTGCCTCGCAAATTAATTTCAATTACATCAATCCGGTGGGGAAAGTTGTGACTTCGTGGGGCGTCCTCAACCGCACACGATAAGTTAATCAATCAGCCGCTTCGAAGATTAAGATGGGGCTTAGGAATTCGCGCCGCAAGCATCGCTACGTGCCTGGCAAGAGTCCTTTAATCTCCCTAACCACGCGATTCACTTCTTCCTGATCGGCCAGCGCAATCTATGGCGATGAGAGATGCGCTACCGGGATCTTCTCGATTCGTTCGAATGGTTTTGTTCCGGTAGCGATGTCGTGCACGGCGTGAAGAATGTCAGCACTGTAATACCTTGTGCCGCACGCGTCGCAGACGCCGATGACGACATCTTCAAGGATGATGAATCCTTTCTTGTGCTTAAAGGCCTCGCGCTCGACCTTCCTGGGACGGACGGTCCCGTCGCAGTATTCGCAGCGATAACCGTACATGGTAATTAACACTAGCCGTCTTCAGACGGCTTTCGCTTAGCTTTGCTAGACCAGGGCTTTTAGCTCTGGGTCATCGTAGCAGCGGATGATTAGCGCGCTTCAGCGTGCTTCTGACCAGCTTCAGCATAATGGCTGAAGCCTCGCCTGAGAAGCCCGTTGAAACGGGCTGTGAAATGTGTCTTGCTCGCTGACCCAGCCGTAAAACGGCTGGTCTATCAACCCTGCGGGGAAGCCGCGTAAACGCGGCTGAAAATCGAACTGATGATTAAAAACCCGCGACGGCCGGCAACAACCCCTTAATCTCCCGCACGACGCGATTCACTTCTTCCTGATCGGCCAGCGCGATCATGAAGAACTTGTAGCCCTGATGGAAGCAGATGACGCCGTTGGCGAACAGCCAGACGCCGTCGAGGAAGGGATTGCCGCCGAGCAGCCAGCTTATAGGCGCGCCGGCGATTCCAACGGGATGGACGATCTGCGCGAACATCGCCGCGCCCGTCGCGCAACTGAACGCGCCCAGCAGAGGCGCGCCGACGTACTTGGTAATCTTGCGCTGGAATTCAACTCGCTCGCGCTCGGCTTCGGATAACTCGCCGCGAGCGATCAACTCTTCCTGTTTGCGTAGATAGCCGTCGAACTTCTCACTCGCTTTGCGCAATCCCCAGACCGGCAGCGCCGAATGCGTCAACCAGTGCGGATGCGATCCCAGCAACACCGCATCCAGGCCGGGAAGCGCCGCGCCCATGCGCACGCCTAAGATCAGCGAGAACGAAACA
>DASZZL010000023.1:0-32196 GCA_035545035.1 Pyrinomonadaceae bacterium
GTCGCCTGCACGCCACCCTTTATCTCTTCGACCTTGGCCAGGGTGAAGCGGCCGCGAATGCGTGACCGCGCCGGTACAGGCGAAACGAAACGCACGCGATTCAACCCATAGTTAAGGCCCATTCGCACGCCCCCCACCGACATCGCCCGCTTGCCCAGTTCGCTCAACAACGAGAGAGTCAGAAAGCCGTGCGCGATTGTTTCTTTGAACGGCGATTCGCGCGCGGCGCGTTCCGGATCCACGTGAATCCACTGCCGGTCTTCGGTCGCTTCCGCAAACTGGTTGATGCGCTCTTGCGTTACCTCGAACCAGTCGCTGACGGCGACCTCTCGCCCAACGTGGTCGCGCAGCTTGGCGATGCTTTCGATTTGTGTGATAGGGGGCCTCGCGGCGTAGGCTGACACCACGCCTTTCTCCTGCACTTGAGCTTTGCTCATAAGCGGTCTCCTCGGTTAGACGACGGTGCGCCCTCCGTCCACCACGATGGTTTGCCCGGTCCCTTCAGGTCAGAACCGCCTGCGGTAGCGGGCGGGCCCCTCTCTTCTCTCAATCAAACTCTGGCAACTCATCACCCTGACCGTTAATCACATAGTCAATAGCGCGCTCGATGCTTCGCTCGTTCCACAAGTTTCGTTTGCTGCCCTTGTCCACCCACGGACTATGTTCACGTTGCCAACACCCGCATTGTCTCATCTGCCGCGTGGCATTTGCTTTAAAGGCGTTCAGTGCGAGTTCAGGTTTCTTCTCTCCGATTGAAACAACAACGTGAACGTGATTTGTCCGCACGTTGATAGCACGCAAGAGCCACTTGCGAAAGACGCAAGTTTGACGGATTGCGGTTTCGACAGATGAGCGTTGATTGGCATCCAGTATTACGGCTTCGCCTTTGAGCAGATTCTTGTTGTGCTGATACCGGTTCGGGTTGGGCGACGCGTAAGGCGCCTTGTATCGATTATGGAAGCGGTCTACCGATCCGCGATCATCGCCATGCAGCCAGGTTCCGAAAGACCGGAATGTGATCAGGTGTGCCAACGGGATGTCTGTATCGTTCCACATGTTAACCATGACCCGCGCTTCTGACGCTTGGCCCGACGGTCGGATTGAACCACAAGGCCCGCCCGCTACCGCAGGCGGTTCTGACAGGTCGCCGCATGTTTATGCTACGCAGCGCCGTCAATGATCATCCGCGCGATACGCTCACGGTGAAAAGAACCATCGCCAAACATCACTTCAGACGCCTTGCTCCGTTTGTAATAGAGATGAAGGTCGTGCTCCCAGGTAAACCCGATCCCGCCGTGCACCTGCACACCGCGATTGCCCACTTCGCGATAAGCGTCCGAGCAATAGGCTTTCGCTATCGAAACCGCGCCGCTTGCCTCGGGTGCGTCCTCGGTCAAGGCCCACGCCGCATAATAGGCCGCCGAGCGCGCGCTCTCCGTCATCAACAACATATCGGCGCACTGATGTGAAACGGCCTGGAAAGCACCGATAGGGCGACCGAACTGCTGACGCGTCTTCGCAAACTCAACGGTCGTGTCAAGCACCCATTGCATCCCGCCAACCATCTCGGCACACAACGCGGCCGTTGCCGTCTGCAATGCTCTCCGCAGCGCGCCGCGCGCATCGCCATCAGCACCCAGCACGTCGGCGTCGGCCACCTCGACATGATCAAAGACGGCTTCATAGATTTTGCGTGTCCCGTCCATCGAAGGCATCGGCTTAACACTGAGACCACCTGTGCCTCGCTCAACGGGCAACAGTGCGAGAGTGTCTCCAACGCGCGTTACACAGATCAGGAGGTCAGCTACGCCGGCATCGGGCACGAAGAGTTTTCTTCCCGTGATTGAAAGGCTGCCATTACGACGGTTCGCCTCCAGTTTCACGCTGTCCAGATCCCAGTTCGCAGTTTCTTCGAGCAACGCTACGGTCGCTTTCAGCTTTCCGGCCGCAACCGGCGCGAGGTACTTTGCCCGCTGCTCCCGACTGCCCGCCCGCTCAATGAGAGCGGCCGCGAAAACCGTCGAGAGGAAGGCGCCGGGCAGACAGGCGCGCCCCATTTCTTCCGCCACGACCGCCAACTCGACCAGTCCCAGACCGAGGCCGTCGTGCTCTTCCGAGATGACCAGCCCCATCCAGCCTTGATCGGCGATCGCTTGCCAGAGCTTGTCGTCGTGCGCAGTGTCGGTCTCCATCAATTCGCGCACGCGCTCGGGCTTGCATTCGCGCGCCAGAAAGTCACGCGCCGAGTCCTTTAAAAGTTTCTGTGGTTTGCTGAGATCAAAGTCCATAATAGTCAAAAGTCAGAAGTCAGAAGTCAGAGGTCAGAAGTCTGAAGTCTGAAGTCTGAGGTTAGTAGAAGACAGTTTTAACTGATCTCTGACCTCTGACCTCTGTCTTTAGTAGCTCTTCGGTAAACCAAGCACGCGTTCAGCGATGATGTTGCGCTGAATCTCGCTCGTGCCCGCTTCGATGGTATTGCCGCGTGAGCGCAAGAAGGCGTATTGCCAACTACCCCGATCAAAATCGGAAAGCTGCCCGTAGGGCCCCAGGATTTCCTGCGCGGTCTGCTGCAGGCGCTGGTTCCATTCGCTCCAGAAAACCTTCTGGATTGAGCCTTCGGGACCAGGGACGCCAGTCTTGCTTAATGAAGTCAGCGCACGGTTTGTATTGAGGCGCAGGATTTCCAGTTCGAGGTGGGCTTGCGCGAGTTTTTGCCTGACAATCGGATCCTCGCTCGCGCGCCGACCGTTCCGTTCGACAGTATGCGCGCGCGCGATCAAAGCTTCGAGGTTGCGTTTGAAAACAACCTGAATCCCCGCCCCGAGATTGGCGCGCTCGTTCATTAGCGCCGTGATGGCCGTGGTCCAACCCTGGTTGACCTTCCCGAGCACTTGCGAGATGGGCACGCGCACATTCGAGAAGAACATTTCGTTAAAACCTGAGTCCCCGGACATCTGCCGCAAGGGGCGCACTGAAATACCGTCACTGCGCATGTCCAGCAGGAGGCAAGTAATGCCCTTGTGCTTAGGCGCCGCGGTATCCGTGCGCACGAGCAGCAAACACCAATCCGCCAACTGCGCAAAGCTCGTCCAAATCTTTTGACCGTTGACGATGAAATCGTCGCCGTCGCGGATCGCCTTCGTGCCGAGCGAGGCAAGATCGCTGCCCGCGTTCGGCTCCGAAAATCCCTGACACCAAATCTCCTCGCCAGAGAGAATCGGCGCGAGGTAACGTTCTTTCTGCTCCTCTGTGCCCATCGCAATAATGGTTGGACCAACCAACGAGAGACCAATCGTGCCGATCAGTTGCGGGGCGTTGGCGCGTGCCAACTCTTCCTGGAAAATAGCCTGCTCCATCAGCGCCGCGCCGCGCCCACCATATTGCTGTGGCCAGGAGATGCCGGCCCATCCGCCTTCGTAAAGCTTGCGCTGCCAGTCGCTCAGGTACTTAATGTAATCCGCCCGGTCTTCCAAATTCGTGCCGCCCGTCCACTCAGGGGGCACGTTGGCTGCGAGCCACGCGCGGAATTCGTCGCGGAATTGTTGCTCGTTCGGTGTTAAGCTTAGATCCATAGCGCTGACCTCACGTTGTTAACTGCTCTGCGGCGCGCGGCTGTGACGCCTCCCACAGCAGTTCAGAAACATCCATCACGCGAACATCGCGTGATCCTTTGCGCGCGTTGATGCCATCTTCCAACATCGTCATGCAGAACGGGCAGCCGACCGCCACCGTGTCGGCTCCGGTCTCAAGAATTTCACGCGCCCGTTCCTGATTGACGCGCTGGTCCGGAGGTTCTTCCACGAAACTCATGCCACCACCGCCGCCACAGCAAAAGCTTTTCTCGCGGCTGCGCTCCAGCTCGACCGGCGTCTGGCGCGACGAAATCGTTACCAACGTGCGCGGCGCATCGTACACGCCGTTCTGCCGGCCCAGGTAGCAGGGGTCGTGGAACGTGATCGTTCTGTCGGACTCTGTCTGTGGCTTGAGCCTGCCATCGCTGACCAACTTCGCCAGATACTCACTGTGATGGTAAACCTCGAACCGGCCGCCGTACTGTGGATACTCGTTGCGAAAAGTGTTGAAACAGTGGGGGCAGGCGGTGACGACTTTCTTGACGCCGTATTTGTTCAGCTTGGCGACGTTCTCTTTCGCCAGCATCTCGAAAAGGAATTCATTGCCAATGCGGCGCGCGGGATCGCCTGAACACTTTTCTTCGCGTCCCATGATGGCAAAGTTGACTCCGGCCTGCGCCAGTAGTTGCGCGGTTGCGCGCGTCACCTTCTGATTGCGCTCGACGAGCGCGCCGCCGCAGCCAACCCACAATAAGACCTCGGCGTCCTTCGCTTCATTGACGTGCTTAACGTTCAACCCTTCGGCCCAATCAACCCGTGTCGCCTGTGTGCCGCTAAACGGATGCCCGCGCTTTTCCAGCGAGTTGATCGCTTCCCGCATCGAGTCGGGGAAGTCCGCCTCTTCCATGACGAGGTGGCGGCGCATGTCGACGATCTTTGGCATCTGTTCGATAAAGACCGGACAAGCCTCCATGCAGGCGGCGCAGGTCGTGCACTGCCAGAGCGCCGCTGGCGAAGTAGCCGGCACGGCTCCGATAATTGCGGATTGCGGATTGTAGATTGCGGATTGACTTGTATGCATCAAGTCGCGCAACTGAAGGATGATATCGCGCGGCGAGAGTTCCTTACCGACAGTGTTGGCCGGGCACACCGACGTACAGCGCCCGCATTCCGTGCAGGCGTCAAGGTCGAGTAGGTCTTTCCAGGTATAATCAGCCAGCGCGTTGACCCCGAAGGTTTCGGTTTTTTCGAAATCAATGTTCTTCAGCGTCGCGCCGAGCGGAGCGAGGCTGGCAGTGTAGATGTTGAGCGGCGCGGTGATGGCGTGCATCATCTTTGTGTACGGGGCCCAGGCGATGAAGCCGAACACGGTCGCGAGATGAAACCACCACACTCCCAAATGCGCCGTCTGCATTTGCCCATCCGTCAGCAGCGCGCGCGAAGCGATTGCGAGTAAGTTGCCGAACGGCGACCACGCCCCCCAGGGATCGCGCGTGACCGCGATACGCCAGCCCTCCAGCAGAAACCCTTGCAGGCAGATCGCAAAAATCGCGACTAGAATCAGCGTCGCTTCATCCGTATATATCAGCTTCTTGGGTCGCTTGAGGTAACGGCGCGTGGCGGCCATTCCGACCCCGACCATGACGAGCGCGCCGAACACGTCAACGATGAGCGACTGGAAGTAAAGATAGAACCGCCCGCGCATAATGGTCGTGCCGAAGTCTGCATCCAGCGCGACGACGGTAGTTGCGATCGTGAGAATGACGAAGCCGTACGTGATTAGCCGATGAAAAGAACCCGCGAAAGCGTCCTGTGCGGTTCGCCGTTGCGCGACCGCGTGTTTGAGCACCAGTTTGAGGCGATCGGCGGGCCGGTCAAAACGGGCGGTAGGTTGCCCGCGCCGCCAACGGTTCGTATGACGATAGACACCGTAGCCAGCTATTGCTGCCGTCGGCAAAAGCAGCGCGTACACCACCCAGATGTGCGAGATATTCCAGTAAATTTGACGTGTGGCTTCAGCGGTGTTCATTTCTGTAGCGCGGCGAGTTTCTCGCGCAGCAACGGCACGACTTTGCGATAGTCTTCAACGATGCCGAACCGGCAGTGCTTGAAGATCGGAGCGTCCGAGTCGATGTTGATAGCAACGATATTCTTGGCCTCGGAGATACCCGCCATGTGCTGGCTCGCTCCCGCGATGGCGATCGCGAGATATAAGTCAGGCGCGACCTTCTTGCCCGTCTGTCCGACTTGCCATGTCGGCGGCACCCAGCCTGCATCGCAAGCTGCTCGCGAGGCCGCTAACTGTGCGCCCATTAGATCAGCGAGCGGCAGCAACTCGGTGCTGAACGGCTCAGGCCCGCCGATGCCGCGCCCACCCGACACAATTACCCGCGCGTCCTCCAGCCGCGCATTCCCAGTCTCTTCGCGCTTGCGCTCAACGACGCGCGTGCGAGAGTCGGTGTTGATTTCTAATGCAGCTCGCGTGATATCACCGGCAGCCTCGCGGCGCAGAGCGGGGGCGAACGAGCGTGCACGCAGCCAAACGACTGCTGGCTTTCGCTTCAACTCGATGACGGCCTGAGCCTTGCCACCGTAAACCTGACGGACGACACGCAAGCATTCGTTCTGCACGCGCATCTCAACGCCATCACCCACGGCGCTGCCGTTGAGGCGATGCGCGAGACGGGGCGCAAGCTCCTGGCTGTACGCATCGTTACCTAAAAGTACGGCGCGCGGTGAGAGATCGCTGCATAGCTTCGTCAGCGCACTCAAACAAAGTTCCGGGTGATATTCAGCTAACTCAGCCTGATCAACGACAGTCGCGGAATCAACGACCTCGGCGACTTCGTCAGCGAGCGTCGCGGCGCCGACGCCCACCACAATGGCGCGCAACCGCCCGCCAAGCTCATCCGCAAGACGGCGTCCTGCGCCGGCGAGCCCCTGCGCGCTCTTGTCATAGCCCGCGGCGCCAAAGAGACAGATGACAACGTCGTTCATTGATACCGTTCCAGACATCGCCAGTTTGCGGTCCGGGCATGTCAGAGTATGAGAGCTGAAAATAAAGCTCTGTTAGCGTCAAATCTATCCGGTCTAAAGCGCGCTCGTCACCGCGACGATGCGCTGGGCAAAAGCCTCAGTTCTTTCATCCAGCGTGTCTCCCGTGATGAACTCACAGCGCGTCTCTTTTTGCGGAATGGACAGGTCAACTACCTCGTAATAGGTAGTGCCCGCGCGCGCTTCATCGGCATCGATGCCGAGATCATCGAGCGTCCACTGCAGAAGTGGTTGGCGATACGACATCATCACGTCGCGCACTTTCGGAATACGCGGCACGTTGTGCTCGTCATTGGTAATGGTGACGACGACGGGCGGCTCAACTTCGAGAATTTCCCAGCCGGTATCTGTCTGACGCCTGAGCCGCAGCTTACTGTCTGCGTTCTCTATTTGATCGACGAAAGACACACAGGGCAGCCCCAGTTCCTCCGCCAGGAGCCCACCGGTTTGCCCCGCGCCCCAGTCGCCTGCCTCGCGCCCGACCATAACCAGATCGAAACCACCGAGCTTGCGGATAGCTGCGGCAAGCACACGCGCTAGCGTGAGCGGGTCCGGGTGCGGATTACCATCGTTTAGAACTAGCGCTGCCGCATCGGCCTTCATGGCCAATGCTTTCCTTAAAGAATCTTCACCCGTCGCCGCACCGAAGGAAAGCACGGTGATTCTACCGCTGCCGATCCGCTCGCGAAATTGTAGCGCCGTTTCGAGCGCATTCTCGCAGAAGATGTTGGTGACGAGACTGGCCGCGCCGCGCTCGGCTTCGCGCTTGACCGGGTCGACACGGAAGTCACGCGCCGGAATCTCCGGATCGAGAATTTGCTTCAGACAAACAAGGAGGTTCATGGACCAGGTACTGGTGCGTAGCTTTGTAACCGGAGCAAGATGGTCAGCGTTCCGCGCTCATTTCGTACAACGAGAGCGCAACTAGAAGGTTTGACTGAGCACGCCTTCAAGGCCAAAGGCCTCAGTCTCTAACGACCCGCAACCCTCGCTGGGCGGCGCGGGATTCGGGTCGCAACAACCCGTTAAGAGCGATTTTGACGATTTCTTCGGCAATCTGCTCCTCTGTGAGAGCGCCATCGTGCTTGAACCAACGCGAAAGCCAATTAATCATTCCGAGGAGGCTAAAGGTTGCCACGGTCGTATCCACGTCCTGCAGCATACCTTCCGACTTGAGTTTGTTCAGGACTTCACGCAGACGATCAAAATGTGCTCGCTTACGGCGCGTGATTTTTCTATTCTGAGCAGGCGTGAGCGCCGTGATCTCGTCAACGAGGATGGTGATAGCTCCGTCCCCCCGCGTCACCAACCGCGCGTGGCTGGCGATAATAGAGCGGAGCCGGGCGGCCGTGTCGGGGATGGACTGCGCGGGTATCACAACCTCTTCCTCAAGCTCGTCCAAACCGAAATTCATGATGTCAAAGAGCAGCTCTTTCTTGCCGTTGATGTAGTGATACAGACCTGCTTTCGTCATGCCGAGCGCGTTAGCGATGTCGTTAATTGATGTGGCATCGTAGCCCTTACGCAGAATAATCTGAGCCGCCGCGCGATAAACTTCAGCCAGGCGCTCCTTATTGGGGGCCGGTTGTTTCTGCGCTTTCATATCATCACCTTTGACAGTCTCTAAAACGCGCAACAACCTCGGGCACGAACGCCGCAGCGCTGTCTTACCGACCGTACGGTAGGTTTTATACATCTGAACCGTGCCTCGCGTCAACAACGACTTCGTAGCATTACGTATGGCACTTTTCACGGGACTTAAAATCCGTGGTCGGTAAGGACGTGGGGGTTCCGACTCCCACCCTAGGCACCATTCCTAATCTTAACCAACCTGAGCTTCAACGAATTTCAGGCCAAGCGATCCTCAAAAAATAGACGGTTTGCGCTATTGCTGGCGCAAGCGGGCTTGATTGAGTAAGATGTCGAGGTTCCGAGGTTGAAATACATTCCGCACAGTGACGGCGACGCGTAACACTGTCGATACTAAAGGAGTTACGCCCGCTTAGCTCAGTGGTAGAGCACTCGCTTCACACGCGAGGGGTCAGAAGTTCAAGTCTTCTAGCGGGCACCAATATTTTCAGTAGTTTACGGGCGACGCTGAGTCGCCCGTTTTCGTCCGCACACACTTTCGCACACACTTTGATCTGAAAAACCATTTCTGAGGTCGGGAAAATTTCCAAGCTGATACCACCAGAGAATGCCGGAACTTTTAGTGACTCGCAGCGATCGGTAGATGGCGGGCCAGTTTTCGCGCGACTCACTGTTATTGCCGAATTGCAATTCGCACGGCTGACCCCCATTGAATGCTCTTGGGATGGACGACATGGACTTAGTTATCTCTCCATTAATGGTTGACACCCAGTTTGCACGGCTGTAGTCTTGGCAGCGTACTTAGCATTGCTCTTTCTGCTTACAGTCCTCAAGCGTTGCAAGATCGGAGGAAACCATGTTGTCCAAGAGTAGTCTTCGGCAAAAGTGGTTTCGATTAAGAATTGTGCATGCAGTTTGCGCCGCTCTTGTCGTGCTTGCCTACCCCGGATATTTCCCACAACCAATCATTGGCCAGGAAGTAATGCGAGGCCAAAGCGAGGCCGGCGATATGGAATGCATCTCCTATTGCAGCCCTACACGGCCGGGGACCAGGATTATGGAAGTGAAGGTACGATTGGCGAACAGTCCTCTGAATGCCGCAGATTTGCGTTCAAAGGTCCGTCAACAAGGACTTGAGGTGACGGTCTACGCTGACGGATTTGAGCGCGGGCTATACGCTACCGTTTCGGTGATTAAACCGAAAGCGCTGTTTCGCGCGCGGACGAAAGGGGATGGACTGGCGCCCGCTGTCCAGGCGCAAAGAAAAATTCCTGGCCTCGAAAAGCTGGTGATCACAAACGTCGCTACGAGGCTGGACAAGCCATTACAGTCAATTCTTCAATTGCCATCCCCGGTCGGGACCACCACCGGCGAGTGGGTTACGGTGCGGCTTGAAGGCCTGGATCCTGGAATCGAGTACACCTTTCGCGCTACCGGAGGGCGATCAGTGGTGACGTGTCAGGCGGTTGTTTGCCCGGTCGATACAATTCCCACCGCAGCAAATCGAGCAGAACATAAGCCTAATACTAAACGGTAAGAGTCCGGTAAGGAGGCGTATGAAACGTTTCTCTTGTGCTTGCGTATTGACGGCCTCACTTTGCTTGCTTTTTCTATTGAGCGTGGCCGATGGGCAGACCGTCACTATCAGGGAAATCAACCCTACACGCTCGAGTGTAGGTGGCACCGTTAACGGCTCCGGCGGCCGCGTCAACCACCTGGCCCGCGCCACGAACAACATTTTCTATGCGGCCACCGAGTACGGCGGTCTCTACAAAAGCACGGATGCGGGACGTACCTGGTCGCGGTTGGACACCCACTTGCCTACCCGGTTGTCGGACGTTAAGGCCAGCCCCGCAGACCCCAACCGCGTAATCGCGACCTCTCTCTATGACGGCCGAGTAAACAGTTTTGCAGGCATCAACGTCAGCAGCGACGGTGGCGCCACCTGGAGCAAGCCGGCTTCTGCCAGTCCTCCGATAAGCCTCTGCTCAGGCCTCTCGGTCAATAACGAGCCGTCTGCGTATGGAATCGCTTTTGACCCGGCCAACGCGCATGTCTTTGTAGGAACCAATTGCGGCTTGGCCAAGAGCACGGACGGCGGGCTGAACTGGACGTTCATAAATCCCGGGCTTGGTACTCGTGCTACTAACGTCTTCGCTGTCGTGGTGCATCACGGCGGCATCATCGACACCTGCGGCTCGGCCGGGCATCTCCGCTCGACCGATGGCGGTGCAGTGTGGACCGGCCCCCAGCCTGGTGGAACGCCCCTTATGCCAGGACCATGTTCCATTGCCGCTTCGCCTGATGAGTCGTCAGTGCTCTTCGCAACAGTCGGAACCAGAATCTTCGAAAGCGACAATGGTGGCCGCTCGTGGGACACGCAGTTCGTCAATCCCGCCCAGCAGGGGCGTGTCACATTCGTCGCCACCAATAATCGCCAGGGTCGCAATTTCGATCTCTGGTTTGGCGACACGCTCCTGTTTCGTGCCGGGTGCACAACTCCCGCAACTCCGGGGCCCGGAGCGCGATGCCCTGCTTCGAGCACCTGGACCCGCGTAGACGGCCAGGCGCATCGCGATATGGGCGAAGTGGTCTTCACAGATCCTCCGCCTATCAACCTGACGGCCTGCCACCAGGACTGCACGAATGGCAAAAGCGCCTGCGACAAAGATTGCGCGGACGATCTCAAATCCTGTATGGATAAAGTGGGCCAGCCAGGTGAACCATTAGCCTCACAATGCAATCAAAACGCCTCCCGCTGCCGCGCCGGGTGTACCAGCAGTCTTAATACCTGCAATACAAATTGCGACCTGAGCCAGGAAGGCTGTCCCATCGTGTTGTCGTCTGACGGTGGCACGTACTTCAATACGCGGACCCAAAGTCCTGCGTGTCAGACGCCGGAATGGGCCCAGCCCACCGTTACCACCCGCGCCCTGTGGCTGTGGTCGCTCAGTGGAGCCGATATCCCCAGCTCGTCTACCAAGGAAGCGGTCTACATGGGAGCCCAGGACGATGGGGCTTTCGTGACACTCAATGCTGGCGCAGATATACCGGATTGGAAGAACCCGGACGGATTTGATGTCTCCGATGTAGTTCCCGACACCACTCAGATTGTCTTCACGATCTGCTGCCTGGGGACGCGGGGCAATCAGGTCTTCCGACGCGACCCAGCAATGGTCGGCGGAGGCGAGATTCCCAACTACCCACCGGGATTTATACCCTTTGGTCTATTTCCTGACATCATCGCCCGGTTCGGCGCCAACCGCTTCGCCCTAGCTACGAGCAGCGGGATCTTCGCGACCCAGAACATTTCGGCCAATCCAATCGCCTGGACCTCGCTCGGTACAAACGCTCCCATTCTTGCTGGCGGGCTGTGGGCGGCGGGTCCGCAGACAAACCCCACCTTCTACGCGTTGACTAGTAATCAGGCAACGCTCCTGCGTTACAACGGAACCTCGGCGACGGGTACCTGGCAAAACGTGACATTGCCGCCTGGTTTTGTAAGTGTGGCCGTTTTCGCGGTCGACCCCAACAACCCGAACCGCCTGTTCGTGTCCGCCTTCAATAGCACCCGCGTGCAGATGTTTCGCTCTTCTGACGGTGGCACTACCTGGGCGTCCGATACAGTGCTGGACAGATTGATGATTGGCAGCGGCACCTTCCGCATGCAATCTTCGACTTTGAACTATCTCCAGCCTACTCTGGTGGCCTTCGATCCAAATGACTCTAATACCCTGTTGGCAGGTGCAGCCGATGCGGGAATTTTTCTCAGCCGGGACAATGGCGTCAGCTGGGTCACGTTGACCAACAACTCTGGCAGCACCGCCAACCCCATTATTCCCCGTCCACACTGGGCATACTTCGACCGCGAATGTGGCCAGGCCAACATCTATGTTGGAACGCAGGGGCGCGGCGCCTGGCACTTCAGCTATCGCGACTCCGCAGGGACTACCGTAAGCGCTTGCCAGGCCCGTTGTGAGAGTTCTTTGTCAGATTGTCGGAACAACTGCGCCTCCGAACAAGCTGACTGCTTGGCTGAAGTCGGCAAACCGGGTGGACTACTAGCCTCACAATGCAATCAGAACGCCTCGCGCTGCCGCGCCGACTGCAGCGACGCCCGCGATGCATGCCGCCAGCACTGCGTCGATTGCCCGCAATAGAGTGCAGTAGAAGGGAGCTTACAATTTGCAATTCGTTTACCCTCTCGAGAGACGCGGCTGAAGACGACATGATGACGGGTTGTCCCTGACTTGATTGTCTTTTCTTCTCGCGACGTGACGCTCCGGTCCCCTTCCCTCCGCCTTGTGCCGATTACGCTCGCACGCTTCTAGAAACTCGATAAGCTGTTCCGCGCAGTAGAGCACTCGAGTTCCAATCCGAAAGAATCGAATCCGCCCGGCCTCACGGGCGCACCAATTTCTTGTTGTGAGGACGAGTCGGCCATTGCCGCGTTCTATAAGAAGATCGACCCGCCAGCCTGCGTGCCGGCGGGTCAAATTGGTTTTCTAACCCCGATTCGCAAGCAACTCAATCAAGGTTTCTTCTTGTTGCTGTTGCTGCTGTTGTTGTTGGTATTGCTGGGCGGTGGTTTCGGTTCTTTTGGCCTCTCGATGATTCTTGGTTGCTCTTTCGGCGGGCGATTATCATTGCTATTCTTCTGTGCGAATGCACCGGCCGCGACCACCGTCGCCACCAGCATCGCCAACAGAATTCGTTTTAGTTCTTTCATAACTGCTCTCCTCCTCGCGTCTTTCTCACCCACGCATGAGGGAGAGGCGGAGAGTTGCGCCGCCGTAACTTGAGCAAAACCGATGCCAAAACGCAACCGATTCCGATACTGAGATGCGCTCCACGCCCGAGAACGACCAACTTGCACACCTTATTCTCAAAAGTTCCTCTACTGATGCCGGCCCGGATCGCGCCACAGAACAATGCCTGCGCACCCTTTCGCGCCGTTTTCGCACGGTATCGTGCACACGCATTCACCGCCGCACAGTGACGCTTATGCTGCCTACGTTATTACTGTTGTCAAAGGCCCGCAGCGAAATCGTGTGTTCGCCGCTACCTACAAGTGCCAGGTTCAAAGAATATCGTTCATGCGGACTGTCGGCAATGCCGTCGTCCGGAAAGACTTCGTGCCAGGCGCTGCCATCGACGCTTACGTCGGCGCGCTTGATGCGACCGGTTGTGTCCTCGACATCAAAAACAGCGCGCACGCGTTCGTCAGTAATCTGCGCGCTACCAACCTGGCGAACCACGGGCGGGGTGTTGTCGATGTCCACCGGCTCGCTGAGCCGCTCACCAGACAATGCGTAGCCCGATGGATTATCCGGCGCGTCCGAAGCGACAACCTTAAAAACATAACGACCGTCCGCCAGACTGGCGCCGTCTACGGTGTAGAAGTTTTCGCGGATGTGCTCCTTCAAGAGGCGAAACGTCGTTTCGTTGAGCGAGCGGTAATAGACCGCGTACTCAAGCGTGTCACTGTTGCGATCTTCGGCCTGCCATTGCAGCGAGCGGGCGCCTCGTTGATAAAGTCGTCGCGGCGGCGCCTGTGGCACTGCGCCGAAGACCGAAGGATCAAGTCCGGCCGATTCAATGTTGGGATCCATTTGAATCTGAATCTGCTGCTGCAAGGCGACGCCCGGAGGCAAAACGTTTATCGCCAGCACCTCCGGAGCGACATTGCGCGGCAAGTATGCAACGCTCACGTCTTCGAGCCGAGGTTCTCCGCCGGTTGCATTGTTCGCCGCGTGCAACACGGCGCGCCATTGGATGAATCTAGCCCTGGGGCTGGTGATCTGTGAACCTTTGGCGTCATTGTAGGTGGCGCTCCAATCGCTCCATGTCTGGTCGGGTCGTTCGCTGTTGCCGCTGCGCGTTTGCAAGTCGATTGGGCCCCGGCCGCGCCACCAGATTCGGCCCCATGTGGCCACGAGTTTCGCGTCGCGCACAGGAGATTCATAACTGCCTTCGTTTGCCGCCTGGCGACCAAGACGAAATAGTTTTCCCTGATTACTGGAAGCGGCGAGCACGTCGGTGCCGCGCGCTATCAATGAAGAAATCTGACCTTCACTGGATTGCAACAATAAAGTGTCGCGGCCGTCGTCAGTTACCGAATATATTCGGCCCTTGTCGGAAGTTCCGATCAGCACACCGCCGCCCGGAGCCGACGCTACTGAGAACGCTGTGATGGAGGTTGAACTCCAGAGAATGTCGGTGCTGCCGTCAGGCAAAATGTGAAAGACGGCACTGCGCGCATTAGATAAATCGTTGCGGCTGCGAGCCGGTTGCGCCGGTTGCGGTTGCACAATCACTCCGCCTTCTTCGGTCGCGCCCGCCATTGCGGCAATCGCAGCCATTGCCGCGGCTGCATCAGGGGGTGGGGCGGCAGACGAGGGCTGAATCGCACTGCGGCTCGTCGCGGCAACTTCACTCAAAGCCAAAGCATAAACCGATCCGTCTGGCGCAGGAGCAAGCGCGTGGATCTCGCGCAACGGAGCGTCGTAAAGACCAAACGCTTTGCCGTCCGGCGAAATTCGCAGAACTAATCCGCCCGGATCGGTGCCTGCGATCAGATCTCCCCGCTGGTTGACGGCGAGCGACATCACATGCGTCTGATTCGTGCTGATCAGCATTGATGTTTCAGGCTTCGCGCCTGCCGCGCGCACTCGATACAACTTGCCGCTATCGCCCGTTCCCACCGCCAACGAGCCGTCGTTCAAAAGCGCCAACGACCAGATGTATTTGTCAGGCGGATCAAAATAAACTTCGGACTTCCCTTCTCCACTCAGGCGATAGACTTTGCCGTCTGGCGACGTACCAGCGAAAATCGCTCCGTCACTGGCGACAGCCAAAGCCGTCACATCCAGCTCCGACGTTTTGTAGAACAGCGCTCCCTTACCGTCGGGCGTGACGCGAAAAATCTTTCCCTCGTGGCCGGTGCCGAGATATACGTTGCCCGCCGAATCAACAGCAACACACCAGACGTAAGCCTGTTCAGTATTGAAGACCCGATCGAACCGTGGCGCGAGGGCCAGGGTGCCGTTGTCGGTCACGGACACACCGCGGGCTTCGCCCTTCAGCAACTCGGTGCGCGAACTCATTTCCCAAACCACAGGCTCGCCGGCAAATGAAGTTGACGAGAAGCAAAAGCTAATCAGAAAGGACACTACAATCGATCGAAGAATCACGTTTTGTTTTAGCATGCCGATAGACCTTATCAAGACTGAAGAATCAGTTGCCAATGTATTTTGCATAGAGCGAACGCGCCGTCGCAATGTTGTCGGTGCCTCGTATGATCGACCGCGCATCCTGAAAAACGGTTAGCTCGTAATCGCCAGTGCGAAAACGCAGCAGGTAGTCGTTTGCTTTGACTTCGCCCACGGACTGCAATTTGTGACTGAGTGCTGAGAGATCGACTTGCGCCGGGCGCGCCGGCGTGACCTGCACCGCGTGCCGCCCGCAAAGAACAGCCGCAAACTCGCGTTCCTCAGCGTCGAGCGTTTCAAACCGGCGTAGCGCACAGGTCGCACAATCGGCGGATTTTTCACTGAGAGCGATACGCCGCCATTCGTTGCGCCACACATCGAACTGCATCAGCGAGCAGTGCAGGCTCTCCGTTTGCCCAGTCAAGAGTTTCAGCGCTTCGCTCACCTGCACGGCGGCTACGACGCTGATGATCGGCATGATCACGCCGGCGGTATCGCACGTCGGCGCGCTGGCGGCCGGCGGCGCTTCCGAGAAAACGCAGCGCAGACACGGCGTTTCGTTCGGCCGAACGGTCATCGTTACCCCGTAGGATCCTACCGCCGCGCCGTAGATCCAATTGACGTTGTGTTTCACGCACGCGTCATTGATTAGGTACCGCGTCGCAAAATTGTCCGTGCCGTCCAACACGACGTCACTATCCTGGATCAAACGCTCGATGTTCGAATGATTCACATCGACGATTTCGGGCTCGACTTCGATTTCCGAATTGATTTCACCAATATGATTGGCACAGGCAATGGCTTTCGGCAGACGATCCTGCGCGTCACTCTCAGTGAACATCGTCTGGCGCTGCAAATTCGAGAATTCGACAAAGTCGCGATCGGCGATTCGCAAACGACCGACGCCGGCGCGCGCCAGCGATTCCGCCTGCGCCGAACCCAGGGCGCCGCAACCGATAATCAATGCTCGCGAGTCCAGCAGGCGACTCTGGCCTTTTTTGCCGATCCCGTCGAAAAGAATTTGCCGGCTGTAGCGATCGTTTTGAGATTTCAAATTTGAGATCATTCAGGTACTTCACAAGGCGGCAGACTGCCTTCCAACCGCCTTCCGGGAAAACCAGTCGCTATGCTCCGAGCGCGCGTTGCGCGGCCGCCCGCATGATTTCGACATTCGGATCATGACTAGTCCATAGTTTGAACTGCTCTACAGCCTGCGCGATTAGCATCTCCAGACCAGACAGCGTTTCACATCCGGCGGCGCGGGCCTCGCGCAGGAATCGCGTCTCGACAGGATTGTAAACGAGATCGTAAGCCAACCGCACCCCGCCGAGCTGTTCAGCAGTGGCAGGCGCCTCATCTTCGCGCTCACCATGAGTGCCAAGCGGCGTGGCATTTATCACAATCTCGAACTGATCGAAGTGAACGCCTGCAAGCTGACGACAATCGAGGCCGAACTCCTCTGCCACTGAACTTGCTTTGTCCGGGTCACGGACGAACAACGTTACGTCAGCGCCATCGTTTCGCAACGCCCATAACGCAGATCGCGCTCCGCCGCCGGCGCCGATAATCGCGCACCGCGCACCCTTCAACGAGCCAAATGTGTTACGAAGGGGCGCGATGAACCCCGGCGCGTCGGTGTTGTAGCCGTGCAGCTCATCGTCCTGGACTACGATTGTGTTTACCGCGCCAATTTCTTTGGCGCGGGGTTCAACCCAATCAAGACAATTCATCACCGTGCCCTTGTGTGGCGCGGTCACACTCAGGCCGCGCAAATCCCAATCAAGCTCGCGCGTGCGTGGATGCGCCATGCGGCGCATGAATGAAACGGCATCACGCACTTCAAACGGAATGTAGACGGCGTTCAGTCCTGCGGCGGCGAACGCGGCGTTGTGAATGTGCGGAGATAACGAATGCCCCACGGGCTTTCCCATGATCCCAATTACTTCGGTTTGCTGATCGATCCGATCTATTCGATAGACCTCGCGCAACTCTCTCGCGGTCAATTGCCCGGGCGCAGTGGCACTCTCGTCATCGAGCGAACCGTAGGTCAGAAACGATCCACGCGACGGCCCGAGGATCCTGGTCACGATTCCGGCTTGCCCCATCGCAATCGCAATCATCTCGCGGCCTTCGCTCTGCGCGCGCTCGAGTAAATGAAAGACCGGAATGCAATCAGTCGCGTCGTCAGCTTGCACCGCAATCTTCAGAATGCGCGACTCGGTTGCAGCCACGCTCTCGTAGATTTGTTCGAGGTTGGAAGGAACGCCCACAAACTCGTGATAGGAACAAATGACCTTGCTCCAATCGACTTGTTCATTCGGACGACGCTTGTACTCTTGGACCAGATCGAGCTCGAAGTCTCTCAAGCAGTTCTCAGGGCCACGACCAAGCGATGACCAAAACTGCAAACGCTGATCCGGGTTTAACGAAGTGCGTCCGCCCTGCTCGCCGCTGCGCATTGTGAGAATGGTCGGGGCTTCTGCTTTGCCGATCAGCGAGCTTAATTGGCGTGACGCGGAATCAAGCTCACCTTCAAGCAAACAATCCAGCCGCAACTCGATTACGTCCGCAACTTCAGCCGCACGAGCGATCGTTTGCGACAGTTCACTCGTGCGTTGCACGCAAACCGGCACGCAAATTCTGGCTGTGTTCGATTTCATCAGAGACGACGCGAGGCGATGTTCGTCTATTCCCTACGGGAAACACGTCATCGCCCCGACTTCTAATTCAAATCCTGGTTCAACTCTTTCTCCCAATGGGAGAAGGGAGAATCGAGCCTTACTTCCTAAGACGGCTTTTCGCCGCTGCCCAGGGAATCAAAGTGTTGCGTCGGCGCTTCCGCACCCAGGTGACGAGTCGTGCCTTCGGTCACGCTGGGCGCCGGCGGCATTAGTTCGGCAGTCCGCGGCGCGCCGGATTGAACTTGTCGCGCGGGAGCGGTGTACGTGTTCGGCGGAAAATCGCTGACGGGAGGTAACGAAACGCCATCTTGCCGTCCCGCGGCGCCTGCGCCAGCCTGCCTCGCGCGAATGATGTCGGAAATTCCTCTGCCGATAAACGTAGACGCCGGGATCAGCAGCCAGTACCACCAGGTCCAGCCGCCCGGACTGTACATACCGACAAGGATCGAGATGACGACAAAAGCGATTCCCATCGTGAGGTTTCTGATGCCCGCATCAATGGTCGGAGGGCGTTTGCGCCGCCGCCTGCGTGAACCGCGGTCAAGGTCGTCATCGGCTTGCGCCATCGGCAACTGGCCGCTCAGCGCGTGCGTCACCAAACTGATATTCGCGCCGCACGAGCGACAGAAGCTGGCGCCGTCGACATTTTGCGTGGCGCATTTCGGACAGAACATCTCAAAATCCTCCGAAGCCTTAGTAAGCGCGCTCAGCAGCGCGGATAAATATCGTGCTACACCCTGCCCAGCTTTATCTATTCACAGTGTCACTTATCGTTTGCCAGGTTTCGCTGCCGTTGCGCTTCGTAAAGAACTACGCCGGCCGCCACCGAAACGTTCAGCGATTCGATCCTTCCGCTCACCGGGATACGAACCAGCGCATCGCAACGTTCGCGCACCAGGCGATGCAAACCTGAGCCTTCGCCGCCGAGGACCACGGCCGAACTCCTGGCCCAATCCCATGCAGTATAAGCGAGCGGAGCATCAGATGCCGTTCCGACAACCCACACGTTACGTTCTTTCAATCGCTCAATCAAACGCGCCAGGTTCGTGACGCGCGCGATGGGCACGTATTCGACGGCGCCGGCGGCTGCTTTCGCAACCGTTTCAGTCAGGCCTACGGCGCGGCGCTCGGACATAAAGACGCCATGAACCCCGGCGCACTCGGCGGTCCGCAGGATCGCGCCCAGGTTGCGTGGGTCTTCGACTCCATCAAGCACTACTACCAGCGGCTCAGCGCTGCTGCCGACACGCGACGCCACGGAATCAAGCAACTCGTCCGCGTCGGCATAGCGCGCAGCGGCCACTCGCGCCAGCACTCCCTGATGATGAGCATTGCCGGCCGCGCGATCAAGGCCGGCCCGCGGCACACGACTCACCAGAATATTCTTAGCGCGCGCCAAACCGATCAACTCGCGCAAGCGATCGTTACGCGCGCCTTCCGCCACTATGATCTCTTCGATTGCCCGACCGCCGCGCAGAGCTTCGAGCACCGGATTGACGCCGTAGAGAGGCTCGCGATTTGGGCGGGAAGAACGAGACTGTGTTTTCTTCATGCGCCGTCCATCAGCTCGCGCAGTTTCAGGTGGTGACGCAGCCGCGAGTAACGTCTGAACTGAGTTTCGTTATCGGTCGTCGTCACGGTCGCCACTTCAAACTTTCCCGCGCCGCTGCGACGCCATTCGCCTTTGCGCGTCTGGTCTTGCACAGGCCAGACTGTTGCGAGCGCCGGCCGCGTCAGAATGTATGAATCGTCGAACTGGGCATCCGCGGCACGTTTGCGCAACAGACTAATGAGCGCCGCGAAGTTTTCGAAAGTCGTCGCGGCCTTCGCCGATCCGAGGCACGAGAAATCAAAGTTGCTTGCGCCGATTCTCCAATTAACATCGCACGACCTTGTATAGAGATCGAGCACCGGCTCGTCCGTCGATAGATGGCGCGAGTCGACCAGTTGCTTGCGGCCACGACGTTTTCGTTCTTCGACTTCCACGCGATTCAGAACTAGCCGGCCCGCGACAATCAATATTACGTCTCCCCACCGTGCAGCCAGTTTCTCGCCAGAACCCGCGGCGAACGCGGACAGCGAATCGCCCGAAACTTCGAGCGCACGAATTCTTTTCGCTGCCACTTCCAAGTGCAAGTCTTCATTCGAAACCGTCACACTCTCGATTCCCAGCGTTCGCAACCTGTCTCCGATCAGCGCCGCCTCTTCCGACGTCGCCACCCGACTGAGCGGCACCGGCTGACCAACGCCGAGGATTCTATTCAGCTCGGGAACTTTCAGCCGCAACAGCGATGCCGCCTCAGCCAGTGACGCCTCGGCAAAGTCGCTGATTGGCGGGGGCGCCAGCACGAGGTAATAACCGTCGTCCTTTGCCAACGGGTGCGCGGTGGTCAATTCTGGCTGCGGTATCGTAATCCCTTCCTCCCTTGCGGCGATTATACGACGCGCCGGCGCGTGGCATGTAGCCTTACTTGACCACGAGCGCGTCGCGGCGTCATTCTAGTTGGCACGTATTCAAAACTTTAACGGAGCTTACTAACGTGAACCACTTTGATTCGGCGAACAATATTTCGTTGCAGTTCGGCCATCGCGGAAAAGTGGCAATCTTTATTGACGGAAACAATTTGTTTCACGCGGCGCGATTCCACAACATTGACATCGATTACAACAAGCTGCTGCGTGTGCTGCTGGGCGATGGTCGTTTGTTTCGGGCTTTCTTTTACACCGGCGTAGATGCCGGCGCGGAACGACAACAGGGATTTCTGTTGTGGATGCGGCGCAATGGCTTTCGGGTGGTGCAGAAGGAACTAAAGACTTTTTACGACGGCACTCGCAAGGCTAATCTCGACGTCGAAATTGCCGTCGACATGCTGTCTTTGGCCGGTCGCTACGATACCGCAGTGCTGGTTTCCGGCGATGAAGACTTCGTCTATGCGGTCAATTCAGTTGCCTACAAAGGCTGCCGCGTCGAGGTCGCCGGTTTTCGGTCCAACACAGCGCCGAAGCTGATCGACGTCGCTGATTGCTTCATCGACCTCGGAGAGATTGCGGAGAAAGTTCGCAAAGACTTTTCGCACAGCACGAGGTACGAAGACCGCGACATCCATGTCTCGCAGCAGCCACCGCCATCGCAAACATTCACCGAGCCCGTGCCGGCTGTTCCATCGCCGACCCCGTGCTCGCCGGTCGAGGACCACGCCTTTCACCCGGCGATTGGTTCCATTATCGAGGCGAGCGCGACGGAAGGCGTAGACCAGTTCGGTCCCGGCGGAGATTTTATTCGGGTAACTGACGATCAGTGAGTCGATGCGCCCGATCGCTGAGCCGGTGCCAGGTGTTCAAAACCCGATGCGGCGGCGCTTTGGTTCCGGCTGAGGCGGTGGCGGTCGAAGCAGTCCTCTGATTTGTGCAAACAGCTGCAAAATCGCTTTCTCATGAATGTTCTGCCGTGACGTTAGCTTGCGTTCCAGGTCGTCCAACTTTTTCGCTAGTTCATCCGTACTCGCCAGCACCTCACGCAGCTTTACAAACGCCCGAACCACAAAGACACTCATCGCCACGGCACGCTCACTGTTAAGAACGTTGGCGGCCATAATCGCGCCGTGTTCGGTGAAAGCGTGAGGCAGATAGCGCCTCCCACCCCTTCTCTTTGAGATCACAAATTGTGATCTCAAACGCTCGTTCTCACTTGCGTTCAACTGAAACATGAAATCGGAAGGAAACCGTTCAAGATTTCGTTTGACCGCCTGAACAAGGCTTCTGGTGTCTGCCCCATAAATCCGAGCGAGATCAGAGTCTAAGATCACCCGCTGCCCGCGAATCACACGAATTACCGGCTCGATCGGATGAACCTTGGCGAGTGCTTGCTTCTTATTCGAAGACCGCTTCGGCATGGGAGTTTATTTCTGGTTTGATGTTGAAAGAGCTGGGTCACCTCTCATCAATCGGCACGTACGGCACGTTGCGCGGCCCGATGTATTCGGCGCGCGGGCGGATGAGTTTGTTGTCCGCGTATTGTTCGAGGATGTGCGCGGTCCAACCGCTGATACGGCTAATGGCGAAAATCGGCGTGTACAAGTCGAGCGGAATTCCCATCATGTAGTAAGTCGAAGCTGAGTAGCAATCGACGTTCGGCAGCAAACCCTTCTCGCTTTTCATCGTCGCTTCGAGTTTCGCGGTCATGTCGTACCATTTCGTGTCGCCTTTGCGCTCGCCCATCTCTTTCGAGATTTGGCGCAGATGCGTGGCGCGCGGATCTTCAGTGCGATAGACGGGGTGACCAAAACCCATGACCTTCTTCTTGCTTGCCAGCGCGTCTTTGACGAAACCTTCAACCCGATCGACGCTGCCAATCTCAAGCAGCATCTTCATCACTGCGGTGTTCGCGCCACCATGCAACGGCCCTGAAAGCGCACCCAGCGCAGCGGTCACGCAGCTATACATGTCGGCCAGGGTGCCGGCGACTACGCGCGCAGTGAACGTCGAAGCATTCAATTCGTGATCGGCTTGCAGAATGAGCGCGACATCGAGCACGTGCGCGTCGAACTCGTCCGGCATTTCGCCTTTGAGCATGTACAGAAAATTTGTGGCGATATCGAGATTTGGATTTGGCGCGACCGGATCGAGATCGTTACGCGCTCTATCCATCGCAGCCACGATAGTCGGAAATCTGGCCGTCAAGCGGGTGGCAACTCGGATACTTGCCTCACCCGATAGGTCGCGCGATTCCTCGTCAAAAAGCGCCAGGGCCGAGACTACGGTGCGAAGCGAGTCCATTGGTTCAGCACTCGCCGGAACGCGCGCGTACATTCCTTTGATCAATTCAACGATTTGGTCCGGAAGCTCATACGACGCAGCAAGGCTCTTTCTAAGTTCATCAAGCTCGGCACGCTTTGGCAGTCGTCCATTCCACAACAAGAAGACGACCTCTTCAAACGTTGATTTAGTGGCGAGGTCATGAATGTTCAGGCCCTGATAGATCAGCTCACCCTTTTCACCGTTCACGTCGCTGATCGAAGAGCTGGCGGCGACGACGCCTCTGAGCCCGGTCGACACCGCACTTGCTGCCGCGCTCTCCTTCGCTTTGTTCATCGTTTCAGTCCTTAGAAGGTTTTTAGTGAGTCCAAAATATCAGACAGGTAGACGAGTGACAAGCTAAGCGCTCTCTCCAGCAATGAAGCACTCAGTGCGGTCTTGTGACGACGATCACGCGATGTCCGCGCTCGGCATTTAGAAGTCTTGCCGCTGAAGAATTGCGCGCGACGATTTCGAGAAAGCCGGCACTGCCGACAAGACAGAACAAATCGTCCTCATCGATCGCGGCCTCTGAAAAGGAATTCCCAAACGACGATATCTCACGGCCGTTGATGCGGAGCTTCGCGCCTGACGCTGCTTTGTCCTCGCTAAAATTCGCGCGCGTCAAATTCGTGATGCAGTTGCCGAAACGATCGATATGAATCACCCGACCGTCGATGCTGCCGTCACTTGCGACTACTGGCTCTAATGGATTAAGGCGCACATAATCGCTGACTTCGTCGCCAAAATCCTCAACAGCAACTCCACTGGCAAGCGCCGCCGCCACCGGCGCGAAGATATCGCGGCCATGAAAGGTCGCGCTCACCGGATGCCGAAAGAACTCTTCGTTGGTCAAGTGAATAGCGCGCCACTTCCCTTCTCGCTCGCAAATCCAACTGAAGATGCCGTTATCAGGGCCGACGAAAAACTGTTTTCCGCATTCGATCAGAATCGGCTTTCGCGTTGAACCAACTCCAGGATCGACAACCGCGACATGAATCGTACCGGCCGGAAAGTCTTTGTAAGTGGCAAGTAGATTGAAAGCCGCCGCCTCGATGTCTTGCGGCGGAGTTTCATGCGTGATATCGACGATCTGAGCGGCGGGATTAACGGAGAGAATCGCGCCCTTCATCGCTCCGACAAAATAATCCTGTGAGCCGAAGTCGGTGAGTAGCGTGATGATCGGGGGTTTCAAGTTTCAGGTTTCAGGTTTCAGGTTTCAAGTCTTAGGTTTCTTAGGTTGAGGTCAAATCCCGGATTGCGCGGCTGGCCGATGCTGCGGCAAACCTGAAACTTGAAACCTGAAACTTGAAACTCTTGCTATTGAATCGTCGCGTCGCCGGCCGTGCGGATGCGCAGTTGCTGGCCTTGATCTAGTCGAATGTCTTTGCCGCGTTCGGTGAGCACGCCGGCGGTTCCGACGCCTGCGCCAATCGCCGCGCCAATCGCCGCGCCGGCTCCTCCGCCCGCGATGGCTCCGATGATTGCGCCGATTCCGGTGGCGGCACCAACTTTTTCGACGTCACCTTTAGTCGAGCTCCTGCCTTGCACGCCACCTTCCTTGTCGACCTTGCCGACGCCCTGGCTGCCGCCCGGAAGAACTTCGATGACCTGTGCGCTCATTTTTGACGAGCGACCGTCGGCCAATTTTATTTCGTCGAATGAAAGTTGCAACTCGGCCGTGCCCTTCGCCTTGCCCGGTCGTTTCACTTGCGTAACCTGCCCGTCGACGATCGCGCCTTCGTAGTCCTTCGGTTCAATCACTCGCACCTGAAAATGATCGCCTCTTTGTGACGCGTCGGTCGAGAGACTATTCAAGAGTTCCACGACCATGATCGTGTCGCGCGGAATTGCGTTGGCGTTCCCGGTCGACGGCGAGGGTCCAACGTTTTGGTTCGGATCGGTGCTCTTGTTCGGATCGGGGCTCTTGTTCGGATCGATCGGATAACTGACCGTCGAATCTTCTGTCCTGCGTTTCAAATCCGGAGGGATGCTCGAATCGAATGACTTCCGGTCGTATCCGGCGTTGTAGCCGACTTCGAATCCCTGCTGATAACCATCGCGATATTCTTCCAGCGCTCCGTACGTCGAATTGTATGCGCGATCGGCGTGATCGTATTCCGGCTTGGTGCGAAACTCGCGCGTCGCGTTACCGGCCACGTCATTAACGCCGGCCTGATAACCGTCCGAATATCCGGTGCGGTAACCGCGCATCAGCGCGGTCGCCTGATTCTGGGTTTGCGGATCTTGCGCGGTCAGCCCGGCGGCCGGAACCGCGAAGGCGACGCACGCGCAGACCAGAAAAAGAATTAAGCGTTTCAAGTTCTTCATGTTTTCACCCTTCTGGCGATCCAACGATCGCAACCTGTCGAAAGGGAGAGCAACTGGCTAATAAATGCGATGACCTTAAGCTTCGCACTGCAAATGCTAACACTGAGCGCAACTGCGGAACAACTTTCATCCCAGCTTGACCTCTCGGAAAGGCGCGGCCTAGACTCGACTTTCAGACCGCACGGCATTTGTGATGCGGCTTTTCCTTAGTCAGTTGTAGCCATGCGCAAAGTCTATCTCGATCACAGCGCCACGACACCATCTGACCGCCGGGTCGTTGAGGCGATGGTCCCTTACCTCACCGAAAAGTTCGGCAACGCTTCGAGCGTGCATTCTTTCGGCCAGGAAGCAAGAGCCGCGGTTGATCGCGCGCGGCGGCAAGTCGCAGCGTTCGTCGGCGCACACGCCAATGAAATCATTTTCACTTCCGGCGGCACCGAAGCAAATAACCTGGCGATTCGCGGGCTCTGCGAAGCCGCGCAACGCAGCGGCAGACACATCATTACTTCGGCGATCGAGCATCCCTCGGTTCGCAGCAGCATCAACGGGCTGGAACAACGCGGCTGGCAAGCCACTCAATTGCCTGTCTATGGCGACGGCATCGTTCGCGTTGAGGATGTGCGAGCGGCACTGCGACCTGACACGATCCTGATTAGCGTGATGATGGCTAATAACGAAATTGGAACCACTCAATCAATCGCCGAGATTGGCGCATTGGTGCGCGCGGAACGCGCGCACGGACGACGCCATCTCTGGCTGCACACTGACGCCGTACAGGCTGCCGGAAGAGTTTCGATCGATGTTGAATCGCTCGGCTGTGATTTGCTTTCGCTTTCAGCGCACAAGATTTACGCGCCGAAAGGCACGGGAGCGCTGTTTGTCCGCCGCGGCGTGCGTCTGATTTCTCAACAGGTCGGCGGCCATCAGGAGCGAGAGCGGCGCGGCGGCACGGAAGCAGCTGCCAACATCGTCGCCTTTGGAGCGGCGACGGAACTGGCCCAAAGAGAAATGCCCGAA
The DNA here is from genome assembly GCA_035545035.1 of Pyrinomonadaceae bacterium. GTDB lineage: Bacteria > Acidobacteriota > Blastocatellia > Pyrinomonadales > Pyrinomonadaceae > UBA11740. The sequence goes on from DASZZL010000023.1 coordinate 26,251, forward strand.
CGCAACGAACACACTCGACGCTTGCGAGATCGATTTGAAAAGCAAATTGCCGAAAGCGTCGGCGAGATCGTTTTCAACGGCAATCGAGACCAACGCTTGCCGCATCTCTCGAATATCTCCTTTAGGTTTATCGAGGGCGAAGGCTTGCTGATTCATCTGGATATGCAGGGCGTCGCAGTGTCATCCGGTTCGGCGTGTTCGTCGGGAACGCTGGAACCATCGCCGGTGATCCAGGCTCTCGGCCGCGACGACGAGTTGGCGCGCGGCTCGATTCGTTTCAGCTTTGGCAAAGACAACACTGAAGAAGATGTCGATTACGTTTTGGAGGTGTTGACGCACGCGGTGGAAAGCCTTCGTAAACTTTCGCCTCTCTCTCGAGAAACGGTCGCGGTCAGGTAGTGTCTTAATTTGCGGGCATATGACGATGACGCAGTCAGTACCGGGAGCGGTAGCGACCGGGTCTCGATCCACGCGACGGTCGAGTTTGCCAGGACAATAACCCAGTCGCTACCGCTCCCGGTACTGACCTCATCACTCAAGTCCATCCGCGATGGCGCTGTGAGTGCCCTTAATGCAGCCATGACAAACTAAGCCCTACCCGGGTAACCTAGCCTTGCCTTACTCAGAAACCTTCAAAGATCATCTTGCGAACCCGCGCAACGCCGGTGAACTCGCTGACGCGAACGCGGTAGCGGAGCAGACGAACCCAGTCTGCGGCGACCGTCTGCGCCTGAGTTTGCGCATTCGCGATGGTCGCATCGAAGCCGCGCGCTTTCTCGCTTACGGCTGCCCGCCGACGCTCGCTTGCGGTTCCGTGCTCGCTGAAATGATCGAAGGAATGAATGTCGCGGACGCGATGAAGTTGACGCGGAAGGAAATTGCGGACGCGCTAGGTGGTCTGCCATCGCGCAAGCAACACGCAGCCGCGTTGGCAATCGAAACGCTACGCGTGGCGGTCGAGCGCGGCGCTAACCGATGAAGGACACTGTCAGCGATTTTCGTAACTAAGCTCCGTCAGGAGCGCGATATTTATAGAACGGCAAGCATCAATCAGAAACAATCTCCGCTCGCGGCGGCCAACGCCGCCGCGAGCGGAGAGAATCAAGAACTCGTCTTGCGTAGCTATAAATATTTCGCTCCTAACGGAGCGAAAAACTGTGACAGATAACCTCGACTTCCAAACTACTTGAATTGTTGAGGATTGATAACTCGCGCCCGCGTCGCTGTCGCCGGCGACGGCTGCGCCTTCCTGTGATACTCAGGCCCGCAATATTTTCTCGGCTCCTGACCGATAATAAAAGTCTTCGTGCGAATCACCGGGCAACTGTCGACCGCGATCAGGCCCGTCGTGGGATCGATGTCGAGCGTGATTGTGCCCTGCAATTTGGTTGACGAAGCACCGTCGAAAAGATCGCGTGAATCATTCTTAGTTCGCGTCTCGTTTTTCGGCGTCGGTTTTGCGCGCGGTGGTTCTGGCGGAGTCGATTCAGGCAACGCCGCGGGTTCCATGTTGGGATCCTTATTAGTTTCCTGACCGTCGGATAGCGTCGGAGGTTGCTGAGCCGTCTCGTCTGTCGCGTCCGCGTTCTCGGAGCCGGGAACGCTTCCGTTGATGAAAAGCTCAGCGCGCTTATTCACGGTGTCAGCTTTGGCGATTTGGCCCGTCGTAGGATCGATGTCCTCTTGCTTGACGCCTTCCGGCATTTGCCAGTCGCCGGTCCACTCGGGATGATTTGACAGCGCAGCGCTCATGAAATCCGACCAGATCGGAAGCGCTGACGCCGCGCCGGTCAAGCCCAACTGCGATCCATCATCGAATCCCACCCAAACCACGCAGACCAGGTTGGGCGTGTAGCCGGCAAACCAACCGTCACGCGAAGTCCCTGTTTTGCCGGCGACGTTGAACTTGAAACCGCGCGCGCGAATCGGCGCGCCCGTGCCGCGGTTGACGACGTCTTTCATAAACGAAGTCATGACGTAAGCGATTTCGGGACGCAGCACTTCGTTTTTCTGCGCAATCGGCTTTGCGATCGTCGTGCCATTGCCGGTCGTGACGCGATCGATCGATATCGGCGTCGTGCGGGTTCCATTCGCGGCGAATGCTGTGTACGCAGACGCGACTTGCAGCGGCGTCGCCTCGGCAGTTCCCAGCGCCATCGCCGGATAAGCATGCGGCACGCGCGGCAATCCCGCTTTCGCCGCCAGATTCATCACGCGTCCGATCGTCACTTCCATCGCCACGTCAACCGTGACGACGTTAAGGCTGTGGACCATCGCGTCGCGCAGGGTGACCGGCTGCATTGAATACTTGTCGCCCATGTTTCCGGGCGAGTATTCCTGGTTGTCGTACGTGAAAGTCTTCGGCTCGTCTTTGTAAATGGTCGCGGGCGTGATCACACGCGGCACGGGATCGTACGCAGTGTTCAGCGCCGTCGCATACACGAACGGTTTGAAAGCTGAACCGGGCTGGCGCAAAGCCTCTACGCGGTTGAGCTGGCTCTTCGAATAATCGCGTCCGCCAACCATCGCGACAATCTCGCCGGTGTGCGCGTTCATCGCGATCAAGGCCGCTTGCACGGTGCCCTCAGGAAATCGCTTCGCTTCAATCTTGTCGAGCAGCGCCAGTTGCTTCGTCACGGCCGCATATGCCGCGCGCTGCAAATCCATATCAACCGAGGTGTAGATGCGCAGGTGATCTGCACCCTGTCCGGTGATCAAATCGCCGAGTTGATTCTGCGCATAGTCGGCAAAGTAAGGCGCGTCAGAAATGTCTATGCGGCCTTTGGCGGGCGCGAGCTTCAGCTCAATACCTTCGGCCTGTCTGGCCTGGTCCGGCGTGATCGCGCTGGTTTCGGTCATCGATTCCAGCACCTGGTTGCGCCGCGCCCTCGCGGTTTCCGAATCGTGATATGGATTGTAGCGATTCGGACTGCGAATCAGCCCGGCGAGAAAAGCCGATTCCGGCAAAGTCAGAGTCGTCACATCCTTGTTGAAATATGCGCTCGACGCTTCCCCAAAACCGTTAATTGAAAAGCCAGACTGTTGCCCGAGATAGACCTGATTGCAATACAGCGCGAAGATTTCTTCTTTCGACAAACGCGTTTCCAGAATGATCGACATGTACGCTTCGGCGACTTTGCGCTTCAGCGTACGCTCTGGCGAAAGCAATAAATTCTTCACCAGTTGTTGAGTAATGCTCGAGCCGCCCTGGTGCGCGAGCGGCGAATTTGGATCGCTGTCGTATCGTCGCAGCAACGCGCGAATAATCCCGCGAACGTTCACGCCGTGATGCTCAAAGAACGAACGATCTTCGGTGGTGGTAATCGCCTTGACGAGATCGGGGGGGAGATCGTTGAAGCCCACTACCCGACGCTTGGCGCGTTCGCGGCCCGTTACTGAACTGATCAGTTCAGGTTCGAGCTGCGCTTTGTCCAACCGCGCCCCACCGTTCTTGTCCGCGATTGTTGCGATCGACTTCCCGCTTGCAGTGAATTGAACCCGCAGCGGATCGAAAGGCCGCACGTTGTCAACGATCGCGTCCTCGCTCGGATCGATCTCGATCGTTGAGCCGTTGACCCCATAGCGCCCGCGCGAGCTCTCGGCCTGTTGTCCCCGCTCGACGTAGCCCGCGCGCTTCAAATGAGCGACGAGATCGTCTCGCGAAATCGGCTCGCCGGCGCGAATCTGTTTCGGCGCGGCATAGATGCCGGCCGAGCGCGTGAAGACTTCGCCCTTTAACAGATTGTCGATGCGCGCCGAGAAAATTATCCAGTAGTACGCCAGAATGCCGACGCACAGCGCCGTAATGAAGAGCGTCGGGAGGACGACATAAGGTTTTAAAAAAAAGCGCAGGATGCGCGCGAAGAAACCGCGCCGAGGTTCGTCGTAACGGACAACCCGCGGCGGCTGTATATGGCCGCCACGAACAATGCGGGGATAATAATCGTCTGGTGGACGCCGAATCGCCATGAAAAGAAAATGCTCTCGGCCAGGGGGGACGCCGTCATCTCAGATGCTAAACGCTTATCCGCGGGCTGTCTACTACTGATTGACACGCAATTCGCCTTTCGCTAGTTTTACGGCGGTCTTCCAGACTTGTAAGGCTGTGTCGTCAGCGAATGAAGGTGCCGCAGGTCATTGTGAACGAGAAAGGAATCCCCCAAATAAAAGTCAGACGAATTCGCGATCGTTGCGATCGAAAAAGGCTTCCCGCATGAACACGGCGAGAAGCCCTTAGAAGTTGGTCGGGACGACTGGATTCGAACCAGCGACCTCACGCACCCCAAGCGTGCGCGCTACCAGGCTGCGCCACGTCCCGTCAAGACTTTTTCAGTATGACCTGAAAGAGTACTTTGTCAAACTTGCGTTGTTCCGAAAGCAACGCGGTCAGCGACGCTTCGCGCGATGCGACTTAATCTCGGTGTCGCCGTCCGCAAGCAAATCAAGAATCTCGCGAAGCTGTTGAGCGACCTGTCGCAAGGTCGCGCGTTGTTCGCCAGACTGCTCGGGCGCTTTGGCACGAGCGGCAGGCGCGCCGAACCGCGCTGCTAAAGAAGGCGGCGGTTGCAAAGTTCGCGTCAGAGGCTTCGGCGTTGGCGGTGCCTCGACTTCGCGGCTCGCGCCGCGGCTGTCGTTGGCCAGTTTTTTCTTTGCGCCGGCAATCGTGTATTGCTCGTCATAGAGCAGTTGTTTGATCCGCAAGGCCATCTCGACATCGCGGCGGCGATAAGTGCGTTGGCCCGAGCGATTTTTCTGCGGCGCGAGCATGGGAAATTCGGTTTCCCAGTAACGCAGCACATGCGCCTGCACGCCCGCAAGTTCGCACACTTCTCCGATCTTGAAAAACAACTTTTCGGGAATCGCGATAGCTACCTGGCTCATGGCTGCTCAAAAACCGACTAACTAAACTCTCCCCCGTCGCCGGGCCGACGTTTCAATGGCAACGCGAACTGAACTGATGTTAACCGCGTCGAGTTTTAGGTGTCAACAGTTACACTTAGGCAACGCGACCTAAGGCGAGAGATTAAACGTATAATCTGAAGTCGGGTAAGCAATCCTCACTGACTCTGACCCGCGGCTGCCTGGCGAGTTGCAGCGCGTTGCTTAATAGACGCGAAGAAGTCGGCAAGCTATAATCGCGCGTTCTCAAATCGTTTTCTTCATTCGGAGGTTCCAACGCCAACAGTGCTCGCATCGGTCGCTGGGTTTCGTCTGGCCGCGCGTTTCGACGAAGTCGGCTTTTCCGACATCGTGCAGATGCGCAATCGCGTTATGGAGCTGCGAGCCCAGGGCGCAACGGTGTTTCAGTTCGAAGGTGGCGAGCCTTTTCGTCCGACCCCCGATTACATCAAAGCTGCCGCTGCTGCCGCACTCAGTGAAAACAAAACTCGCTATGCGCCGTCGTCGGGAATTCCCGAACTGCGTCGCGCGATCGCCGACAAGCTGCGCGACCGCAACAGAATCAACGTCCAACCAGAGAGCATCATCGTAGTCAACGGTGGCATGCAGGGATTGTTCGGCGCGTTTCAATCAGTCGTGGATCCGGGTGACGAAGTTCTGGTTTTCTCGCCCTACTGGACTCCAATTAAGGATTTGGTCGCGCATTGCCAGGCTCGAATCGTGCTTGTGCCAACCGATGAAGCACGCGCCGACGGATTCCGCGAAACTCTCGAGCGCTATGCGACCGCGAACACTCGCGCCATTTACTTCAACACCCCGATGAATCCAAACGGCGTGGTGTTCACGCGCGCGGAAACCGAAGAAGTAGCCCGCTTTGCCGCTGACCGTGACCTTGTTGTGATAGCTGACGAAGCTTACGAAGACATCGTTTACGAAGGCGAGCACGTCTCGATCGCTTCGCTGGAAGGAATGTTGGCACGCACGATAACTTTGTACACGCTGTCGAAATCCTACGCGATGACCGGTTGGCGAATTGGCTACGGGGTC
>DASZZL010000024.1:0-2738 GCA_035545035.1 Pyrinomonadaceae bacterium
ATTCCGCTCAAGGACTCTGAACATTGCGGTTAACAGAGCAGCATCGGTTCGACGCCTGTGCGCCGTGGCATGCTTTCAGAACCCACGGTTTGCCACAGCCCGAATCGTCCCAAGGTGCCCCCCGAGTGACAGCCAAGATGACAGCCAACTTCATGGACGCTGGCGCACGGGTGCGGATGGCGGTGGAATCTCGCTTGTTGATTTCGATCGTGAATGGACCTTTGCGCACGTCCGCGGATGCCTCAAAGGCGGTCTTCAAAACCGTTTGCGGCCCGCTGCGGCCGGAAGCCCTTTCGTACAGCAACGCCGGTGCCAAACGGTGCTAATTAGTGGTAGTCAGTGCTACTCGGCGAATTCGGGACGGCATTTCTGAACGGGGCACAGCGATCTGTTAACCGCAAGGTTCAGGGTTCGAATCCCTGTCCCGGAGCCAAATTTCGAATACGGACATGAGCTGTCTCCCGGTGGGAATATTCCATCCGGTGCAGCAGTTTTGCAGCAATTTGCAGCAGTTTGTTGACCGCGAATCAATTAGAAGCATGGTGACCGCCGCGCACAACTGATTGAACGCCGGACGACCCTGCCTGCGAAAGTCAGACAGTCGAGCCGGGAGTAATCTTTCCCGCTAGACTGGCTTGAGTCGTATGCCGATGGCCAAGACATACACGGAAGAGCTTGTCTATACCCACACTGAGGACGGAGTCCTACTAGCTGGCTTCATAACTCGGCCGGCGATGGTCCCCGCCAAAGACATTGCCATCGTATACATCCACGGTCGCGCAGTCAGTTCGTTCATTCCGATGGTGAGCGACCACGCACGTGCCATCGCCAGTCACGGCTATACGTTCCTGGGCGCCAACACGCGCGGTCATGACGTCGGCACCTGGCTGTTTCGCAAGGACGGTCAGCTCATGCTCGGCGGCGTAATGTGGGAGAAGCTCGAGGACTGCCCCACAGATATTGAAGCTTGGGTTGCCTTCACGGTCGGCCTCGGCTTTCGCGGGGTCGTGTTACTCGGCCATAGCTTCGGGGCCTTGAAGGTCGTCTATTCGCAAGCTCAGGAGGAGGATCCGAGAGTGGTCGGCCTGATTGCGATGTCGGGAACGGTGCGGCGGCCGCCCATACAACCAGAACGCCTGGAGTTGGCAGGGCGAATGGTCAGCGAAGGTCGCGGCCTTGATCTCCTGCCTTGGGAAGAGTACGGTGCCCCATTCGGGACGATGAGTGCGGAGGCGTATGTAAGCCGAGCACATGTCGACCATGACGTTTTCGGCGTCGCCACGCCGAACGCGGCAATCAGCAAGGTGCATTGTCCGCTCTTCATTTGCTACGGGACGCGCGAGGAAGACTGCGGCACTGCTGCCGACCTCGAGATGATTCGCCGAAACGCCACGAGCGCTGCCAGTGTCCACACGCAAATGTTCGAAGGCGCAGAGCACGGATTCGTCGGTCATGAGCGCGAGGTCGCCGTCGCCATCGCCGCCTGGATTGACGGCCTCATGCCTAAAGTCGGGTAGCGATTCACCGCGCCGACGCGATTGACACGCTTACCGGTTCGTAGTCAAGACGCTCACGTGTACACATCGGATCGCTTTTACGACATTTACAAAAGTTGCCTAACGCTAACCGCGGTTACGGCAGTGTGGACAGTTCTTGATGTCGTCGATGGACGAACGAAAATACTGGCCGAACGACCTTAATGCCGAACTGACGGTCGTTGGTGCGATAGTGGCGAAACCAGAGCTCCTAGCTTCCGTTTCAGGCATCGTTGAGGCTGGCCATTTCAACGACTCAGCGTGCCGAATGATCTGGAAAGCTATCGTCGATCTCGGAAAGCAGCAGCGACCAATATCTGATGACGAAATCGTTATGCGGATTGAAGAGACGGGCGGATTCTCAAACGTGGACTGCGGCGATGCGAAATCAGTGCGAGAGTGCGTTGAAGTCACTCTCGCCGACTTTGATGGATTCCCAAAGGAGGCTAGGTGGGCAGCATGGCGGATTCGTGAAAGCGCGTTGCGCCGGCAGCTATTGGCCGCGACCGGTGCATTGAAAGAATCGCTGATCGGCGGTCCACCAACCGAGATCAAGTCCAGGATCCAGAAACTAATCGAGCTCTCACGTGAACTCGAGCAGGCCAGCTCTGCTGCAGAGGCGGCACTTGCTGCACTAAACGCTGATACGGAGCGTACGTAACACTAGCGATCCCGTGGGTCTCCAGGAAACCCAGGGCGATTCATTGACCGTCGCAGGTTTCCAGCGCCCAGCCGAACAACCCACCTCTTGCACTTGCCTAGCACCGGAACGCCGGCGTGAGTGTTGCTGACAGCCAAGATGACAGCCAACGTGTCGCACAACTGCGGACGTCGGTGGACCGCTATGGAATTTGCGAGCTTGTGATCGAACTCCGGTGGACGTCCACGGACGGTTGCGGACCGCAGACCCGCGGTCTTCAAAACCGTTTGTGGGCTTCGGAAATCGCAGGCATCCCCAGCGGTCCAAGGCCGTTTCGGTACAGCAACGCCGGTGATAAACGGTGGCAATTGGTGGTATTCAGCGGCACGCAGCGAATTCCGGTCGCCATTTCTGAACGGGCTGCAGCGATCTGTTAACCGCAAGGTTCAGGGTTCGAATCCCTGTCCCGGAGCCAAAACCTGAACTCGAATCGGCTGTGAGCGCGCGCGCCGCGGAGGAGCGAGCGGCGCTCAGATAACGTGGAACAAGAAGTGGAGTATCAA
>DASZZL010000025.1:0-3110 GCA_035545035.1 Pyrinomonadaceae bacterium
ATTTTCGCGTCAATGGTCCATTCAGCCCGGGCGGCGCGCTTTCGGTTGAGTACAGTTTGCCGGGAAAATCCTGGAAGTTCGACTGTTCGCCAAAGGAGGCAGGACCTTCTAGTGCCTGGGTTGGGATTAGAGATTGCGGCCAGAACCCGCCCGACGGCGAGGCGGTAACTTATACCGGGCCGGTAGATTTCAAGATCCACCTTAAGAACGAACTGGAAGGCAAGAGCGCGACGCTCTTTTCAGGAAAGTTCAAGGTCGAGAAATTTCACGAGGGCGTTGTGGATCTGCCCAAGTTCAAGAACAACTTTGTGTATTACGTTAATTACAATTGGAATCTGCCGATCGCCTACATCTACGACGAGTTGGTTTACAACTGGGAGAGTCGGAACCCAATTGGCAACACTTTCGTTCCTAATTTGACAAGCTCGCACTTGATAGCGGCTTTCTGGTTTAAGGGCATGACAGGCGGAGGCGGCGTGGCGGGCGTCAGCTACAGCAAGTATGAAGCTTATCTATATTACCAGGGCCAGATGGTTGCGGACGCCGTTGGGGAGATGTCCGGTTGCGAAGTTTTGAATCGTCCTGACGCGAACCAGGATTCGCCGAATGGTTACTGTCTCAGACAGTTTAGTTTCCAGAAGGCAATGCTGTGGGACAAGGGACAGTATTGCGCTCCCAACTGCACGTACTTTCCAATGTGGAAGAACCCGGGCGAGTACGAGATCAAGGTGCTGCGAAACGGAAAGCTTGCGCGCACGGCAAAATTCACCTTTGGTTCGGACTATCAGATCGTCGATACCGGCATCGGCAAGCAGAACAATCTGGGCACGCTGCGCATCGTTGTGCCGGTGCAAATCATCGGCGATCAGGATGGCATCTGGGATCGCAACGCTTACAAGACTGATGCGTTCTTCGGCAATCCGCTGAACGCGTTCGTCGCTCCGTAGAGTGGTCTGTCGTGAAGAGTCGACTCTCGGTGGGGGTTCCCCGGGCCAATTCTCTCGGCGTGATGTTTTCATTGAGCGAGTACTGAAGGAAACAAAAATGAGGATCCAGTTTAGCTTGACGCGGATCGCGATGCTTCTGTCGCTGCTTGTGATGGTCGGTTTGTCAGAAGCCCTGAAAGGGGCGATAGCGCCTGCGGCTTCTCCCGGCATGATCGGGTCATCACAGGCTTCCGCATCACCAGAAGAGGCGGTTCGCAGTTTCTACAAATGGTATCTGCACGCGCTCTACGAAAGCCCGAAGGCCGACCCGCTTAAAGAGCACAAAAGCGACGTTGAAAAGGATGTCACGGCGCGACTGCTTCAAAAATTAGCGAATTCCAGACGGATGAGTACCGTACGGAAAGGACCCGATGTTGACACGGAGTATTTCTTTCAGACTCTGGACTTGAACTCGGAGTGGGAGCAGAACATCAACGTCTCAGGGCCCACGATTAAAGGCGCAACGGCTGTGGTCCACGTATCTCTCAGCGGGACAGATCCTGAAAGCAAGCGCCTTGAAATCGAGAAAGACCTGAAGGTCGTGCTAAGACAAGAAAGTGGCCTTTGGAAAATCGACGAGGTGGGCATCTGGCGTCAGTAGACGCATTTCCTGGCTACCTTTCTTTAGTTGGCTTATGAAAGCGCTGGCTTGGCATTAACCCAGCACAAAGTTTCGCCAAGAGGAAATGAAGTCCGTTCTTCAAGTACTGTGCGAAGGAGACGTATCAAGATGATCAAGGATCGCGGAAGACTTTTCGACGCGCGAATTCTTTTCCCCGGCGTGGCGCTTATCATCTGCGCCATTAGCTTTATGGCAACCGCAGGCAGCAGTTCGGCTATTCAGGTGCGGGCTGAAGTGGACAAAGAGTTGGCACACATCCTGTCGGTAGTCCAAGTCAAACCAAACCCTGAACTCACGATGGAACCGACGGTGGGCAAAGGAGGGCTTGTTACCAGCCCCGACCGGAAAGACAGCGCCTATATTCTGTGTGTGCCTCTGCCAACGCCGGAAGACCCGGAACGATGCGCGCATCGCGTCCATTTTGAGCAGAACACAAGACCCAGACCCGTCACAATTTCTCAGATTCGCGGTGAGGAAGAGTTAGAAGAAGTTACGCGTCCCGTTGATCGCCTGAAATGGGTGGACAACTACACGCTGAGTTATGAAAGATGGGCCGGGCCACACTTCGGACATCGTTACGTGATCGATGTCCGCGGCAAGAAGCAGGTGACTGCTTACGATCTTTCGAACGTACGCTAGATCGGGCGCGCAACGCTTTTATCACCTCGACCGCTGATGGACTTGGGGTTCGATCTGAATAAGAGGCTCATTGTCGCAGCGCGCGCTTTTTGATGGCGCCATTTAGCCGGCGAGCCAAGGTCCTTGCTGGATAACGGACGAGAAAGCAGGTACACAATGATGAGAAGGAGACTCCAATGCGTGGCTGTCGGCCTTACGCTGGCCGGAACTTTGATTCTCGCTCTGTTCATCCACGCGGGCGCACAGGGAACCTTTAGCGAACAGCGCGTGCGGTTCCCGAAAGGACATAACAGCGCCACGCTGCGGAGCCAGGTGTCGCAGCGGAAAGCCAATCTTTACATCGTCGGCGCCAAAGCCGGACAGTCGATGACTGTGTCACTGAATGGTGATGCCAAGACGCGCTTCGATCTCTCGGGGCCAAAAGACAAAGATGGCCAGACGATGGCCAACGGCGTGACCGAATGGTCAGACACATTGCCGGACACTGGCGACTACCGCATTCTCGTCTTCACTGATAGTCGGGTAGCGTCTCCGTTCACGTTGAAGATCACGATCGAGTAGCTAAGGGAACTTCTTGAACGGACTTAATTAAGAGAATTCAGAGTTGCAATGCCCGTAGCTTTTAACCGAGGAGTGAAATGCGATTTCGTGCTCGCGTTCAACTTTGAAAACTCTGCTCGAAAGGAGAAGCCACATGAAGATTTACATCGCGTTGATTTTGGCTGCTGCACTTTTTTCTGCATGCAGCAACAAACAGCCTTCTGAATCCAGCAACACGCAATCGACTGCGGCCACACAAGCAACGCCTTCAAAGGCTGAAAGTTCGAAAGCAACTTCCGAATCAACCAGCGGGGCGCCGGTTG
>DASZZL010000026.1:0-9203 GCA_035545035.1 Pyrinomonadaceae bacterium
CCCCGGGTGAAGCGGAATGGTTGGATTCAGTTTTCGAGCATGAGCGGCAGTAATTGCGCCCGTCAGGACATCGGCAACTTGGACGCCGACGCATTCGTGCGATTCAATCTTTTGAACACTGTCTAGTCGTCCAGCGCTGGCGAGTTGAGCGAGCATATTGTTTCCAATGTTCGCCACCATTTCATCTCGCTTGGCATAACGATCGCTGCGGTTGTCAACATAAATTTCCGCCGGAAGACTTGCACGATTGGCAATATGGCTGAGCAGAAGTGTAAAGGTCTGATAAAAAGCATCCTCGCGCGTCATAAAAACCGAATTCCAGTTCCTAAAGAGGGTTGTGTTTACGACGATTACATCAAACGATGCGCTGTGTGAGCGGATGATCGAGTTAAGAGCATCCAGCCCAAAATTGATAAGTCCGTGGCTGTCCCTAGTCTTTTTCCATTTTGCTTCGCCCACCACGCCATGGCTTACCAATTTCGATTTGAAATATTCTTCGAAGTTGATCAAGCATTCATGATCGAAAGACACCACACCGATACCGTAACACGGAGACAATCCGTCCAGGCCACTCTCATCCGCGAACGCGATTCGCTTCATACTGAACAGCATTGTACCGCGTTCTGAAAGTCACCGCTTAGAAAATCACATGCTAAGTCTTGATTCGTTGCGAATCTATCGCAGGACTGATTCCAAATTGAATTCAGAGTCTTTTCTTTTCCACGTCGTTTGTTAAGCGGGTCCTATGTGGAGAGACATTGTAATTTTCTGAGTGGTGCCGGAGGAGAGACTCGAACTCTCATGAGTGTGACCTCGCCAGATTTTGAGTCTGGTGCGTATACCAATTTCGCCACTCCGGCAGCCATGAACCTGGAAAGTTGGTCACGCCATATTAGGGGGAGTGCCTTGAATCGTCAACCGACCAACGCTGATTTCTCTCCTACCCTCCCGCACTGCAAACGCTCAAGAGGCCGTAAAATAGGGGCGCGAATCGATGTAAAAGAACGTTTGCCAACCAGCATAGCTTGTTATACAATTTCGAGGTCGGCCAAGAGCCGGCCGCGAACCTGCTTCCGCGCCCTCACACGCTCAGCACGAGAATGAGTGCTCGGCCAAAACGCGATTCGCAATTTGTTTTAGCTCAAATTCAATTCAACGAACTCATGACCGACAACGCTGCCAAGCCGCGCCTGCTAATCGTCGATGACGAAACCGAGGTTCGTAGTGTGCTGCACGATCTTTTGGGCGGCGCGTATCATTGCGCCGAAGCGTCGTCAGCTGAAGAAGCGCTGGCCCAACTTCGCGAGAGTGATTTCGAGTTGGTGATTAGCGATATCACGATGAGCGGCATGAGCGGACTGGAAATGATTCCGCACGTCAAGACCGTTTCGCCCGACACCGTGATCGTAATGATCAGCGGTATGCAGACGATCGAAAGCGCCATCAACGCGCTCCGGCTTGGGGCCTTCGATTATTTGATGAAGCCCTTCGATCTGCGTCAGGCGGAAGTAGCCGTCGCGCGCGCGCTTGAATATCACGAGTTGGTCGTCACGAAGAGGCGTTATGAAACTCGTCTGGAAGAACTGGTCGAGCAACGCACGGCAGAATTGGATCAAGCGCTGGATTCACTCGAACAGGCTTATCGCTCAACCTTGCAGGCGTTAACCGCCGCGCTGGAGACACGCGACGCAGAGACGCACGGTCACTCTGAGCGCGTCGTAACATTCAGTCTGCGTCTCGGGCGCGAATACGGGTTGACCGGACCGGATGTGAAAGCCCTGGAGTTTGGCTCGTTGTTGCATGACATTGGAAAGATTGGCGTGCCCGACGCGATCCTGCGCAAGCCGGCGAAATTAACGGACGAAGAATGGGAGCGCATGCGCGAACATCCTGTGCACGGTCAACAGATATTGCGTGGAATAAAATTTCTCGAGGGGGCGGCAAAAGTTGTCGCGCAACATCACGAGAAGTGGAACGGGTCCGGTTATCCGCTGGGATTGAAAGCCGAAGAGATTGACATCTGCGCCCGCATTTTTTCCGTCGCCGACGCCTTCGACGCGATCACCAGCGACCGCGTATATCGCCAGGGCCAACCGTATGAAGCTGCCGCGCAGGAATTGGACGAATGGGCCGGCCGCCAATTCGATCCGAAAGTAGTCGAAGCGTTTCACCGCGTGCCGCAGGAAGATTGGGCCGAGCTGCGCCGCCGCTCGCTGATGCGGAAACCTCACGACTCTGATTGGCAGCCGGTCGCTGCGACAATTGAATCTCAGTTGAATGCCCCGGTAAGTTAAGAAGAGGTTTAGAGTTCAGCCTTTAGGCTGCGGCAAGCCGAAAGCTTGAACTCTGAACTCTTATTGAGGATTAGGCAGGACGTAGCCGCGACGGCTGCGCAGGTGCAGCCCGACGCGCCGCGAAGCAACCTCAACCTTTCGATACTCTCCAGGCTTCGCCCCAGCCAGTGGGCGTGTGGGACGATACGTAACGACATATTCCGCGCCGATCTCGCGCGCGACTTCTTCGCCTTCACCAATCATTTCATCGGTTGACTTGGGCAGAAAGATCCGACCGCCGGTTTCGTCAGCCAGCGTCGCCAGCCACCTCTCGCTTTTCTTTGTTTCTGCTTCGTAAGCTTTCCGTACTCTTCGCATCGCCGGATCGAAAATGATTCCGACGCCAAAGGTAGGGCCACCGCGATTCACGCCCGGGGGCAACGTTGGATCGTTGGTAATCACCGGATCGCCGGCGATCGGATTATTCTTAGTCACGAGTTTCCCGTTGCGCCGATCGCTTTTTTGCCGCACGAACGTGGTATAGCTGATGACGTGCACGGTGGCCCGCACCTCGAGCAACTGTTTCAGCGCGTCATCCAGAGAAACTTTGCCGCCGGGTGTTTCGACCCCGTCGGTCACCAAAATTACGTGCCGACTGCCTTCGGGCTGATCAGACAGCAATTGAGCCGCTTTCGTCATCGTCTCAAAAAGTCTTGAGCGCTTACCGGCGAACATTTTCCATGTCAGCGTGCGCGTGACCTCGTCAACGTCGTCGGTCCACGATTGCAGCAGTTCGGCTTGACTTGACGATTGGAGCACGGCAATCCGATCGCCTTCGGGCAGGCGTGAGATCACCTTCAACGCGACGTCTCGGGTCGTGCTCGTTTTTTTCGACAAACCGCCGAGACCGTTTCCGTCTCCGCCCGTATCGAGGATAAACACAACGTTGGCCGGGATGTGCCGCACGCTACGAATTTTCTGTGGCTCGCCGTCTTCCAACACCAGGACGTCATCGATTTCGACCGTCGGATCGTAATGGCCAAATTGGTCCATCGCCGAGACCGGCAGACGAACTTCTTCGGTAAAAACTCGCACGGGCTCTTGATCTTCGGATTTAGGTTCGACCTTCGGAGTCGGCGAAGGTTTTGGCTTAAGCTGCGGCCTATCCTGAGCGTACGAATTGGCCGCCGATAAAAGAGGAACCAATAGGACGAATGAAAATAGTATGTGCCGCAAGCTCAACCCACCGAAGCGATTTCGACTCTGGTTGTTCACTATTGAGGATTAGGCACGATGTAGCCTCGCCGGCTCCGCAAGTACAAACCCACGCGCCTCGAAGCAACTTCTACTTTTCTATATTCCCCGGGTTTCGCCGAAGCGAGGGGACGAGTAGGACGATAAGTAACGACATACTGCGATCCAATATCGCGCGCCACGCTTTCTGCCTCGCTTAGTAGATCGTCCGTCTTCTGAGGAAGCAAAATCTGTCCACCGCTTTCCTCGGCGATAGCTGAGAGCTGCGTTTCGCTCGCGCGTGTGGCGCGCTCATATTCTTTTCGTCGCCGTCGCATTGCAACGTCCGTATCGATCGAGACAATTTTGAAGCCCGGTGTGCGCGTTGTGCCAGGCGGAAGCGTGGGATCGCCATTGGCCACGGGATTGCTGGCCGGGTTGGCATCGCGCTGCACTCCATCCCCGCCCCTGATCACTTTGGTCTGAGTCTGTAAGGTCTGCCGCGCGAGCACCGTGTAACTGATGACATGCACGCTTGCCTGTATCGAATTCAGTTGTTTCAAAGCGTTCGCCATTGTGACTCGGCCGCCCGGCGTATCGACGCCATCCGTGATTAAGACGATATGACGCGTGCCCGCCGGAGTATCTTTGAACTGATCGCTTGCCGCCGCGATGGCGTCTGCCAGTCGGCTGCTTTTGCCTGAGTTCACTTTCGTCTTGAGGACCTTCGCGATTGCCGCTTTATCTGTGGTCCAGGTTTGCAAAAGCTCTGGTCGATTCGCAAACTGCATCACTGCTATTCGATTGCCATCGTGAATGCCGGAAATGAGTCGCAGAGCAACCGCGCTCGTAGTATTTGTGTTTTTCAAACCGAGTTGATTGCCGGTATCGAGCAACAAGAGAACGTTCACAGGCAAGCGCTGAATGCTTCGAATTTGTTGTGCCACGCCGTCCTCAAGCACGAGCACGTCGTCCATCTCCAGCGTTGGATCATAGTGTCCATATTGGTCGAGAGCTACTACGGGCAAGCGCACTTCCTCAGTGAATACTCTTACCGGTTCTTGTCCTTCGGTTTTGGGAGTCGGCGATGGTGATGGCTGCAATTTCTGCGCTTGTATAGCGGCAGTTAAGCCGATGGTGAGACCTGCAAAAACGATCGCCCTAATGGGTTGGAGCAACAAAGCACACGTCCTGTTCCGGATTACTGGATCGCCATCTTTGATGCGCTATGAGCAGCGATCGCGTTGCCCATCAAGGATTGGCTTTTCGCGCCTGAGCCTGGACGGCAGTGATCGCAATCGCGTCAACGATATCTTCGGCCTTGCAGCCGCGAGAGAGATCATTGGCAGGTCGATCAAGTCCCTGCAGGATTGGGCCGATCGCCGTCGCGCCGGCAAGCCGCTCAGTCAACTTATAAGCGATATTGCCGGATTGCAGGTCAGGAAAGATGAGCACGTTGGCGCGGCCGCCGACGCCTGAGCCCGGAGCTTTCGATTGCGCGATAGCCGGCACCAGCGCCGCGTCCGCCTGCAACTCGCCGTCGATCTCGATCTCTGGCGCGCGGGCGCGCACGGTGCGCGTCGCTTCGACAACTTTGTCAATCAAGCGGTGATGCGCGCTGCCTTTCGTCGAAAACGAAAGCATCGCGACCCGCGGCTCCGCGCCAAGCAGGGCGCGACAGGAATCCGCCGAAGCGATTGCGATCTCGGCCAACTCCGCCGCGCTCGGTTCAATCACGACGCCGCAATCGGCAAAGATCATGGCGCCGTTATGACCGACGCTCTGATCGCGGAGAGCCATCAGGAAAAAACTGGACACAAGCTTGAACCCCGGGCGAACGCCGATGCAATGCAACGCCGCTCGCACCGTATGCGAAGTCGTATTTGTCGCTCCGGCAACTGAACCATCGGCGCGGCCCGCACGCACCATTAAGTTGCCGTAGTAGAGTGGATCGCGCAGCGCAGTCCGCGCTTCGTCAACACTGATGCCTTTCGCGCGCCGCGCCTCGTAGAGTAGCGAAACCATCTTCTCGTAATCACCGGCCCGCGCGTGATCGATCACTTCGACGCCGCCAAGATCGGCGCCCGCTTGTCGCGCGGCCGCACGAACTCCGTCTTCGCTCCCCAGAATCGTGATGCGCGCCAGCCGTTGGCGCGCGGCGGCGCTGGCGGCTGCAACAGTGCGCGGATCTTCGCCCTCAGGCAGAACGATGTGCTGCAGGTTGGCAGCGGCGCGCTGGCGAATGTGATCGAGAATCGTCACTCGATGGTCAGTGGTCGGTGTTCAGTGGTCAGTTGGTCAGTGCCCCGTTAGTAGCACCGAGTTTTCAAAGCGAGCGCAAATTTATCATGAGAAGCGCCAGCCCGGAAGCTTGCCCGCGCTGCAAGGCTCGGCTAGACTTCCCAACGAACAGCGGCTCAATCGGCGACCGACCACCGATCACTGACCACTGGCCACTAATTAGTATGTCCAAACTCGAACTCAAACGTCGAATGAAGAACCTGCTCATGTTCCTGCCGAACATGGTGGTCTTGTGCGTGCGCCTGATGGTTGACTCGCGAGTGCCGCGGACCGAGCGCGCGCTGTTAGCGGGCGCGGTGATTTACGCCATCATTCCGTTCGACTTCATTCCCGACATGATCCCGTTCGTGGGCCAGGTCGATGACCTGTTTCTGATCTCGCTCACGCTGCTGCGCTTGATCGATCGCACCGACGACACGGTCGTGCGCGAGCACTGGCGCGGTGGCGGCGACGTGGTTCAACTGGCCGAATCCGTGGCCACGATTGCCCCTTTGCTGATGCCGCGTCGCATCGCTCGCGTGCTCCTCGCTAAAGTGAGACCCACCGCCGAAGGTTCAGGCCTCCTGTTGAATGCCGCCAAGTTTGAACCCGTGTTGGTCGAAACTCCCGAGCGCGAACAGCCGCCTGATCGTTTGGGACGGCTCGCGGATATTGGAAAGAAGCGTACTTCGAAATCAGCCTAGCGCAACGGCCGTGGCCGACGCAGACGCTACTTCATGAGGTTGGCGGTTGACGTGTTCGTAGAGTATGTCGCGCTGTTGCGGAATGAATCCAGCTTCAGTAATTAAGTAACGCAAAGTTTTTTCGTCCGATCGATTGTGAGCTCCCGCGGCTGAGACGACGTTCTCTTCGATCATGATCGAGCCCATGTCGTTTGCGCCAAAGCGAAGGGCGACCTGCCCCAGACGCAAACCCTGCGTCAACCACGACGATTGAAAATTCTCAATGTTGTCCAGGAACAAGCGCGACACTGCCAGCATCTTCAGGTAATCAATTCCCGTTGGTTCTTCCTTGATCTTCCGACCCAGCGCCGTGTTCTCACGTTGAAAAGTCCACGGAATGAATGCGAAGAAGCCGCCGGTTTCATCCTGCAAGTCGCGTATGCGTTGCAGGTGACGCACGCGGTGCTTGATCGCGTCGCCGATGCCGAACATCATCGTCGCGCTTGAGCGCAAGCCGACGCGATGCACGGCGCGCATTACCGCGAGCCATTCGTCCGTCGTGCACTTCGTTGCGACACGCTTGCGGACTTCATCGTCGAGAATTTCGGCACCGCCGCCCGGAAGGCTGTAAAGCCCGGCTTCTTTCAGGCGGCCCATGATCGTTTCGTAATCGAGACCGGAGATCAGATGAAGGTTGTGAATCTCAGGCGGCGAGAAACAGTGCAACTGAAATCCCGGATATTTCGCGCGCAGTGTGCGCAGAAGATCTTCGTACCATTCAACGCCAAAATCCGGATGCAGTCCGCCCTGCATCAGAACGCCCGTGCCGCCAAGCGCGATCGTCTCGTCAATCTTCTCGCAGATTTCGTCGATGGTCCGCACGTAGGTATCGGGCGCGCCGGGCCGGCGATAGAATGCGCAGAAGGTGCACACGACGTTGCAGACATTTGTATAGTTGATGTTGCGATCGATGATGTAGGTGACGATGTTGTCCGGGTGACGCCGCCGGCGAATCTCATCCGCCGCCGCGCCGATCCGCGCGACGTCGTAAGACTCAAGCAGCGCCGTGCAGTCTGCGGCTGTCAGACGCTCTCCGCCAAGAACTTTTTCCAGAATCGGTTGAATGTCCGGCTCGCCCATGTCCCTAGTCTATTAACTTGCGGCGCAATACTCAAAGCGAGAAATCAACTTGGGTTGCTAATTCCGGCGCTTTCATCGGAAAATCATCGCATGAGCGTCGCCGAACTTCCGATATCGATCGACCGACAAGAACTTGCTGCCTTTTGCCGTGAGCGCGGCATTCGGAAGTTGAGCCTGTTTGGCTCCGTCTTGCGCGAAGATTTTTCACCAGACAGCGATGTTGACGTTTTGGTCGAATTTCTGCCCGGTCAGACGCCGGGCCTTGCATTTTTCGGCTATGGTGATCAACTCGCGAAACTCATCGGCCACAAGGTCGACCTCAATACGCCTCGGTTTCTCAGTAAACACTTTCGGGATAATGTCCTGCGCCACGCGGTGACCATTTATGACCAAGCGTGATTCCCTCGCGACTCTTTCTCAGATCGCAGAACATGCACGACACGCGCAGGAGCTCTGCGCGAGCCAGACGCCAGCAGAGTTGGAAGCGGACTGGAAGAGTTCGCTGGCGTTGGAACGAGCGCTGGAGATACTCGGTGAAGCGGTCAAGCGCCTTCCGGCTGAGTTGTGCGCAGCCTATCCTGCGGTCCCCTGGCGGCTCGTGGCCGGGATGCGCGATCGACTTAGCCACGGTTACGATGATGTCGACCATGAGATTCTCTGGAATGCAGTTCATCAAGACTTGCCCAACCTTTTGAAGACGGTAGAGCAGATGATGCAAGACTTGACTGCCGGAGGACCGCGTGGCTGACGGAACTAAAACAACCTACCGCAAATTCGATTTGCACACGCATTACTATCCCAAGATCTACTTCGACAAGATTCGCGATCTGCCTTCCGAATTATCTTTTGACAAGAGCCCTTCCGGCCAGACGATCATCAAGTATCGCGGCGCGCGTTTCTTTGGCGTGACACCGCCGATGACTGACGTCGCGCAGCGGCTGGAAGACATGGATCGCGTGGGCATCGACGTGGAAGTCGTCTCGCTGTCAACGCCGAATGTTTTCTTTACCGACGCGAGCCATCAGCCGGAAATCGCGCGCATGGTCAACGATTCTTACGCCGAGCTGATCGCGAAGCATCCAACGCGCTTCAAGGGCCTTGCCTCGATTCCTATGGACGCGCCCGACGCGGCGCTCGACGAACTTCATCGCGCAATCGATGAATTGAAATTGAACGGTGTGATTTTGTTGAGCAACATCGGCGGCAAAGCACTGACTGCACCCGAGTATCGCCCGTTCTTCGCCGAAGCTAATCGGATGAAGCTCTGCATCCTGCTGCATCCGATGCTGCCGGCCAATACCGATCCCTTTCGCGAATATGTGCTTGGGCCGATCGTCGGGTTCATGTTTGATACAACTCTGGCTGTCGCGCGTATGTGCTTTGATGGCATGTTTCGCGAGTTCCCGGACATTCGCTGGATTGTCGCGCACCTTGGCGGCGCGGTGCCTTACCTGATGGAGCGGATGGACAATGGCTGGCGCGATTTTACCGAGTGCCGCGCGAAGATCGATGAACTGCCCAGTACTTACCTGAAGAAGCTTTACTACGACACGGTGAACTTCAATCCGCACATGCTGAACATGGTGCGCGAAAT
>DASZZL010000027.1:0-42757 GCA_035545035.1 Pyrinomonadaceae bacterium
TGCAAGTACAGGCGTCGCTGCGCGCCGCCTAACAACGAGTTGGAGCGGACACCGCTCCGCGGCTTCGCCCCGCGACTCGTGCGAAAGCTATAATGCGCTTTCGCCAACTCGTCGGGGGTGCCGCTCAACTCGCGACCGTTAAGCGGCGCGCACATATAACTTTGAAAGGAGTAGAAAAGATGAGAAGAGCTCTTCTGTTAATCGGAGTCGTAGCTTTAGCGTGCAGCTTTGCACTAGCCCAGAAACAAACACGTAAGCCTTCCAGCAACCAATCTCAGTCTGACCTTAAGTCGGTCTATCAAAGATGGGTGGACGAGGATGTTGCTTACATAATCACCCCCGAAGAGAAGCGGGCCTTCCTACTGCTTAGATCGGATGCCGAACGCGAACGTTTCATCGAGCAGTTCTGGCGGGCGCGCGACTCTAAAGCTGGTGGAAACCAGAATGCGTACCGCGCCGAACATTACAGGCGCTTCGCTCATGCTAATGAGAATTTCGGCGTCGGCAACGTTCCGGGGTGGAAAACGGGACGCGGTCGCATCTACATTACGCTGGGCCAGCCGGATGAGATACGAAAGACTTCCGTTGGAGAGGTTTGGTTTTACCGGCACGCACCAGGCTTTGGAACGAACGTCGAGATCGAATTCACTCACGATTCCGATCCAAGCAAGTTTCGCGTCCTGAAGAATCCCTAGAGCGCGATGATAGCGGCGACCGCCTTCTCGCTTCACGCCGCGCATCAACTTGAAACTTCGAAACTAAGTTTCGCTGCGCCCCGCTTAAGCATTCCCAACGAGTCAAACTTCTTTATGGCGCTCGGCTACGCTTACAGTAAAGAGTTGGCGCCTCCGACAGTCTCGATGACGCAATCCGGGGGGAAAATTGAGACCAATCCCGAACTCGTCGTCGAGCCGTATTTGATTGAGTTTACGTCACTGAAGAAGGCACGCGTTCGGGTAACTTGGTATCTCAACATGTGAACGCCGCGGCCCAACGGTATATGAAAGGGCACCCCTCGGGTGGTAGCTTGGAGTTGATCTAAGACTTCAAAGCAGACTACAAAAGGAGCGCCCTTATGAGAACGCATTATGTGGCAAGCGTATGACCAACAATAATCGAGCACAGGCTGTGAGGCGAAGATAACAACGATGACAAGTTTCTATTTCCCGTTTGCTTTAGCTGTCGGCGGAATGCTTTTTTATCATCTCTCGCAAAAGTCTATTCCGAAAGAAATGAATCCGTTCTATGCGACGATAATAGCGTATGCAGTAGGAATCGTTCTGTGCTTCATTTTCGCCTTAACCTATCCGGGCAAGAAATCTTTTGTAGGCTCCGTCAGAGAATCGAACTGGGCAGTTTTCGTTCTTGGCGCTGCCGCTGCTTGTATCGAAATCGGTTTCCTGTTGGCGTACCGGGCGGGTTGGAGAATAAGCGTAGCCGCGGTCGCTACAAACGTCGCGGTTACCGCCATGTTAATCCCCATCGGCATACTCGTCTTCAAAGATCATTTGTCACTGCGGAACATTCTCGGGCTGGTTTTCTGTGTTTTAGGATTAGTGCTGGTCGTGCGTGACTAGAAATCCTTGATCGCGCTCACGACGTAATCCTGCTGCTCGGTGGTTAGTTCGGGATAAATTGGCAAAGCCAATGTCTCATTCGCGGCGGCTTCGGCGATCGGAAAGTCGCCCTGCTTATAACTGAGATAAGCGAAGCATTCCTGTAGGTGCAGCGGCACCGGATAGTAAACGTCTGTGCCTACGCCGCGCTCGCGCAAATGCTCGCGCAACGCGTCGCGCTCGCCATCGCGCACGCGGATCACAAACTGATGAAAGATGTGGCGCGCGCCCATTCGTACGAGCGGCAAACCAATCTGTTCTGATAAGCCGGCGTCGCCGAACATCAATTCGTACTGCTGCGCGTTGCGCTGGCGCGCGACCGTCCAGGCGTCGAGGTGCGGCAGTTTCACGCGCAGCACCGCGGCTTGCAGCGCATCAAGCCGGCTGTTGAGGCCGACGAGTTTGTTAAAGTATCTGCGCTCTTCGCCGTGCACGCGCAGCATGTGCAGGCGTCGCGCGTGATCGAGATCATTTGTCACCAGCATGCCGCCGTCGCCCGCGCCGCCCAGATTCTTTGAAGGATAAAAACTGAAGCAACCAATCGTGCCCATCGAGCCCGCGCGCCGGCCCAGATCTTCCGCGCCAATCGCCTGGGCCGCGTCTTCGATGATCGGAATGCCGCGAGCTTGACTAAGTTCGATTAGCGGATTCATCTCCGCGCACAGACCGTAGAGATGCACCGGCACGATCGCCTTCGTTCGTTCAGTGATCGCTTCCGAAACCAGCGACGGGTTGATGTTGTAGGTTCGCTCGTCGACATCAACGAACACCGGTCGAGCCCCGAGCCGCGTGATCGCGCTGGCGGTGGCAAAGAAACTAAAGGGCGTGGTGATCACTTCAGCGCCGTCGCCGACGCCGCAGGACATCAATGCCAGCAACAACGCGTCCGATCCTGAAGCGCAGCCAATCGCGAATTTTGTCTGTGAGTAGCGCGCGATCTCTTCTTCCAGCGCCTGCACTTCCGCGCCGAGAACAAACTGCTGCGATTCGAACACGCGATCGATTGCCGCGCGCACTTCATCGCGAATCGTCGCGTACTGCGCCTGCAGATCGACGAGCGGGACTTTCATTCTTTCGACTTGTTTCGGGGTCATGCAACCGGAGCGGACTGGGCCGCAGAGCTGACGAGTCTGACTTGGCCACCGTTCTTGATCGACTGCTGCGCTGCTTCGAGCAGACGCACGACGCGCAAGCCTGCTTCGCCGTCAGTCAGCGGCTTCCGCGCGCCGCTAATTGAATCGAGAAATTCCGCGACGACATACCGCAAGGCTTCCGTCGCATCAAGCTTAGGCGCCCACACGTCGCCGGTGCGATAGCTGACCAGCGTTTGGTAATCCGCTTCGCGATCACCGACCCGGTTTGTCGTCACGCCTTTGTCGTAAACGCGCACCTTCTCAGTCGGCTCAATGTCGTCGTAGAGGATCATCTTGCTGCTGCCGGCAATCATGGTGCGGCGAATCTTGACCGGCGCCAGC
Source organism: Pyrinomonadaceae bacterium (assembly GCA_035545035.1). Lineage (GTDB taxonomy): Bacteria > Acidobacteriota > Blastocatellia > Pyrinomonadales > Pyrinomonadaceae > UBA11740. Next base: position 3,092 of record DASZZL010000027.1, read on the forward strand.
CAGTTGAAATGAAAATGCGCGATGAAGTCATCCGCGAAGTGCATGATCAGGTAGGCGATATTTTCAATGCCCTGTTCGATGTGACAACTGCCAATGGCGCTGACCGCGTCCGGCTGCCGCTCGATCAGATAATCCATGATCGAAAGGTCATGCGGCGCCAGATCCCAAAGCACGTTGATGTCCGGCTGAAATAATCCCAGGTTGATGCGCACAGAGTCGAAGTAGAGCAACTTGCCCAGCTCGCCGCTGCGAACAATCTCTTTCATCTTGCGCACCGCGCCGGTGTAAACAAACGTGTGATCGACCATCAGCGTGCGAGCTTTTCGCCTGGCCATCTCGATTAGCTCTTCCGCTTCGCGCGCCGTTGGCGTCAGAGGTTTTTCCACCAGCACATGCTTGCCGGCGAGCAATGCCTCTTTTGCGATTTTAAAATGAGTCGCAACCGGAGTGACTACGGCAACCGCATCGAGCCTGGGATCGGCGAGGAGGTCTTGATAATCGGCCGCTGTTTGCGCCGAGGGGTAACGTCGAGCCATTGCGGCGAGGCGGGCTTCGTCAGTGTCACAAATCCAGCGCAGCTCCGCCGCTTCATTCTCGGCGAAGTTCCGCAAAAGGTTCGGCCCCCAGTAGCCGCAGCCGATCACGCCAATTGTAGTTGCGCCCATCAGGCCCAGAGCATAACCGGCCTGCAAGCAAAAGTGAAAGGATGCTGCGCGCGCGGGACGGCGGCCGATCAAGTAAGCCGATCAGCTCGCCGCTCGCGGGCTCTGCTCTGCGGTGGTGTCGCTCTCAGAGTCTGCGTCGTCAGACCTGTAATAACTTGAGTAATAGCTGTTGTAATAATCGGTAGACTCAAGCTTTACGTTGTTCAAAACCACGCCGAAGATGTGAGCGCCAACGTCGAGCAATTGCTGCTTCGCGCGGCGCACGACCGCCCGCGAACTGCGACCGCCATGGACCACGAGGATGACACCATCAACAAACGTAGAAAGGATCGAGCTGTCGGTAAAAGAAATAGCCGGCGGTGAATCCACAATAATGTGCGTGAACTTCTCGCTCAGCGAAGACAACAACCGGCGCATCTCTTCCGAACCGAGCAACTCGGCCGGGTTGGGAGGTATTGGGCCTGACGTCAGCACCTTTAGCCTAGGCAGCTTGTCATAAGTCTGAAGCAGTTCCTCAACATCCGATTCGCCAGAAAGACAATTCGTAAGGCCGCGGGTGTTCGACAGATTGAAATGCGAGTGCAGCCGTGGACGGCGCAAGTCGCAATCGATGATCAGGACGTCCGCCCCGGTTTGAGCAAGCATGAACGCCGTGTTGATGGCGGTAGTTGTCTTGCCTTCCGAGGGCTGGCTCGAAGTGACGAGGATTGTCTTTGGCGGCGTGCCGGCGGATGAAAGCAGCAGCGATGTGCGCAGATGGCGATACGATTCGGCAATCGGCGAACGCACGTCGGTCACCATAGCCAGCGCGGTCGTGTCACTCGGCTTTAACGGTTCAGTCCCGCGCAAACGCTTCTCGCTGCGGACGGATGGAATCAAAGCCAGGGCCGGCAAGTGGATGTAGCGATCGACGTCGTCCAGCGACTTGACCGTGTCATCGAGATAGTCAAGCAGGAACGCCAGACCGATGCCGGCCACCAGGGCCAGCACGAAAGCAATCATGATGTTGCGCAGGCGTTGCGGTCCGACGAGTTGGGGAGTTCGGCTGTAATTAGAAACGCTGACGTCGGTGCCTCTGTCCGCTCCGGTAGAAGTTACCTCGCGCCGCTTTTGCATTAGCGTATTCAGGTACTGTTGGTCAGTTGCCAGCTCTTGAGTCCTCGCCGCTAGCTCAATCTGATTTCTGGTTTGGCTGGTCGTCTTACCGTGCTGAACGCTGTAAACCTTCTCGAGACTGTTATAAGTGGCGTCCGCGGCAGCGGCACGGGCCTTCATCGATTGCAGGACTTCCACAGCCGCTTTCGCCAACTCGTCCTCGGCCTGTTTTATCTGGGCCTCGACTTGCTTAACGTCCGGCCATTCCTTCGTGTACTTCTGAAGCAGGGCAGATTCTTTGTCTTTGAGGTCGCTGATCCTGTCGCGCACTCTGATGATGCGTTGGTCCTTCTGCGCCTCAGGATTAGCGAAAGGGTCGGGAGCGTTCTTGGCCGCCTCGTAAGCTGCCAACGTAGTTCTGCGTTCGTTCTCGGCATTAAGAAGCTGAGCACTGTAGGTGTTGGACTTCATCACCTCTATGCTAACTCCAGCGGCGGGCGTCAACGGCAAGTCTACTGCTTTCGCGAACGCGTAGAGTCCATCTTGTTCCCTGTGGATTTTGTCCTGGACCTTGGCTATTTCCTGAGCCAGCGAGAACTCTGCCTTGCTGGTGCCAATTTCCAGGCGCTGAAGATTTTTCTGCACGAAAACATCCGCCAGTGTGTTGGCAATTCTTTGGGCCAGCGCCGGGTCAGTGTGCGTATACTTGATCGTCACCAGGCTGGTTCCAATGATTGGCTCGACCACTTCGCCCCCGATGATCGCGTCCTCGTAAGGCTCAAGCCTGGCCAATTCTTCCGGAGTAAGCTGCCGCTCTTTCATTTCGTCTGCGCCGATTGTCTGATCGGCAACAGGGTTAGTCTGGGCCGGAGGCGTAGCGCCGGTCTCGCGCGAAAATATTCTTTTCAAGGAAGCGAAGACACTGCTCTGGGCCTGGCCGCCGAGGAACGCCGGATTGTTTTCGAGGTTGAGCGACAAAATCACCTGGCGGGCCAGCGAAGGATTTTGCAAGAGTTTTAGCTGCGTGCCCCAGAAGGCTGGATCCGCCGGAGCGTTGATTACGACCTGGCCCGTGGCCAGGACAGGAGCCGGTTTTGATTCGATGCGGATCGTCGTCCCGGCTTCGTAGATCGATGGTTGCCGGTACACTTGAATCGTGACCAGCGACGTAACCACGAGCACCAGACTCAGGATGAGCCACTTGCGCTTCAGAATTACGAAGAGATATTCGCGGACATTTGTTTCCGCCGGCGGGCTGCTATACCGGTCGTACTTACCGAAAGGCTTGGCCTGAGTTAGCTCAGCCAGCGTGTTATCCAGGCGGCGCCCGGCGGGAACCAAACGTTCATCTTGTGTCATGATCTTAAAACCTTACCCCTGTTTTCGGACTCTCTTCCAGATCGCACATAATAGCAGACGCTGGCTCTCAGGCAAGTCAACTGCGACCGGGCTAAGCGTCAGTAGCTCCGGCCGAGCTTCCGACCGTCGCGAATTCTCGCAGGGCATCCTTCCAGGAAGGCAGAGGATCGAGTCCGATAGCTTCCGAAAGCAGGCATCGCAGCCTTGAATTGCGGGGCCGAGGAGCGGGCCGCTTGAGAGCGTTCAAGCTGACGCTTTCCAATAGACTAAGATCCAGATTGGCGATCGCGAAGGCGCTTCGCGCGAAGCTTTCAAACGTGGCCCCTTCACCGGCGTTTACTACGTGATAAATCCCCGGCAAGTCGAGCTGGGCCAGACGATGAAGCTGACGAGCGAGATCGGGCGCATACGTCGGTGTCCCGAACGTGTCATTGATCGCTCGCAAGCGCTCGCCGCGGCGCGCGCGCTCAACAACCGAGCTAAGAAAGTTTTTCCCTCCGGCGCCAAAAATGTAACCGCTGCGCACGATGATCGTCCGTGCCCAGGCGATTTGCGCGCGGCGCTCGCCATCGAGTTTCGAAACAGCGTAAACGCTTTGCGGATTAGGCTGATCGCGCTGAGTGTAAAAGCCGTCCTTCTCTCCGTCGAAAACATAATCGGTCGAGATGGTAATCAGTAATGCGCCCACGCGTCGACAACCCAGAGCAAGCAACTCTGGCCCGCGCGCGTTTGCATTTTGGGCGCGCTCGGGATCAAGCTCGCAGCCGTCAACGTCAGTCCATGCGCCACAGTTGATGACTACGTCCGGAGGCTCGCGATCAAAAGCCGCTTTGACCTTCGATGCATCCGTAATGTCCAGACCGCGATGGTCGAGCGCGGTTACGCGTTCGCCCTGAGTCGTGCAATGCGAAACCACCGCGCGGCCCACCAGCCCGCTGGCGCCCGTGACCATCACTTTCAATGCGCGCCGACCTCGATTCCGTATTGCTGAGCGTAGAATTCGCGATACGCGCCGCTGCGCGCGCGCTCGACCCATTCGGGATTGGACTTGTACCACTCGATCGTTTTGCGCAGGCCGGTCTCCCAGGTTTCAAATGGACGCCAGCCGAGCTCTGACTCAACCAGCGAAGGGTCGATTGCATAACGGCGATCGTGTCCTGGGCGATCTTTGACAAACTTGATTAGCGATTCCGGTTTCCCAAGTTGATCGAGAACGGATCTGGCTACCTGGATGTTGCGACGCTGATTTCGCGCGCCGACATTATAGGTAACTCCGGGTCGCCCTTTTTCCAGCGTTAGCAGAATTGCTCGGCAGTGATCGTCAACGAAAATCCAATCACGAACATTCTGGCCATCGCCGTAAAGCGGAATTGCTTCGTCGCGCATCGCGTTCGCCAACATCAGCGGCAGAAATTTTTCGGGAAACTGCCGCGGGCCATAGTTGTTGCCGCACCGAGTAATGACCGTGTCGAGTCCGAAAGTGTGATGCGCCGCGCGCACCAGATGTTCGGCAGCCGCCTTTGATGCAGCGTAGGGACTGTTTGGTCTGAAGGGAGAGTCTTCGGTAAAAAACGCCTGCTCGTCTTCCGGCAAACTGCCCATCACCTCGTCAGTCGAGATCTGGACAAAGCGTTGCACGCCGCGCTCGCGCGCGCAGTCCAGGAGCACCTGGGTTCCGAGCACATTCGTCCGGATGAATTCATCAGCCGAGACAATGCTGCGGTCAACATGCGACTCGGCGGCGAAATTAATAATCGCCTCGGTCTCTGGAGCCAAAGCATCTGAGATTGCATCGCGATCAGCTATGTCGCCCTTGACGAAATGATGCCGGCCGTCATCCAAGCCAGCGAGATTGTCCAGGTTGCCGGCGTAGGTAAGCGCATCGAAATTAGTGATCTCGCACGAGGGAATCTCCTCAAGAAGTCGGCGGACAAAGGCCGACCCAATGAATCCCGCACCGCCTGTAACAAAGAACCTTCGCATTGATCGTTTTGGAAGCTCCTGGACGAGATTTCCCGACTATCTTGAATTTCCTGGCTATCTTCAATTAGAGCATAGTTGCTTCTGTGCAGCTATGGCGAACGCAAGTCTTGCTGTCTTCATTTAAAGCAACGGCCCCGGTCAAGTTCACCTAGATTTCATGCTTGCTAGTAAAGACTACTCTTGACATTCAAAAGAGTTGCGCATAGTATCTCCGCCACCCTGGAAGTCATGAAAGATTTTCCCTCGTTTTTTTTGGTCATAGTAGAGTTTCAGATCTGCAACCATTCGGGAAAACATAAGGTCATTAAACCGTTTACCTGTGTCGAGCCTAAAGGAGATTCTGACTATGAAAACCGAAAACGCCGCACCACGCCTCGTAACGCGCCTTAATTCTTTTATTCTCATTGGCGTTTTCATAATCCTGGCCGCGGTTGTGGCCGTGCCCTTCTATACGGCGCGATCAAGTGCTTTGCCAGCACAAGGCTCTTCGCAGCCAGGTATTCAACTTCGAGAGCCTGCGAGGGTTGCTACTTCGAATTCCACAACTCTTGCGCGGTGGTCGACATTTCCGCTGCCATTGCCCGTGCCGTTTTCTTCTCTCGTGACAGTTGCGACTTATGCCAGTGATTGTACGACCGCGAAAACTCTTTTCAATCTCGCAGACACCGACAAGACGGTTTGCGCCAAAGTCACCGGCGCCCTCCCCGGCTGGCGTATTATCTGGTCCAACGCGAACCAAGTTGCGGTTCAAAACAACCTGATTACTTCAGACCCTCAGACCAGCACCTTCACGCTTACCTCAGCTTCCAGTGTGGGAGACTGGCGAGTGATTGTCTTCGAGCCCTTTGGTGGGTCGGTGCAGAAGGTAACATCCTTTACCGTCATCGACGCCGCAAATCCGGTTGCTGATTTGGGGATCAATAAGAGTCCAGTGTCTAACCAAGCGGCTGCCGGCTCGCAAGTCATATTTGCCGTGCAAGTGACCAACAATGGTCCAAGCACTGCGGTTAATGCGCAGTTCAGCGACGCCGTGCCGGCAAACACGACGTTTGTATCCGTTGCACAAGTCACGGGCCCGGTCTTTACCTGCACCAACCCGACTGCGGGCACTACCGGAACGACAACCTGTACCATTGCGACTCTTGATAAGGGCGCCGTCGCCACGTTCATTGCAACCTATAAGGTGGATGGAAGCGCTACCCCTGGCACGCAGATTTCCAACACAGCGAATATTTCAAGTGGCACGCCTGACGCTAACAATCTGAACAATGCTTCTACCGCATTTGTTACAGTTGCTGCTGCTCCCTGCGTGCTTACTTGTCCGAGCAATATTACCCAAGGTGTTGATTCAGGCCAGGCGGGAGCCATCGTCAACTATTCGACTCCAACCTCGACAGGTGCCTGTGGTCAACCGTCTATCGGGGAAAATGGAGAACCCATCCCGGTAATTAGCTGCAGCCCAGCATCGGGTTCATTCTTCCCCGTGGGTACCACCACTGTTGGTTGCTTCGCGCAAACCGGTGATGCCTGTACTTTCCAGGTCACGATTGATAACCCGGGCGGACTCTCGATCACGCTTAATGGCGCTAATCCATTCGCGCTGGAATGCGGCACCGAATTCAACGATCCGGGCGCTTCGGCAGTAAATGGCGCAGGTCGGAGCGTGCCCGTCACCGTCACACTGCCTCAGGGCTTCAATCCAGTCGCTCCTGCTGTTGGGAGTTACACACTTACCTATACAGCAACCGAAGGCCTGAACTCGGTATCGACCACGCGCACTGTGAATGTCAGTGACTCAGCGGGGCCGGTGATCACTATCGCAGGTCCAAACCCGATGACGGTTAGCTGCGGGCAGACTTTCATTGATCCGGGCGTCTCGGCTAACGATGCCTGCGAGGGCGCCAAGCCGGTTACCAGCTCCGGCACGGTGGACACGAACACTCCGGGCACCTATACCATTACCTACACGGCCTCAGACAGTGCGAATCACACGACAACGGCCACACGAACGGTGATTGTTGAGGCTGGCGGAGGCACTGCGCCACCGAGGATTACGCTCATTGGTGATCCGCAGATGCTCGTTGAGTGCGGCAGCTTCACAGATCCCGGAGCGACAGCAGTGGTGCCGTGTGGGGGTTCCGTACCCGTCACTACATCCGGCACAGTCGATGCGCACACGCCGGGTACTTACACGATCATTTACACGGCGTGCGTAGAAGATACGCCTGGCCATTGCGATCCGGCGCGAACTTCTACCGTAGAACGGACAGTGATTGTTAAAGACACAACCGCGCCCACGATCACTGTCAACGGAACCAATCCGTTACAAGTTGAATGCCACGGCACTTTCACCGATCCTGGCGCCACCGCGCATGACGCTTGTGCCGGCGACTTCGCAGCAACCGCTTCGGGCACTGTTGACCCGAACACAGTGGGCTCTTACACGATCACCTATAACGCGACTGATCCGTCAGGCAATGCGGCGACACCAGTTACGCGGACCGTTAACGTCGTTGACACTACGCCCCCGACAATCACGATCAATGGTGACAATCCGATGACCGTCGAGTGCCACACGAGCTTTACTGATCCGGGCGCGACGGCGAATGACTCTTGTGCTGGTCCTGTTTCGGTAACAGCCTCAGGTAGCGTGAATGCGAATGCTGTAGGTACTTACACAATCACGTACTCGGCTACGGATGGCCCGAACACAGCGACGGCTACTAGAACTGTGCAAGTGGTGGATACCACCAAGCCGACGCTTACACTGAGTGGTGCGAATCCGATGACGATCGAATGTCATACTGGGTTCACTGATCCGGGAGCGACAGCAAGCGATACATGTGCCGGTGACCTGACGGGCGCAATTGTGGTAAGCGGAAGCGTGAATCCAAATGCTTTCGGCGATTATACGCTGACATATTCAGTGAGCGATGGCTCAAATACGCAAACAGCCACGCGCATTGTGCACGTAGTGGATACGACCCCACCGACGATCACAGTTAACGGTGCGAACCCGATGACGGTTGAGTGTCACACGAGCTTTACGGATCCGGGCGCGACGGCGCACGACAATTGTTCGCCTGATTTCGCAGCGATTCCGACGGGCAGCGTTAATCCTGACGTAGTTGGCACATACACTATTACCTACAACGCGAGCGACACCGCGGGTAATCCTGCAACGCCGGTGACCAGAACAGTAATCGTGCAAGACACGACCAAGCCAGTGATCACGCTCAACGGCGCGAATCCGCAGTATGTCGAGTGCCACACTTCCTACACTGAGTTGGGAGCTAAGGCGAATGACAGTTGCGCTGGTGTGTTTGACGCCACGCCGTCGGGAAGCGTTAACGCCAATGTGGTTGGTACCTACACAATCACCTACAATGCGACCGACCCATCAGGCAATGCTGCAACGCCGGTCACGCGGACCGTGAACGTCGTCGACACGAAGGCGCCGACGATTGCACTCAACGGTGCGAACCCGATGACGGTTGAGTGTCACACGAGCTTTACAGATCCCGGCGCGACGGCGCATGACAATTGTTCCGCTGATTTCGCGGCTACTGCTTCAGGTACCGTCAACGCCAATGCAGTGGGGAGCTATACGATCACGTACAACGCGCACGATCCTTCGGGTAACAATGCCGCGGCTGTGACGCGCACAGTGAACGTCGTAGATACTACGGCTCCAACAGTGACAGCACCCGCGGGAACTTCCGCTTATTCGCATATTAATTGTCAGGCGCAGATTCCAAATGTGCTGCCACAGGTGGTTGCCTCGGATAGTTGTGGTTCCGTAACGTTGCAGCAGAGTCCGGCTGCCGGCACGCTGGTAGGAATCGGGCCGCACACCATTACTGTGACAGCCACCGATCCCTCAGGCAACCACAGCAGCGCAACGACAACTTTCACTGTGGTAGCGGCGCCCGCGTTTTCGGTTAGCGTAAACCCGACAACGGCCCATCGGGGCAGCAACGTGATTTTGTCTGCCGCTTTCGATAACTGCGCTACTACTGCCCAAACCGTGACTTTGAAGGCCCGTGAGAAGAGTCCATGCGACGAGGCAGAGTTTGCGACTATCGGGCCGTTCACGCTTCAGCCCGGGCAGCATGGAAGCACGAGTTTCCCATTCCACATTCCTAGTAATGCCTGCACAGGTCAATACACACTGACGGTTGATTGGTATGTGGGAGGGATAAAGATCGGGACCACTACGGCCCAGTTGACGGTTATTCCTTAATCGGGCATGCTAGCTGGTCCATAGGGTTCGGCAAAGGATTCGCAAGGGTTCTAAATGACCAAGGTACCACTCGACAACAATGGGAAGACTCGGCGCAACAGTGGCCGGAACGGATCCGTGTTCTACTGGCGGCCATCCCAAACTTTCAACAGAAAAAAAGGAGACTCCAAAATGAACAAGTTTCGGTTCACTATGAATGCTTTAGCAGTTCTTGTTTTCACCCTGGCGTTCGTTTCGATTGCCCAGGCGCAAGCAACGCGCACCTGGGTGTCCGGCGTCGGTGACGATGCCAACCCTTGCAGCCGCACGGCGCCATGTAAGACTTTTGCCGGCGCCATTTCAAAAACCGCTGCCTGCGGTGAAATTGACTGCATCGATCCGGGTGGTTTTGGCGCGGTAACGATTACCAAGTCGATTACCATTGACGGCACCGGGACGTTCGCGTCTATCCTGGGATCGCTTACCAACGCCATCAATATCAACGCCGCTAACACCGATGTGGTCACCATCCGAGGCCTTTCCCTTAACGGCGCCTGTAACGGTCTTTCAGGCATCAATGTCATTAATGCCGGGGCCAAGACCGTGAACATCGAAGACTGCGTGATCTTCAGGTTTACGACTGGGATTTCCGTTAACGTCAACGGCAACTCCAACCTCAACGTCAGAAACACCGTCATCCGGGACAATAGCAGCGACGGCGCGAATCTGTTCACGTCTGCGGGTTTTGTGAAGGCTAGCTTTGAGCATTGCTCACTTAACGGCAACGCAAACGGCCTGCACGCGAGATCTCTTACGAAAGTTACTGCCCGCAACTGCGTTTTCGCCAACAACAGTTCCAATGGCGTTTTCGTCGACGCCGCCACCGGCGGGTTTTCAAATGTTTTCGTTTGGGCAAGTCAGATCTCATTGAATGGCGGGAATGGTATTCAGGCAGGCAACGGAGGGAACACGGGAGTTTCTGGAGTTACGATTGCTCAGAACCAAATCGATCGCAACACCGGTACCGGCGCGTTGATTAGCACCGGGGGGGTTATTAACACCTTCTCAAACAACTCGATCCTTGGCAACGCCAACGATGTTTGCGGAGGCGGACCAGCCTGCACACCGGTTGGACCTGGTGGCTAGTGGCTGTCCGGATCTCGTTCTCGTAAGTCTCCGAGCCCCTGGGCATCGGCGACAGATAGCGTGAAGGCGCTTTAGCCTAATAGGCGAGGCGGCCAGTCTTTAATTACGGCTGGCCGCCTTGTCGCGTCTTTGCCGGAAACTGCCGGTCGTTAAAGATCGACGTTCGGTGATTTACCGTCACGAGAGCTCGGTTACATTTGAGATACTTAATCTTGGGGACGGAATCTCCGGGTGGTATGGGCGGGAGCCTGGTAGTCCAACCAGTGCTGAACTGGACAACGAGCAGCTTGACGTCCAACGAGTCTGGCCTGGAACCGCACGCTTCCAGCGCGCCCTGGGAGCGTTCGGCAGGCTGCCTCCCGAGGATGAAATGGTAACTGGATACCTGCACGCGCAATACTCCCAATCATTGACTGAATTCGGCACGCCGCGGTTCTTACCTGAAAGCGGTGGCTGGATTCTAGAACGCCCGGCGCCGAATTCACCTTACCTTGACGCAATGGGTTGTTATCCACTCTTCGCATGTCGGGATTGGTCCCGACTGCAAACCGACCTGGAAAACATCGGAACCGGCCTCATCAGTTTGTCCGTGGTTACGGATCCTTTTGGCGAATACGATTTGACCTTACTGCGCGATTGTTTTGCGGATTTGGTGATTCCGTTCAAGCAGCATTTTGTTGTGGATCTTGCCCGGAAGATGAAGAGATTCGTCCGTCCCCATCACTTGCGCAACGCGCGCCGAGCCCAAAGCACACTGCTTGTGGAGATATGTGCCAGTCCGCCGGATTTTCTGAACGAATGGACTACTCTCTATGAAACCCTAGTGACGCGGCATGGCATTACAGGAATAGCTGCCTTCTCAAAAGAATCTTTCGCTAAACAGCTAGCAGTCCCCGGCGTTGTGGCGCTGCGCGCGATGAACCGGGAAACCACTGAGGGAATGCTGCTATGGTATGTTCAGGGCGACGTAGCCTATTACCATTTGGGGGCTTACAGTGCGCGCGGGTATGATCTGCGCGCATCTTTCGCATTATTCAGTTATGCTCTCGAGTACTTTGCCCAAAAGGGACTTCGCTGGTTGAATCTCGGTGGTGCGTCGGGCTCTGAGGAAGGTCAGAGTTCGGGCCTCAGCCGGTTTAAGGAAGGATGGTCAACCGGCACGCGCACCGCCTACCTTTGCGGCAGAATTTTCGACCAGCAAAGATACGCCGAGGCCACGAGGACCAGCCAGGTCGCCGCCTCTGACTATTTCCCGGCTTATCGAAAGGGCGAGTTCGGCTAGATGATAGAAAAGAAGTATCTCAACATTGTCTCGCACTACGAGTCTTGCCTCGAGCAGCACGGCGATACGCACCTCGGCGTGGACTGGCCGAAGCGAGAGGATGTTGAAAAGCGCTACCGTGTAATGCTCGAAGTCATCAAACCGGAGGCGCGTGGCCAGAGAGTTAGTCTCCTCGACTTCGGCTGCGGCGCCTCGCATCTCAATGAATACATCCTCAAACAAGGACTGGAAAACCTTGAGTACGCGGGGCTTGATTTGTCGCAGAAGTTTGTCCGCCTATCGCAAAGCAAATTTCCTGCGAACAAATTCTTCTGCCTGGACGTGCTTGACGAGCAAGTTTCTCTCCCGAATTTCGACTACATTGTGCTGAACGGCGTCTTTACGGAAAAGCGCGAACTATCTTTCGACGAGATGTTCTCTTACTTCAAGCATCTGGTTACACGCGTGTTCGAACATGCCGCAATTGGGATCGCTTTCAACGTCATGACAAAGCATGTTGATTGGGAGCGCGACGATCTCTTTCACCTGCCGTTTGATACGTTGGCCGAGTTCGTCAAGAAAGAACTGACGCGAAATTTTGTCTTCAGAAACGACTACGGACTTTACGAGTATACAACCTACGCTTACCGCTAGATATAACTGAACAGATGGCGAAAGTAATCATCTTTGGCGTTCAGGATTTCGCGCAACTGGCGAAATTCTACTTGCAACACGACAGCGAGCATGAAGTAGTCGCCTTCAGTGTGAACGAGCAGTACCTGCCGGAGGAGAACACCTTTGAGGGGCTGTCGGTCGTCGCGTTTGAGAGTGTGGAGAAAACTTATGCGCCTTCAGAGTTTAAGTTCTTCGCTCCGATGTCACCAAGTCGCATGAACCGGCTGCGCGAATCTGTTTACCGGCAGACTAAGGAAAAGGGATATGAACTGATCAGTTATGTCAGTTCAAAAGCAACGGTGTTTCCCGGCGTCCCTATCGGCGACAACTGTTTCATCCTCGAAGACAACACCATTCAGCCCTTCACTTCAATCGGCAACAATGTGGTCCTGTGGAGTGGTAATCACATCGGGCATCACAGCGTCATCAAGGACCATGTCTCGTTCACATCACATGTAGTGCTCTCCGGTCATTGCGTGGTCGAGCCTTTTTCATTCTTTGGAGTCAATGCGACTATTCGCGATCGCATACACATCGCTGAAGGCTCGTTCATTGCGATGTCAGCGTCGGTGACGAGAGACACAGAGCCGTGGGGCGTCTACAAGGGAAACCCTGCGAAAAAGGGTGAGACGCTGAGCAAAGATTTAGATTTCTGATTCCCGTATCTGGTAGACAGGCTTGCGCATGAAGTGGATAAAGAAAGGCGTCATCTTCGCGCCCGATCGTAACTACGACTGGATGGTTTCTCACGCGTCGATTCCGGTCGTTGACGAAGTCCGCGACGGAGTGCTGCGAATCTACTTCGGAACGAGAGACGGAAGCGGGCGCTCCCATACTTCCTATCTTGAAGTCGAGGCCGTGCGCCCGGACAACATTCTCTACGTTCATGATAAGCCGGTCCTTTCACTAGGAAGGCCGGGAACTTTTGACGATAGCGGGATCATGCCCTCATGGATCGTTAATCAGGGAAACAAGAAATATCTTTACTACATTGGCTGGAACCCCCAGGTTACCGTTCCTTATCGTTTGGCGATCGGCCTTGCCCTGAGCGAGGACGGGGGCCAAAGTTTCCACAAGATCTCGGAGGGGCCGGTCTGTGATCGATCCCTTGATGAACCTTTCTTCAACACCGCGCCCTGCGTCCTGCGTGAAGGCGACAGATGGCGCATGTGGTACGTCTCGTGCACCGGATGGGAGACCATCAACGGACTACCGGAGCCACGCTATCACATCAAATATGCCGATTCTGTCGATGGCATTAACTGGCGAAAAACGGGCCTCGTCTGCATAGACTACGACGAGGTGACGGATGCGATTGGCCGCCCCTGCGTATACAAGGAGAGTGGCGTCTACAAAATGCTCTATTCCTATCGAGGCGTTCGCGGCTACCGCGCCGACCCGGCGCAGGGCTACAGGCTTGGCTACGCTGAGTCGGCCGACGGCCTTGCCTGGACGAGACGGGACGAGGAGGTCGGCATCGAACGGTCGGAAAGCGGTTGGGATTCCGAGATGATGGAGTATTGTAACCTCTACGAACACGAAGGGCGGAGATACCTTTTTTATAACGGCAACGGCTTCGGTAAGACGGGCACCGGCTACGCGGTGCGACATGAGACTTGAAGTGAGAGACTCCCGCTTCATCACATGCCAAGCAGCCCCAAAATGGGATCATGAACCTGTCAAAGTATCAGTGTCCAATTTGCCAGAAGAGTCAGTGGTGTATCTATTCGACTCTTTGGAGCTGTCAACATTGCGGGCAGCAATATCCCTGCGTTAACGGCATTCCGCGTCTCTACGTTGAAAGTGCAGTAGGTGAGAAAGACAAAGAGCTGCGTGACAAGTTCTATAACGGTTTCCTGGGCACTTACTATCAGCACGTAATGCCATTCCTGTCGTTACCAGTGCGTCCTGCCAGAGCGTACTGGAAGGGTTGGTTGGTTTACGTCTTAGTCATCCTCTCCCTGCTCTGTATCGTCGCTTACCTGGTAAACCTCTTGCTAGCTCAAAACCTGGCACCCCCGAACGTAGCTCAGCTGGCCGTACTTCTGCTCTTCCTTGCCCTTGGCCTATTTTTCTATAAGCACCCGTACTTGCTGTACCTTATAATTCTGGCCGTGCCCGTCAAAATATCTCTGCTCTTAAAGAGATTCCAACCGGCTGAGAGCTTTCAGGAGATTCATACCAACGCGCTCCGTGACTTTTTGGAGAGGGGGGAAAGATTACAGGTTCTCGACATTTCGACGGGTAGGTGTAACTCGTTATACCGGCACGGCTGGATGACGCTTGATGCGGATTACACCGGGCTTGACCTTTCGGAAACAATGCTCCTGCAAGGGCAGAAGTTCATGACCGAGAAGCAAGTCCCGATTGATTTCGTCTTGGGCGACGCCGCGCGTCTGCCGTTTCAGGTCGAAATGTTCGACATAGTTCTGAACTACGGGGCGATAAATGGTTTCACCAATCCGAAGCTCGCTTTGGAAGAGATGGCGCGCGTTACTAAGAAGGGAGGGCTCGTTCTCTTTCTCGACGAACAGCTATACGAAGCGGCGACTTTTGTGGAAAGATTTTACTTCAAGAAAGTATTATCGAGTCACAATATAATCCATCGCTGTCCGGTGGAGCTGATACCCGCGAGCCTTGGCGAGATCCAAGTACACCAGGTCTACCACTTTTACTATATCTGCACGTGCTACAAGAGATGAGTCGGGCAAAGATGGATCGGCGGGAGCCGAGAAGCAAAGATATGAAGTCAAGAATATCATTGGATTCGCTGGCGATTCTCGGCGGCGCACGTGCATTTACACACAAGCTGTACGTTAGGCCAACTCTGATGAACGCTGCGACAAGCAGAAATACCAGGAAATCATCAAGGCCCAGAATGTGCCAGCAACAAAGTATTTCCCCGCTTATCATGCGGGCGAGTTTCAGTGAGCTTGCCGCCTGAAGTTAAAGTCACGACCGCCGGAGACACCCAAACTGCCCGGAGCTCCTCAGCTAAGTAGATCTGAAGCCTTCGCATCATAAGCAGCGCAAGGGTAGAGAACCTTATGAGGACAGCTATCTATGAGTCGCGGCCACTCTCTCGCAGAAAAAGATTTCTGTTCTCCTTGATTGTTTGTTCCTTCTTCATAATAGCGTTTCTATGTCTCGCCGAGGTGATCATGCGTGAAAAGGGCTTCAGTCCATGGATTATTCCCCGACCGTACCTTAGCATCGAGCCAGCGGGAAACTATTTCACGCCGGTTGCGACAATCGGATATTTACCGAGGCCGGGAACAACTACGATCGCGTACCAGGCCCCTATTCATTTACGATGACCCACCTGAGTTATGGTTTAAGGATAACGCATCCTTTAAGCACCTACCCGGGAAAACCCAAAAAAGAGATTTGGATCTTTGGCTGTTCTCTTACTCATGGATGGTCACTAAATGATGAGCAGACATATCCCTGGTTAGTGCAAGAGAAGTTACCAGGCTATGAGGTCGTCAACTTTGGGGTTGAAGCGTACAGCACCGTGCAGTCTTTGCTTCAACTTCGGCAGGCTCTCGAAAAGGGACAAAAGCCTGCGTTGGTTATCCTCGCCTATGGTTCCATGCACGACGCCAGAAACACGCTGTCGAGAACCTGGATGAAAATTAGAATACCTGCCTATAGTGGTTACGTTCCAGGCAGCATAAGTCTTCCCTATATGAGATGGTCGCCGGATAAGCAACCGGAACTCTTGTACAAGCCGTTGGACTATCATGGGGTTCCTTTGCTGCATTATTCGGCATTCGCCAACTTTCTGGACGATACATACAATGACTCATTAGAGAAAACTTACCATAGCCATGAAGTCTCCAGAGTGCTAATCGAAGATTTTGCCAATCTCTGTAAGGCGAATGGGATTGAATTTGTCGTTGCCGGAATACTCTCCGATCCCGCGACTACTGACATGTTGAAATATTTCAGCGCCAAAGGAATAATGACGGTTGATATCTCAGTAGATTTGGGCATTAAGGAAAACACTACTCTGCCCTACGATGGTCATCCGAGCGCAATTGCGAATAAAGAATACGCGCGGAAACTGGAGTCGTTTCTCTGCGGCAAGGTAATAAACGAACCGCTATGCTCGGAACTTGAGGACCGAACCAACAAGAAACAGTAAGTTGCTTGGACACTTGGATGTTGATGCTTCGCGAGAACCTGAAAAAAAGGACTGTTAACGACTTGTCGGTTTTCGGCGGCTCGCCGGCGTTTGCTGAAAAGCTCTACGTAGGCCGGCCAACCATCGGTGACCGCGCGCGACTACTCGATCGCTTCAATCAGTTTGCGCTCGCAGTCTCAGTCAGCTTCACCATCGGCTTGCTGATTATCTCCGCATATATATTCCGGCATTTCGAAAAGGATTTTGCCGACTTCGTTTAGATCAACAGTATGTCGATCGCTACTAAGTTCCGCCGCCTCGTCAACCTGCATAAGCTCTTATGGGCGAGTGACAGATTGGACGCGTTGGAAACTCAACGGAACCTCGTGCGCGGAGAACTTGATGCCGCAAACGCGAGGGCAGGAACCGCCGTTGCGGAATTACAATCGCAATTGGATCAAGCACGCAGCGAAACCGCTAGAATAGAATCTCAAGTTAAGATCGTTACTGAACAGCACGAGGACCTTACGCGTACGGTCTTGACCCGTGCCATTGCATTCAGTACCAAACGCCTGATAGTTTTTCTTACGCCGGGTTACGAGTACCGGGCCGGCGGCGTACTCTCGATTGCCGCCATATATCAGGAGTCTGCCGCTCTGCGACACCTTCATCGAGCCCGGGTAGTTCTGTGCGCGGTTCCCGGTGATCCGCATCTCCTTAAATACACCTGGTTCGAGAATCGCAATTACATGCTGGATTTAGAGTCGGTGTTAAAGCGATGCAGACACTTGGACTATTTGCTGCTGCACATCCCCGAATACGCGGTTAATCAGGTATTGGATTGGCTCACCTCCGCCTCGCCAACCTTAATGCGAAACACGAGAGAGGTTCACCTCAATGTAATGATCCAGAATATCGACCTGATTCAAGGACAAGATGTCAAAGGATTGGGACGCTTCGGGAAAGTGACTTGCACCACCGCGCACGAGGCATACTCTAACTCCGCCACGCGCGAAGCCGTGGGCGTGTCACTACATAGATTGTTGGCTTGCAACGGACCAGAGCTCTATTCTCGATCCGGCTATCAGGACAAAGAGCCTCTCTTAATCGTCTCGCATGACGAGCACCCCCTGAAGGAACAAGTGCTTCGGCAAATCGCGCAGGTGTGTCCGGAGCTAAGGATCCAAGTCATTCAAGATCTCCACTACGAAGATTATAAAAAACTGATTCGTCGTGCGAAGTGGTCGTTGACTTTTGGCGAAGGACTGGATGGTTACTTTGCAGAACCGGTTTGGAGTGGGGGAGTCTCTTTCGCGGTGTTCAATGATCGCTTCTTCACACCGGCTTTTGCAAAGCTGGAGACTGTCTACCCTTCTTGGGAGGTTCTGATGGATAGGATGGCAGCGGATCTTCGACGCCTCGACGAGCCCGTAGCCTACAACCGGTGCTGGCGGCAGGCCTATGATTTGCTAAGCGACGTCTACAGCCCTGACCGGTTTCGTGAAAACCTTCGGATGTTTTATCGCGGAGAATACACTTTCCCGTGAATCCAATTGAGGCTAAAGGCGTTGACGTTTCCCCGACACTTTGGCGGACAGTTGAGCAAGGCGGCGTCATTGGCGGGGATATACCGCTGGCATACAGACCATACTTTTACCACGATCGATTACCGGTCAGCCTTCTGGAAAAACTTTCGATAGGATTTATTGCCACGCCGCCAAACACCGAACCGCGCGATGTTGATGGGTCCGATGTCGTTGCCAACGGTGCGCTTCAACGCGTATATCAGGGACCGGATGGCTGGATTTTCAGACTCCCGCGCTCGTCATCCGCGTCCACGACCGCCCGGTGCTCAGTCCGGGCCAACTCGGCGGCTTCGACGACAGCGGCGCAATGCCCTCGTGCATCGTCAACCACGGTGGCAAGAAGTATCTTTACTACATCGGCTGGAACAAGGGTGTGACGGTACCCTACCGCAACGCTATCGGCGTCGCGGTCAGCGAAGACAACGGGATTACTTTCGAGCGAGTGTTCGAGGGTCCCGTAATAGATCGGACGCGCGATGAACCATTTTTCACGGCCACGCCCTACATCCTCGTTGAAGACGGCCTATGGCGGTGTTGGTATGCTTCGAGCACGGGCTTCATCGTCGTGGCCGGCCAGCCTGAGCCCGTCTATCAGATTAAGTACGCGGAATCGGACGACGGCCTCGCTTGGCGGCGGCCTAACATCACCTGCATCCCGTACAAGTCCGAGGGCGAAGCCAACGCCCGCCCCGCCGTCATCAAGGAAGGCGACAAGTACCGTATGTGGTACTGCTACCGTGGCAGCGTCGGCTACCGCACCGATAAGGCGCAGAGCTACCGCCTGGGTTACGCGGAATCCGCCGACGGCCTCAGTTGGGTGCGTATGGACGAGCGCGTCGGGATCGACCGCTCGGACGCGGGCTGGGACTCGGAAATGATCGCGTACCCGAACGTCTACGAGCACAAGGGCCGGAAGTACATGCTTTACTGCGGCAATGGTTTCGGCGAGGCGGGCTTCGGTTACGCCGTTCTGGTGGAGGATTAGAAGCTTTATGGCTGAGAGTTTCCGCTCGCCTGCCAAGGTAGCGCGACGCCTGAAGCTGCTGCCGCAGATCGCGCGGCGGGTCAAAAACTGGCCCGCCTTTATGTACCACTACGCGTTCGGTTTCGTGCCCGCGCGCCCCTACATTTTCCGCAACGGCGCGGCGCTGAAGATCGGGCGCGCCCCGGAACACGGACCGATCATTGAAATCTTCGTGCGCCGCGACTACGGCACGCCACCCGACGACGCCACGATTGTCGATCTTGGCGCGAACATCGGCGGCTTCTCGGTCTACGCGGCCACGATTGCCCGCAACGCGCGCGTCTACGCCTACGAGCCCATGCCCGACTTTTACCGGCTAATGCAGGAGAACGTCCGGCTTAACGGGCAGACCGACGTCATCAAGTGTTTCAACTACGCGGTGGCGGGCACATCGGCCGACCGCGAGCTGTTCACCGCGGGGACGAATTTCTTCTTCCCGACGCTCATCGCGCCGGAGGGCGCTCACTGTGCTGGCACGCGGGTCCACTGCACCACCCTCGCCGCTATCCTTGATGTGAACCGGCTGGCGCAAGTCGATCTCCTCAAAATGGACATCGAGGGCGCGGAGTATGAAATCCTCTACCGTACGCCGCCCGAGTACTTCGCGCGCATTAAAGAGATCAGGATGGAGTATCATAACCTCGACGCGGCCGGCCAGAACGTTGAAGGCCTGAAGCGGTTTCTGACCGCGCAGGGCTATCTCGTCACTCACGAGCAGGCCACGACGCCGACGAACGGCAATCTGTGGGCGCGGCTCTAAGCAGCGTGTGCGAGAGACCCGGGAAGGAGAATCGATGATAGATGTAGGCGAGTACAGACGGCAGGGCTTCGCGTTATGCAAAGGCTTCTTCGCAGCCGAGGAGATCGCGCAGATCCACTCCGAGGCCAAAGAGGTCTTTGCCATGCAGATGCGCCGGCACGGCCTACTGCCTGCGGGCGACGTGAGTGACGCGGAGTTCAACGCCGGCATGTTCAATTTGTTCGAGATTGATCTGCCGTCGATTATTACCTGTGGCAAGCACGCCCAGCACCTTATCTCACTGCATCGCCTCTCGCTCGACGATCGCATTATCACCGCCCTGAAGGGACTCGGTCTGTCATTCCCCAACATCAGCACGCGCCCGACGCTCTACTTTAACCACCCGCGCCTGGCGCAGAAAGAGGTTTTCTGGCGGCTGTGGCTGCACCAGGACTGGCGCGCCATGCAGGGGTCGCTCGACTCGGTCGTCGTTTGGGTGCCGCTGGTGGATATTGATAAAAGTTTGGGCGCGCTCGAAATCGTTCCGGGCAGCCATCGCTGGGGGCTGCTCGCTGCTGAGATGGTGGACGGCGTCGGCGACATCGCGCCGGAGGCTGCCAGCCGGATCGATCCGGCGAGCCTGCTGACGGTCGAGGTGGAGCGTGGCGACGCGCTCTTCTTCTCGACTCTGTTGGTGCATCGGTCGGGCACTAACGTCACCGAATCACTCCGCTGGTCTTGCCATTTCAGATACAATAATCTTTTCGAAAAGACCTTCATCGAACGCGGCTATCCACACCCGTACATTTACAAGCCGCAAAACGAATTGATCAGCCCCGGCTTTCCGGCTGTCGCTGAAGTTAACAAGATCTTCTGTCCAGAAGATAATGAAGGATAGTCTCAGCGATTTAGCCATCTTCGGCGGCGCGCCCGCCTTTGCAGAGAAGCTGCACGTCGGTCGCCCCAATATCGGCGACCGCGCGCGACTGCTCCAACGCATCAACACCATCCTCGACAACCGCTGGCTCACCAACACCGGTCCGTTCGAGCAGGAGCTGGAACAGCGCATCGCAGACCTGACAGGTGCCGCTCATTGCATCGCCATGTGCAACGCAACCCTCGCGCTGGAAATCGCAATCCGCGCACTCGAACTCTCAGGCGAAGTGATTGTCCCTTCATTCACTTTTATTGCGACGGCTCACGCCTTGCAGTGGCAGGAGATCACCCCGGTTTTTTGCGATATCGATCCGCGCACCTACAACCTGGATCCGCGCCGGGTCGAGCAGATGATTACGCCGGCCACGACCGGCATTATTCCCGTACATGCCTTCGGCCGACCCTGCGACGTCGGCTCGCTGGCCGAGATTGCAGCGCGCCGAGGCCTCAAGCTTCTTTTCGATTCCGCTCATGCTTTCGGCTGCTCTTACCACGGCCGCATGATTGGCAGTTTCGGCGACGCGGAGATCTTCAGCTTTCATGCGACCAAATTCATCAACAGCTTTGAAGGTGGGGCGGTGGTGACCAACAATGATGTATTAGCCGGCAAGATGCGTTTGATGCGGAACTTCGGTTTTGCCGGCTATGACTATGTCAGTCATGTAGGAATTAACGCCAAGATTACGGAAGTGTGCGCAGCTATGGGTTTGACGTCACTCGAGGCCATGGACGAGATCGTTGCGGTGAACCGGCGTAACTGGGAAGTCTACCGGGAAGAGTTGATGGCATTGCCGGGAATCTCGCTTATCGAATACGATCCCAAAGAAAACAACAATTATCATTATGTTGTGATTGAGGTCGACCCGGAGAGAGCGCCGCTCAATCGGGATGAGCTTTTAGCAGTCTTGCATGCGGAGAATGTGCTTGCGCGAAGATATTTCTGGCCGGGCTGTCACCGGATGGAGCCTTATCGATCGTCTTATCCAGACGCGCACTTGTTTCTGCCGCAAACTGAACGCGCGGCCGCACGGGTTATTACCTTACCGACCGGCCAGGTCATTACTCCGGAAACAATCCGCATCGTCTGCGACATCATCAACACCGCATTCGAAAACGCCGGTGAAATACGCAAACTCTTGGAAAAGGAACCGGCTGACTGATGTCCGAGAGCGCTAACCCTCTTAGGCCCGAGGAAGTAATCGGCCGCGAATACGGGCCCTCTCTCTTGCCTCTTTATGATCTACGTCTTCTGGATGATGGCGAGAAATGGGAATCGACCGGGATCGATCCGCAGTTCGACGTTGTCGGTCCATGGCAAAAAGGTTGGACCAAAATTTCGTTGGAGATTGAGACGGAAGAAGGGGTGATAGGCAGCTCAAGACTGTACGTTGACAGCGGGGAAGGCTACAGCGAGGAAGAAAGTCACGACTTGGGTGCGGTTAACCAGGAGCAGGTCAGTTACCTCCCCCTGGGCCCTGAAGTAATACGACTGAGATTGGACCCTTTTGGGGCGAAGGGTGAGTTCAGAGTCAAAAAACTTATTTTTCAGAGAGTTTCCAGCCGTGAGGGAACTAAGGGCGCGCAGGAGAACAGAAACAGAAACGCTCTTAATCGAGAAGTGTTGGCAAGTATCTATCTACGCGGAAATGGAATAGAAATCGGCGCCCTTAACAATCCGCTCAAGGTGCCCTCAGATGTCAAAGTCCAATATGTTGATTGCAAGATTCCCGAAGAACTGCAAAAGTTTTACGTGAGCCAAGAGGGCATCAAGGCCCCGGACATCTTGATGGATGGTGAGAAGTTAACAGGAATAAAAGACGAATCGCAGGATTTCGTGATCGCGAATCACTTCATCGAACATTGCGAAGATCCCATCGGTACGATTGAGAACTTTCTCAGAGTCGTTAAACGCCACGGAATACTGTTCCTCACATTGCCTGATAAGCGATTTACGTTTGATGTCTGCCGCCCTCTGACGACATTTGAGCACCTGTTGAGAGACTACCGAGAAGGGGGCGAGTGGTCGCGCTTCGGCCACCATGAAGAGGGACACAGATTGATATTAGGCATTACGGATGAAAAGCAGATTAGGAGAAATATAGAGGAAATGGGGGACACACATTATCACGTGTGGACGCAAATCGAGATGCTTGAGATGGTCGTCAGATTAAGAAGAGAGCTCGCTTTTGATTTCGAGTTGGAGGTCTTTCTCAACCATCCTCCGCATGAAGCGATACTGATTATCCGCAAAGGCGCCGCTAAAATGAGCGAACAGGAGGAACTGGCGTGGTTCAAAGGCGAGCGAGAGGCTTACCGGAAGCGGTATCCTGATTTTGAGTTTTAGGTCTCGCGGAAGGTAAACCAATCTAAGAATCCGTCCGCTTCGCGAAGCGATATTGCGCCTTCTGTTGTGGATTAAACTGAATCGGTTATGGCTATACGCAAACTCTTAGAGGAGGGCTAATGTCTGAGAGTGCCAGGCCTCCGATGGAAACGGTGTCGATCAAAAATCGCGTCAGGCGTGAAGCCTTAACCCGCGCCATTACATCCGGAACCAAACGTCTGATTGTTTTTCTTACGCCTGGTTATGAATTGCGGACCGGTGGCATACTCTCGATTGCCGCAATATATCGGGAGTCTATAGCTCTGCGACATGTTCACCGAGCCCGGGTAGCCCTATGCGTCGTTCCCGGCGATCCGTAATCAGCTTGCTCATCATTTCTGCATATATATTCCGGCATTTCGAAAAGGGTTTTGCCGACTTCGTTTAGATCAAAAACATGTCAATCGCTACTAAGTTTCGGCGTCTGGTCAACTTGTATAAGCTCGCTTGGGCAGGTGACAGACTGGACCAGTTGGAAACTCAGCTGAACCTCGTACGCGGAGAACTTGATGCCGTAAACGCGATGGTGGGAACCGCCGTTGCGGAATTACAATCGCAGGTGGATCAAGTACGGGGTGAAACCGCTAGACAGGTGGATCAAGTACGCGGTGAAACCGCTAGAATAGAGTCTCAAGTTAAGATCGTTACTCAAGAGCACGAAGACCTTACGCGTACGGTCTTGACCCGTGCCATTGCATTCAGAACCAAACGCCTGATAGTTTTTCTTACGCCGGGTTACGAATGGCGGGCCGGCGGCGTACTCTCGATTGCTGCCATATATCAGGAGTCTGCCGCTCTGCGACACCTTCATCGAGCCCGGGTAGTTCTGTGCACGGTTCCCGGTGATCCGCTTCTCCTTAAATACACCTGGTTCGAGAATAACAATTATATGCTGGATTTAGAGTCTGTGTTAAAGCGATGCAGACACTTGGACTATTTGCTGCTGCACATCCCCGAATATGCGGTTAATCAGGTAACGGATTGGCTCACGTCGGCTTCGCCGACGCTGGTGCAAAACGTCCGAGAGCTTCATCTTAACGTAATGCTCCAGAATATCGACCTGGTCCAAGGACAGAATGTCTCGGGATTGATGCGCTTTGGAAGAGTGACGTGCACAACTGCGCATGAGGCATACACCAACTCGGCAACGCGGGAAGCGCTGGGCGTGTCAGTGCATAGACTGAGCGTTTGTACTGGACCAGAGTGCTATTCTCTTTCTGGCTATCAGGAAAAGGAGCCTCTCTTAGTTGTCTCGCATGACGAGCACCCGTTGAAGGAACAAGTGCTTCTGCACATCGCACAGGCCTTTCCGGACTTAAGAATCCAAGTCGTTCAAAATCTCCACTACGAAGATTATAGAAAACTTATTCGTCGTGCGAAGTGGTCGTTGACTTTCGGCGAAGGACTGGATGCTTACTTTGTAGAACAGGTTTGGAGTGGGGGAGTCGCCTTCGCGGTGTTCAACGATCGCTACTTCACACCGGCCTTTGCAGAACTTGAGACTGTCTACCCCTCGTGGGAGGTTCTGATGGATATGATCACAACGGATATTCAACGCCTCGATGAGCCCGTGGCCTACACTCGGTGCTGGCGGCAGGCCTATGATTTGGCGAGGGACCTAGGCAGCATTGACTGGTTTCGTGAAAACCTGCGCAAGTTTTATCGCGGAGAATACACTTTCCCATGAATCATTTGAGGAGCGTGGCTGTTGCTGGAAGAGAATGAAATGGCTGCATCAAGCCGGAGCATCGGAAGTCCGGACACCTCGGCGCGCGAGCTCTATCTCGCTCTGCTGATGCAAGACTCTGACGAACACGATTTACGGAGATCCATCAACTAATCCGGAGAATACCGGACCCTTCCAACCGGAGCTTCGATTAGTGGGGCGCGATTGGCCGACGGTCGCACACACCATGATTGGCGTGCGGCGAGCCTCTAATGAGACTCTGCACGAAACCATTTTTCGAAAGGTTCGCTTCCTGAACTTGCTAAAGCCAACGGCAACCTGCGTCACGAGACGATCTGGGCGCTCAAAGACGTCAGGTTCGAGGTCGAGCCCGGCGAGGCCTCTGGTTGGCAGGCTCCAATCCACGACGACGGTCAGCGATGCGCAGCGAAACAAGTTGCTGATGAGGTAATCTCGCTGCCGATGTATCCGGAGCTGACTCGCGAGCAGATCGAGCATGTGGCGCAAACCGTAAAAGAGTTTCGCTCTCAACTTTGACCAATCAGTCCGCGCATCCGCTTCCACGAAGCCAGACCGAACACGCGCTTTGTGTCAAAACAAAATCTCCTCTAGAATTGCCCCCATGACATCGAGCCGGCTAACCGGGAGCAGCAAAACGGGGCCGTAGCTCAGCTGGGAGAGCGAATGAATGGCATTCATGAGGTCAGGGGTTCGATTCCCCTCGGCTCCACCAATCGAATCAATTATCAACTGCTAGCGGGAAAGCAGCCACGATTGCCGAACTGGCTTCGGTAAGACTTGGCGTGTAAAGGTTTTCCGACGCTTCCTGACATTCGGGCGATCAGCAAGCTCTGCCTGAACACGAGCTGGATAAGGGAACGAGTCAAGTAACCGGATGCGTATTCTAGTCACTGGTGGAGCGGGCTTTATCGGCTCGCATTTGTGTGACCGACTTATCGCTGACGGGCATGAGGTAATTTGCCTCGACAACTTCTTCACCGGCCGTCGTGAGAACATTCTCCACTTGCTCGATGACCGTCGATTTGAACTGTTACGCCATGATGTTATCGAGCCCATCCTGCTCGAAGTCGATCAGATTTATAACCTCGCATGTCCTGCTTCGCCCATTCATTACCAATACAATCCAGTGAAGACAGTTAAGACAAATGTAATGGGGACGCTAAACATGCTCGGTCTTGCGAAGCGTGTGCACGCCCGAATGCTGCAAGCCTCAACTTCCGAAGTATATGGCGATCCACTGGAACATCCCCAGACTGAAAGTTACTGGGGGAACGTCAATCCGATTGGTCTGCGCAGCTGTTACGACGAAGGAAAGCGGTTGGCGGAGACCTTGATGATGGACTATCACCGGCAGAACAAGGTCGACACGCGCATCGCTAGAATCTTCAATACCTATGGCCCGCGCATGCTGGAAAACGATGGGCGGGTGGTATCGAATTTTATTGTGCAGGCATTACGTGGCGAACCTCTGACGGTTTACGGCGATGGCAAACAGACAAGAGCATTTTGTTACGTAGACGATTTGGTTGAGGGTCTTGTTCGTTTGATGAGCGCCGAGAACTTGTATGAACCGGTGAACCTTGGGAATCCAAGTGAGTTCACAATCGAGCAATTGGCCTACGAAGTAATTCGTATGTGCGGTTCAAACACAAGCATCAAACATGAACCGTTGCCAATGGATGATCCACGTCAGCGAAACCCTGACATCAAAAGGGCGCGCGAACTTCTGGGATGGGAACCGAAGACTTCCCTGCGGGAAGGGCTAGAGCTTGCAGCCGCTGACTTCGCGCGAAGAGGCGTCGGCCCTCACGTCAGCTCATCTCGGGCACCATCTTTTCGAGGCAGATAACT
The DNA here is from genome assembly GCA_035545035.1 of Pyrinomonadaceae bacterium. Lineage (GTDB taxonomy): Bacteria > Acidobacteriota > Blastocatellia > Pyrinomonadales > Pyrinomonadaceae > UBA11740. The sequence continues at coordinate 29,851 of DASZZL010000027.1, forward strand.
CTAATGACGACCCAAGGCTCCGACGGTCGCCAGATAAAGCGCTGCAACGGGGAATTGGGACATCAACCGATTGAACAGAAGAGCGCTGCTGGGGTGCTATTTTGTAACACACAAACCGAAGGTGGCCAAGCGGGTCATACGTCACATCACATCTGACGCAGTTCGGCGAAAAGTAGACGGGGCCGTAGCTCAGCCGGAGGAGCGCATGAATGGCATTCATGAGGTCAGGGGTTCGCTCCCCTCGGCTCCACCATGATCCAGCTAACCTTAAAATGAAAGCCGGAAGCGGGCTCGCCCATCACCGCTAATCCATGCTTTTTGAAACAGTTTTGCGTAGGCTTCGATGCGCGCGTCCCACCGCTCAGCCACGCCCCTCGCGAAAAACTTCCGCATCAGCGTCAACCATCGAATCAAAATCAATGAGCGCATTTAACGTCGTCAGTCTGCTGATTACCACCGCCTCGTCACGTGTTACACTCTCGCCAGTCTTTCGGGAAAAGCCATATAGAAAAATGGATCGATCTGTGCTGCGAAGAATTCTTCAACTCCGAAGTTTTGCTCAATACTCCTGGTCGCGAATTCAGGTACACCGGGATGAGAAGGGGCGCTTGCCGCGCTTAACGGAACTTCCTCTCCTCGTTCGCAGAGCATTCGGCTCGTGGAGAGCAGTTGATCTTCAGGTAGGGTCAAGTCAGTACGTAAAAACCTACCCAACGACTGAGCAACTGAAAGGCAGGCTTAACTCATTTCTCTCCGACTCTGCTTCACGATTGGTGTTTCCACAGTTTCAAGAGCCTGTGGTGAGCATTCTGATTCCGACGTTCAACAAGGCCGAATACCTGTATCAATGTTTGGAGTCTATTCTTGAATATACGGAAGCAGCCTTTGAGGTAATTGTCATTGATGATGGTTCAAATGACGCGACAACAGATCTGATGTCGAAGGTCATAAATGTGCAAGCGATCAGGAATGGGACGAATGCAGGCTTTATACGAAGCTGTAATAGAGGAGCGGGCGTTGCGGTAGGTCGGTACGTTTTGTTTTTGAATAATGACGTAGTGGTCACGCCACAGTGGCTCTCTCCTTTGATAGAGACTGCGGAGCGCTACCCGCAATGCGGAGGCGTCGGCGGAAAACTCGTACGACCAGATGGGTCCTTACAGGAAGCGGGATCGATCATCTGGCAAGATGGTTCGGCACTGGGATATGGTCGCGACGATGATCCGTCGAAGCCCGAATACTGTTATCTACGGGAGGTAGACTACGTCTCAGGAGCATATCTGCTTGTTCGCGCTGACCTCTTCAGGAAGCTCGGGAGCTTCGATGAAATCTACCTTCCGGCATATTACGAAGACGCAGATCTCTGCCTGGGCATACGCGAACTCGGCTATAAAGTTGTATATCAGCCCCAGGCGATGATCATCCACTACGAATACGGAAGCCACTCGAAGAAGGGGGCGGTTGCCCTTTGCAGGGAGAACCAATCCAAGTTCAAGAGGAAATGGGCGAAGGAACTTTCGCATAACTCTTCTTACGGAGATCTGCTGCGAGCACGCGACCGGCGCACAGGTAGGCGGGTGTTGGTAATTGACGATCAAATTCCCGCCCCCTATCTGGGATCAGGCCTCGCGCGTGCATATAAGCTGCAGGAATTCCTCTCGCAGTTGGGATGCATAGTAACTTTTATTCCTGCGACCGTCCCTCGCCCATGGCTGCCAACCACTCAGAAGTTGCAGCAAATGGGAGTGGAAACATTTTACGGCGACGGCTTCAATCCCAAAGTACTAATCCTTAGCCGTTCGGGATTCTACGATGTTGTGATCGTCAGCCGCCCCCATAACGGTGAACGATTTCTCAACCTCGCGCGCAAAGCCTTTCCCAAAGCCAGAATCATTTATGACGCCGAGGCGATATTCGCCAAAAGGGAAATCTTACGAGCCGAGCTGGAAGGGTGCGACTTCAGCGAGGAGGAGAAGAGTGAGCTATTCAGAAAAGAGTTTAATATCATGGGGGCGGCTGATCTCATCGTCACCGTCTCCGAGGAGGAGCGGCAACTTATTCTTGCAGACGCCCCCCACCGTGACGTAGCCGTTTGGGGATTCACACACGAGCTGCATAAACCGACTACGGCCTTTTCAGACAGACGAGACCTGCTCTTCGTCGGCGGATTCATGAACGGCCATCCACCTAACATCGATGGGGTCCTTCATTTTGCCAACGAGTTGTTCCCCAAGGTGCTGAAAGAACTGCCCGACGCGCGATTCGTAATTGTCGGCTCGCAGCCGCCGGACGTTATCCTGAAGCTGGCGTCAGATCAGATCGTCGTTACAGGATTTGTAGAGGATCTAACTGAGTATTATGAGAAATGCAGACTCTTCATCGCGCCGATTCGGTTCGGAGCGGGTATTAATTATAAGCTCACGGAAGCTATGAGTTATGGTATTCCCTCGGTTATTTCGAGTTTCACTGCTTTGGGGCTTAACGTATGCGACGGAAAGGAAGTACTAATCGCAAACGATGATGCCGAATTCATTGCGAAGACCGTTCGCCTTTATCAAGACGAATCTTTGTGGTATTCGGTCCAACGCGCCGCTCAAGACTTTATTGGCCAGCGTTGTTCCGCAGAGACAATGAAACGCAAACTTGAAGACATTCTTAACGGGTAAGAGATTAAGGCCATTGATGCTGAAATACAAATTCTTCAAATGATGGCTTCGCCCATGAGCCATTCCAGCGATATGCCAGGTCAACGATTTTCGGGCGGAACTGGCTTGCGACGAAATACCCACGTCTGATGGTCTGCGTATACCAATTGATAATCTGGCCAAAACGGATCCACCACTGGGTTCTGTTTGGGTATGTCCAGGGCTCGCTCCGGTGATTTGTAATAGATAAATATCCACTTAACATTCTGATAATCTAACCACTGTGTCCACAACTGATCGTCGGGCCAGCGAAAGGTGGGCTTCCTGTTTTGATAGAGCGCTCCCCATAAATCAATTACGCGTTCGTGAAAATAGTAATTCAGCCAACTGGCGCCTAGTACGCATACCGTCTCAGTTTTATCTGCATGTGCATTCACATACTTGACACCCGGGTAACCGTTTAGCTGGCTAAGAAAAGCTTCTCGCGCGGCGGGCGTTGCCGGCGGCAATCCCCTTCCTTTGATTTGTTTAGAAACTGCGTAACCGCTCCACAAGAGAATAAGAATACTCGCCGCCACCCAAGCTGCGTTATGAAGGCTAGCCGACTTTCGAATCCTTTCCAAAATCCACTGGATACTTTCGCATAACGCAAGACCGGCAATCGGTAAGACCGGCAGCCAGTACCTAATAAATGGAGCTTGAAGATACCAGAACACTGTGTAAGCAAGCGCCCAAAAGACCCACCAGCGCACAGAGCGATTGAACAATGCTACTATCCAGGCCAGCGGCCAGACCACTATCAGCGGGAACAGGGTTAGGTTGAGCTCTGCATGAAAGCGAGCCGGGTAACGAATAAAATCGACCGACAGCATCAAGAAGTTTCGAATAGTCGCCTGCTTGAAACCTATCATCAACTTGTCCACGCCGCTAACAACCCAGGGAGCCCCCCATATCCCCTTGCTGTATTGCGCAAATATAGGCCAAAAAGGGTTGCCAGTATGGTAGGAGACGAACCCATACCACGGCGCTAGGATGAGAAGAGCCAAAGCCGAGCCTAGCACAAGTGATCTCCAGCTAAATCGAGATTGTGACCGCACAAAATCTTCGGAGTTCTGTTCGGCGCTTCTGTGACTGGGAAATTTTAAGAAGGACCGCACCAGCAGCCACCAGCCAAGCAACGATCCGAGACCTAAAAAAAAGAGACCGGTCATCTTCGTGCCTGCCGCCATCGCTAGCAACGCAATACCTAAATACCACCAGGATGCCTTTCGACCGTCCCAGAAGACACGCAGAGCGTAGACGCCCAGAAATACAAAGCACGTAAGGCCAATATCCACATAAGCCGTTGCTCCCAACACCCGAATCAGTGGATGAGCAAGCCAGAGAGCGGCGGCAGCACAACCTAACGCTGGCCGGTTTTGACGCTTGCCCCAAGCATAAAGGCCCACAGCAGTTAGCATTAGGAATGTGTGTACGACCATCTGCGCAAGGACGTCGTCTTTCAGCGCCAACGCCCATGTGAAGAGCATATGGTTCAAAGCAGGAAGCACAGGTTGTGGAATCCCTAAAACGATACCAAGGCTATGTTCTGTCAGATTTGCACGGGCGATGACCAGGTGATTCGAGATAGAGTCCCAATTAGTTGGGGGATACTGACTCGTGATCAGCAACATGACCCAATAGCCCGCCGCAATAAGTATCAGCGAGGCTATAACCGCATTGCGCAAGCTGTAGAGATGCTTCCACCGCTGAATACTCAAGAATTGTTTCCATTGCCGAATTCCGAGCCAGCGCTTATGTAAGTATAAGAAGTTCGAAACTGTCGCCACCGCGCCGGATACGGTCAAGACCCAGATAACTGATTGATAGAGCATTCCGAGCAGCCCCAGAATGAAAAGCACAAGAGCGCATAAGCCCAGCCCTATGGCTGTGGTAAACACCAACCGCTCCGCCAAGTTCTGAAAGCGATATTTGCGCAAGAATAGATTTCCAAGGCCCGCAGCGCATAAAAGCATCAGCGCCCACGCGCCAAGATGGGCGATTGCCCACACAAGATAATTAATCATTTCCATAACTAAATCTCATCATTGCATTGACCGCCAATAATGGCGTTAGCGCGCTACTGTGCCTGCAACCACAACCGGAGCCGCGGACTTTTATCTTCTGGCCCTTCCAGTTCATAGTGATTCATTGCACCATATCATCATCCCATCAATGAGCGAACACTGACGGTGACTATCAATCAATGTGTGATCGAGCCCTGAGTTCTTCTCCTCCGAAGCCTCTAAATCCTCTGGCGGTCTGCGTTTTTTGTTTTCTGTGTGCCTAACGCATTTGTTGAGAAGATGGAAACAGCTGTGAATAGTGATTGAGACCGGCCGCGAGCGGGTGGCCCACATACTCCACCTGCATCACGCCGCGTTGGGCAAACCACTCCTGTTCTCGCTTCCTTTGCGAGTTCGGTGGCGGGGGCTTGTTCAATCCTGGCAGCGTCTCGCTTTCTCTTGCCCCTCCAGGCCAATGTGCAGTAGCCTCTCCGCGAGGTCCCTGGATCTTGTGGTTTGCGTTCCATAAGCCCAGACCGATTCTGCCCGGGCTCATCTCTCCTTTATGACGCCATCTTCGTTCCGAAAATTCGTCGAGTTTGCCGCACTTTGTGCCCTCTCTGCCGCTATTCTTTGGTACTTTGGCCGAAAGCTTGATTGGGTCGAGGTACGACATGCTGTTAGCCATTCCAACATGTACTTGCTGGGCATAGCTGTTCTCATAGTTTGCTTGGTATACCTGGTCCAAGCTTGTCGCTGGGGTGTACTGCTAACACCTTTCGGCCCAACCAGCCTGAAGCATGTTTTTGCTGCCACTACGATGGGACTCAGTGCCATCTTTCTTCTGGGTCGTTTAGGCGAGCTCGTTCGTCCGGTGGTGCTGCCGTTGCGTGACCCGAGAGTGCGTGCGAGTGCTTCATTTGTCACCATTATGGTTGAAAAAATTTACGATCTGACGGCTATTGTCCTCTTATTCGCAGCAAATCTCTTATGGCTCAGACCACCCAACCGGATGGCAGGCGAATGGTCCAGAGTACGAATTGCAGGAATAACACTACTTATTGGAGCCATGGCGGGAATCGCAGCCCTAAACTGGTTTAGAAGAGAATCAACAAAGACCATCGCCTGGCTGAATAGGCACCTGAATAGTTGGCGCTTCATTCCGGGACGCTTGACCATGCTCATGATCCGTACCCTTGAGCAGCTTGCGAAAGCTCTAAGAGTATTAGTGGATGCGCGAAAGCTTGCCGTGGCGATCGGGTGGACGATCCTGGTTTGGGCCGGGATCGCAGCGGCTAATCTACTGGTGATTCGCGCTTTCAGAGTTCCCTTTGGAATCACTGAAACAATATTTGTGCTCGGTTGGTCGATAGTAGGATCGCTGGTTCCCACACCGGGTGGAGCGGCTGGTTTCTATCACGCGGCAATGGCTGCGGGACTGATCTTCCTCGGGGTAGCACGCGAGACTGCGGCCGCAATTTCCATTGTGATGCATTTGGTCGGGTTCGGACCAGCAGTGGTTTTTGGCTTTTTCTATTTTGTCCGTGGTGACATCAACCTATCGCGGCTGCGCTCATTGACTTCGCCGAGAGCCGTCGAGCACGCTGTGGAAGACGAAGAGATTGTGCCTGTACTATAACTTCGACACAACTCTGAATAAAGACTCGTGAAAGATACCATTTTAGTTACGGGCGGCGCAGGATTCTTGGGTTCACATGTAGCAGATTGCCTTATTGAAGCGGGCAATGACGTGATCGTGATGGATGATTTAAGCGGCGGCTTTCTAGACAATGTCCATCCTGATACTCAATTCATTCAAGGCAGTATTCTCGATCATAAGTTAGTGGATTCGATCTTTAATGATCATCGTATCAGGGACGTCTATCATTTGGCAGCGTATGCGGCAGAAGGGTTGAGCCATTTTATCAAGAGATTTAATTATCAGAATAACCTCATTGGTAGCGTCAATTTGATTAACAACTGCGTCAATCATGGTGTCGAATGTTTCGTGTTTACATCTTCGATCGCGGTCTACGGTTCTAACCAACTACCAATGAGTGAAGGCATGATGCCTCAACCTGAAGACCCTTATGGCATCGCAAAGTTTGCTGTCGAGCAGGAACTCAGGGCCTCGCGTCATATGTTTGGTTTGAATCACGTCATTTTCAGACCTCACAGCGTCTACGGCGAGCGTCAGAATATCGGCGATCCCTATCGCAACGTTATAGGCATTTTTATGAACCAGATCATGCAGGACAAGCCGATGACGATCTTCGGCGATGGCACTCAAACGCGCGCGTTTACCTATGCGAAAGACATTGCGCCCGTTATCGCTCAAGCTCATCTTAACTCTAAAGCCTACGGGCACGTTTTTAATGTCGGTGCAGATACACCTTACGACCTCAACTTCCTGGCCGAATGCGTGGCCGAAGCAATGGGCAAGCAAGCAGAGATTACTTACCTGCCCGCGCGCAAGGAAGTCGCTCACGCCTATTCGTCGCACGATAAAGTTCGCAAGTTTTTCAAGTGCCCTCCAGAAACCACATTGAATGAGGGATTGAGCCGAATGTCGGAATGGGTAAAGAAAGTCGGCACTCGGCAAGGGTCCCCATTTTCTAATATAGAAATTGAACGCGGACTTCCGCCATCCTGGCGACAATTGATGTCGAAATAATTTCAGAAGCTAATTCAGGGTTATGAAGTGATTGAGCTACAGCGCGCACAGCCAAAGCATTCACAGGAGCGAGATGCGCTCCCTTCGGCGAGTGTCATTACCGTCAATACTAATGAAAAACATCGCCTCGAAGTATACTTGCCTTCGGCTTTCGCCAGTCGGGGCAATTTTGAGATCATTATCTCGGACAACGGCTCCACAGACGGAAGCTTGGAATGGCTCGAACAGGAGTTCCCCGACGCGTGCGTGCTCCGCAACGGCAAAAACATTGGCTTTGCGGCTGCCAACAATCGTGCAGCGGAGATCGCAAATAACGAGATTCTGGTTTTCGTCAATCCTGATACATCAGTCCACCCCGACTGGTTGTATCACCTGCTCCAACCATTTAAAGACGCGCGCGTCGGCCTGACTACCTCGAAGGTATTGCTGATGAGTAATCCTGAAAAGATAAATGCCTGCGGCAACACAATCCACGTGAGCGGCCTGACACTATGCCGAGGCATGGGACGCTCCAAAGAACTTTACTCGGCAGGGGATGAGGTTGACGCGATTTCGGGAGCGGCATTTGCAATGCGTCGTGAGGTTTTTGAAGTGTTGGGCGGATTTGATGAAGATTTCTTTATCTACATGGAGGAGACTGATCTGTCATTACGCGCGCGACTCGCTGGCTGGAAATGTGTCTATGTTCCTCAAAGCGTCATTCTGCACGATTACAATTTGCGCTTCGGGCCCAATAAAGTGCATTACCAGGAGCGCAATCGCTACCTGATGCTCTTGAAGAATTTAAAGTGGCGATCGCTTTTGGTTCTGCTTCCGGCGTTTCTTTTAGCGGAAGTTGTGACCTGGGGTTTCGTGCTGTTAGGTGATCGCCAACATTGGAAGAATAAATTCTGCGCGTACCGCTGGATTGCCGTTAATTGGCAGGACGTCATGCGCAAGCGCAAAGCGACGCAGAAATTGAGAAAAGTCAGCGACCGGGAACTGCTCAAGAACGCCGGCGTTCGATTGGATTTCGGGCAGGTCGCAAGAGGCGGGATCGCTTATTTAGCGGATGGAATATTCACTCCTTTATTCTTTATCGTCAAAAGGATGATGCGAGCGGTTGTGTGGTGGTAATTTGGCGGCAATAATTTATGGTCTCATTGGTCTAGCAATTGCGGCCCACGCAATAGATCGGCTCATTTCGGTGTTTGCTGTATATCAAGAACGATCGCCTGCAAGAGGAGTTGGAAGCCTACTATCAGAGGTAAGAGGGCCAGCATAATTGTCCCCGTGGGTGTTGGCCGACCTGTGATGGCCGTCTCAATCCACAGATATATTCCGAACAAAGTGCCCCAGCCAAACAACGCTGAACCAAGAAACAGAAACAGTGCGATTGGCGAGAAGTCTCGCAGAACGTACTTCTGGTAGATGCGATCTAAGAACTTTCGCAACAGCAGGAATGGAAATGTCGCGCCGATATGAAAGAGACTTACCTCTGATTTTTCATCACCGTAGCAAGCCGGAATAGGAACGTCCTTAACGCGGAGGGCTTGAAAGTTTAAGTGAATCAACATGTCGTTCTCGAAGAAGTAGCCCTTGTGAATCACGTCGAGGTTTAGAGTGCGCAAAGCGTCGGTTCTGATTGCAGTGTAGCCATTTTGCGGGTCGAAGATATTCCAGTAGCCGGAAGCCAGCTTGGTCAGAAAAGTAAGGACCACGTTGCCAAACAGCCGGTGGTTTGGCATGAACGCAAGGGACTCACTTGCCAAGAAGCGGTTGCCCTTCGCGTAGTCGTAGCCTTGATCGATTATGGCATCCAGCAAGGCGGACACGTATTCGGGAGGCATTTGTCCATCACCATCCATCTTCACGATGATATCGCTCTCAACCTGGATCGCGTTGCGATAACCCAGGAGCGTGGCCCCGCCTACACCCAGATTCTGCTGACTCTGCAGCACAACCAAGCGAGGCTCATCGCACGCCAAAGCTACCTCCCGAGTGCTATCCTGACTAGCATCATCTACTACTATTACATGGTCGATGAAATCGGGAATAGTTCTAATGACCTGGGCGATGTGACGAGCTTCATCACGGGCCGGTATAACCGCCGCGATACGATGCTCTTTATACATAGTCGGTGAGTCCCCTGGCCGGAGCGCTCTATTACACTTTCTTGAAAACAGACACAAATTCGTTGTACTTGAACACGCGACCGAACATGCGCGGAAATGGGAAAGAGAACTCCTTAAGAAGTTCCAGGCCCACTGCGTCGCCGATGGCTCTCAGGTTTTCAAACGTCATGAACTGAATGTGTGTCGGATCCGAGCTGAAGCCATATTCCTGAGGTGTTATTAGTATCGTCCGTCCCTGAGGTCTCAACAGCGGAAGATACCTTCTTAACAGCTCCACAGCTTCTAGTTCCATCATATGCTCCGCAACATGGGCCATGAGAATTGAGTCAAACCGCTTGGGTGCATCGAATTCTGATAGTTTAAACTCTTCGGGAGTGAATGCTTGAAACCCTCGTGATCTTGCCCTCTCGACAGAATATGGGTTGTGATCAATCCCAACTCCGTGTCCCCTCAGATTGATCAAGTTTCTACCAATTCCGCATCCAATATCGAGCACGAACCCGAGGTTCAAACGGCGAAGCTTCCAGCGATAAGGCGCCTGCACGTCAAGTGCTTTCTTCCACCAGGCTCCCCCTTTTGCCTCCATCAGAGTCGCGTACTCTCGGGTTTTCGTGCTGAGGGTTTCCGTCGACTTGGTTTCTGGGTTCGCTTTCACAGATGACTCCAGCAACGTTGAATATTGCAGTTTGACGAGCACGAGAAACTCGACCTGGCGCCTGGCCAACTAACATCGTCCCACTCGAAGTCTTAGTCGATTCTTCTGATCCAGAAACTCGATGGCCAATTTAGTTTTCTATTGTACGAACTGAATGCCAGTTCGAGTTGGTCAGGATGTCTCAGGTGCATATAACTTCCGGCCCATAGAACTTCAAAGCTGCGATTGAAAGTCAAAAACGCTTGAAGTAAGTATTGCTCATTCCAGAACCTGTAATAATTCATCACCCAATATCGCGGGTATTCGGCCGGAAAGAAAATATCATGAATGTGAACAATTACGCCTTTATTCAGCCGCGGCAATATCTCAAGATATTCGCGCTGAACATCACTGCCTATCCGCAAGACATGGCTTGAATCAATAAAGAGAATGTCATTCTCTCTTAAGCTGTCAAACTCGGAAAGAGGAATATCTTCTATACTTCTCGATAACAATCTAGATAAGCCAGGGACCCCGGCTTTCAAAGTATCATTCGGGTATGGATCACAGGTTATTAACTTATCTTCGCGGCCACCCACGCTATTATTTCGAAGAATGGTTTGAGCAGATAAATAGGTTGAGTATCCTGAGCCAGCTTCAAAGATTATCCTGGGCTTGAAATGACGGATCATGCAGTATAGAACTTCACCATCGACAGAAGAATATCTGAGATTATTCACATAATACTGGTACGGGATTGCAGTCCTTTCTCTGGGCAAGCTCTCATATTCTGTCTTATACTCAGAAACAAACTGAGATAGTAATCGAAGCTGCACTTCTTCATTAATATCAATACCGACGAGCTCTGACTGCGTTTGCCACAAGCTCTCTTTGAGTTTGGTTGTGTCTGGTATGGGTTCGTAAAAATGCTTAGGAACAATGTGAAAGCCCAGCGCTTGCCAGAATGGAAATGTTTTCTTGAACAAGTATCTCGCGACTTCACGCGGCGTAATCAGATCTTGGATCGGGCGCAGGAAGTGTTTAGAAATGCCAAATCCCAACGCCCGCCAGAACCTGGATAAGGCAATGCTGACTAGTCTTGGAGTGATTCGATCCACCGGTTGGAGTTTTTCCACACAGGGCTCTTCGGAAATACTGTCTTCGGCATGGGCTTCAAGCGTACGAAGAGCTCGGCAGCGTTACGACACGCTGCCAACCACTCGCAGCTTGTGGGTGTTCGAGGCCGCGGAACATTTCAGGACCATGGCGCCTTTGTTTGATCAGGCGCCTCGCCTCTGGATTGTATCGGGGACCGAGCCCGGACAACTATGCCTGTCTTCGAGTCTGTCGAGATGGTCTGAATATCCTGAAAGCCCGCATGGGCCACCATTGCCCTTACGCATTCCGCGTTCGGCAACCAGAAAACCGTCGGATCCCACTGCGGGTTTTCAGGCGGCCCGCTCTTTACTCCAAAAGGATGAAACTTAGCCAGCGGAATTTCAGTTGCGCCAGAGACTTCATAACCCGCCGTTTGCAACAGCATCGTTCCGGTGGAAACACTCAATATTCTTTCGAGAGCCAGAATAGGATTTCGCAAGTGGTATAGCACACCATAAAAAAGGACCATATCAAACGTTCCAAATGCCCTGAGATTCAGATCGTAAACGCTGCAAAGAAAGGCAGTCGCTTTCAAGCCTAAAGCGCTCCTGCAAATATTGAACCTACGAACCGAGTCAGGAAAAGAGTCGATCGCGACGACTTCCCTCGCGCCCCGGCGCTCTGCTTCAAACGAGAAAAATCCCTCGGCGCATCCGATGTCAAGCACACGCATTCCCGCCATCTCTGTCGGCAACCCGAAATGCGGCAACTTTTCCTTTCTTGGATCAGACCACCCAGGAGTAATTAAATCAGGAGCAAGCTCAATTCGATGAAACCAGTATCCTTCATTCTCAATTTCGGACCTCAACCACTCCTTGTAGGTAAGAGAACTCGATTGGCCGACGTTGTTTACCGTCATCTTGCCTCCATAACTATCTCGTGCTCTCTGCCATTACAAGATGTCTGAAGTAGATCCGCCAGTTTCTTCTTCATTGCGTTCGGAGAGCAATGCCGCTCAATGTACTTCCTCTCGGCTTGCTGGATTGAGTTCCACAAGGTTTCATCGTTGTAAAGCAGAATGACTGTGTCGATAAACTCGTCATCGCTCTTCCAACTAACGCTTCTTGCCCATCCTCGATGGCTGAAGGTAGCAAGATGCAATGTATCTGCTTTGCCCGGAGCAAATCAAGGCGGGCTTCGAAGTTGACCGGCGTTCGCTGGACGCAGGTCTTGACGCGCTTTTGCCTGCTTGGATACACTTGCGCCCTCGCGAATCAGAAAATCGGATCAGGATGCGGCCGAGCGGGCTGATCGGCTGCTGGCCGTTTGGCCGGTTCTCTTGATTGTTGCGTTCGTCGTGGCAATCGTAAGCGTCAAACGCCGCATGGGTGTATCGCTCGTCCTGCTGTAACCCTCCCCTGATTAGGTCCACTCATAACTAGAGACTTCGGGGTTGTGGGTTTGTAGAAATTCCCTGGGCGTCATGTCGGGTCCGGCTCGATGGCAGCTTGACCCTAAGTAAAGTGTATGGCTAGACTGTTGGCCTCTTTTTCGCAAGCTGATCCTTCTTGTGCAAGGAGCGACGTGCAGGTTTGAAGCGTGCGGAAGAGTTCTGTGAACGCTGCTCCAGTTTACACTGGCTGACATTGTCGGAAACTTCCAGCCGGCCGATCCTAAAGATGAGGCCTTGCTTGATC
>DASZZL010000028.1:0-24393 GCA_035545035.1 Pyrinomonadaceae bacterium
GGCAGGAGGCAGTGGGCAGAAGCCAGTAGGAATCATTTATCATTTTCCATAATTTTCCATATGTCATCTGTCATTTCCGATTGGCTCGGTGCGCCGCGAATGATAAATGAGAAATGGAAAATGCGAAATGGAAAATGGAAAAGAGAGAGTCTTAGTTGCACGCTAGAGATATGAGATCGTATGCGTTCACTGCGATTTGTTCCTTAACACTAGTCGCATTGGCGTGCAGTCATCCGCCGCCGGGGCGGGGCGCGGGGGAAGTCGAGACCTCACCCGGCTCACAAACCAGCTTCAAAGTTGAAACCGTCATCGGCAATCTGGAAGTCGTGTGGTCGATCGTTTGGACGCCGGATGGTCGAATGATTTTCACCGAGCGGCCGGGCCGTGTCCGCGTCTACGAAAACGGAACGCTGCGCGCGACGCCTTTGTTCACGGTGCCGGATGTCGAGCCGGGAGGCGAGAGCGGTCTGATGAGCGTCGCGCTGCGTCCGCAGTTTGCTTCAAATCATCTGCTCTATCTTTCTTATGCCTACAAGAGCAGCGACGGCCAACGCGTGCGCGTCGCACGCTATCGCGAGACGCCGAACGGCTTCACGGATCGCAAAGTGATCATCGAAGACATTCCCGCAACATATCTGCACGCCGGGTGTCGTCTGCGTTTCGGGCCCGACGGCAAGCTCTACATCACGACAGGCGATGCGACGCAGCGCGAGCTGGCGCAGCAACTGGATTCGCTCGCCGGGAAGACTCTGCGTCTGAATGATGATGGCACGGTGCCGAGCGACAATCCATTTGTCGGACGCGCGAACGCGCGACCGGAGATTTGGACCTACGGCAATCGCAACGGCCAAGGTATAGATTTTCAGCCGGGCACGAATCTTTTGTTCGAGACTGAACATGGGCCGAGCGGATTCGATGGGCCGGGTGGTGGCGACGAAGTGAACATCCTCGAACGCGGCAAGAATTATGGCTGGCCGGTGATTCATCATCGCGCGACGCGTGAAGGGATGGAGTCGCCTTTGCTGGAATACACGCCCGCGTGCGCGCCCGGCAGCGGCATGTTCTATCGCGGTTCGGCGTTTCCGCAATTCAAGGGCAACTTCTTTTTCGGATGCTTGCGCGGCACGCGAATGATTCGAGTGACGCTGGATGGGCGTCGCGTCGTTAGTCAGGAGAACCTTTTGGAAGGGAAGTACGGTCGGATACGCGACATCGCGGAAGGGCCGGATGGTTTGATCTATTTTTCAACTTCGAATCGCGATGGGCGAGGCAGTCCGGCGAGTGATGACGATCGGATTATGCGTCTGGTGCCGGTGTCGGTGGTGCGGTAGGCGTTAGTGGTCACATTAACCCACCCGCTGACGCAGGTGGTACTGACTTCATATCGAGATGGGCGAGGTAGTCCGGCGAGTGATGACGATCGGATTATGCGTTTGGTTCCGGTGAAGTAGGTGCGGCACGCCTTGACCCACCCGCCCGCTACCTTGAGAGCCCTTCGTTACAGAACCGCGAGCGGTAGCGACCGGATACTGCCACACAACACGCCAAAGACGCATGAACAATTCTGCTTTAGTGCAACTCGAGTGGTTGCATCCGGTCGCTACCGCTCGCGGTTCTGTAACGCCGGCGAAATTCCTAAACTTTTTGTGCGAGTAGCGCTGACTTGCTCCAGCCGATAGCGTGAAGAGGTGGGAAGCGATAGTGGCTGGCAACCTGGAAATATCGGTCGGTCGTCTCGGCGACTTCCCGCGGCGGATGCGCCTTAAATCGGAAAAGCATCTCAAGAAATGTTGTGACAAGTGACGGATACATCGGCAGATGTAACAGGTAGCCCCCGTGTGAGATTACTCGCGCGAGTTCGCTCAAACCTTCATCGAGCGCCACGTACTCCAGTACTCCGCTGATTACCACTAAATCAAAAGCTTCGTCGGCAAAGGGTAAGGCAAGAATGTTTCCCTGGGTGAATCGAACTGTTTGCTGGTTCGGATTGTGCTTGCTGACGTACTTCTTTGCAGTAGCCATCGACGAAGCTGAGAGATCAAGCGCCGTCAGTTTCACTGGGACCTTGAGCGTCCTGAGCAGAGCAAGCGTTAATGTTCCGGTGCCGCAACCAGCGTCCAGAACCCTCGCATCTGGAAACACGGGCAAAGGATGCGCTTCAAAATATTGATCCAGCGAGCGCCCGTAGCCGTTGAGCTTGAACGTGAGATCGTAAAAACGCTCGATGCGATCATAGAACGATCCGGCGGGCGCGCCGCTCTTGGTTGCGGTCAGTACGTATTCGGCCATACGATCCTCGCGGGTTTTCCGCTCTTCGCGGTCATTGAAACCCACCCGCCCTCAGTCGTCAAGTGATATCCAAAGAAAACGTCGCGCCATTCTATCCTGCCAGCGCCTTAATACTCAAACAGAACAGTTGCGTTCGGACCAACTGGCCAGAAACCTTCGCCAAGCCGTGGGATTCCGCGCAAGAACTCCGGAATCGTGACGTTCTGCAATCGACGATAGTTATTCTCGCCAAGAAGGAGAACGAATCGATGTGGAAAAAGTTTCTTACGGGTCTCAGCTTGATGACCGCCGTCGCGGTCCTGGCCGGTCTGGCGTTCAGATATGGCTCGCAAAATGTGCAGGCATTCAAAGGCGCCGAGGCCGAATCGACGACGGACGAATTCTATTCAAAGCCGGTCGTTTCGGAAAACGGATTCGCGGTGGAAGTGCTGGTTGACGGTCGCCCGCTGTCGGAGTATGCGGCGCGCGGTCGCCGTTACGTCGAAGCACTGGAGAACGCGGAGTACGAGGTGCGCATTCACAATCCTTTGGGCACGCGCGTGGCAGTTGCGCTTTCGGTTGACGGACTGAACACGATCGACGCCCGGCATACCAGCGCGTGGGACGCGCATAAGTGGGTGATTGAGCCCTATGGCGCGATCTCCGTCCGCGGATGGCAGATGAGTTCGGAAAACGCGCGCCGGTTCTACTTCACCACCGAACGCGATTCTTATGCGGCAAAGCTGGGTCAGACGGCGAACCTCGGCGTAATTTCGGCCGTGTTCTTTCGCGAGCGCAGGCCGTTTACGATCATGCCGGTAACGCCTTCTCAGCCGCGAACGATGAACAAAGAAGAGGATCGTACCCGCGACCAGCGATCGGCGCCGGAATCGAATTCGGCCGGAGAGGCGAAGAGCGAAGCCGGCCGCGGTGCGGAAAAGCGGAGCGTGCAGCCTTATCCGGCGCCCGACGACGAGTCGGCTGCTACCGGCATCGGCCGTTCGGTGCGCAACGACGTGCAATGGATCAAGATGGATTTGGATTCGCGACCGGCGGGCGAGATCATCGTTCGTTACGAGTATCGCGCGTCGCTGGTGCGACTGGGAATCATTCCGCGTGATTATCCGAGACCGCAGGTGCTGGATCGGCGCGAACGCGCGCAGGGTTTCGAGCCACGCTATTGTCCGCAGCCGTAGGTGCGCATCTGACAGGATGACGGGGAGAAACGGAGACGCGGTGAGAAAAACTCTCCGGGTCGCCGCGTCTCCCCATCTCCGCGTCCGGATTCATCGTCGCTTCAGGTTCGCGTCGTAGAGTTGACGATAGGCGCGATAAAACGCCATCACTTTGAACACATAGTCCTTCGTTTCTGAAAATCCAACTTCGGCCGCGAACACACCTTCGTCGTTTTGGTTCGAGCGGGCAAGCCAGCGCGCAACGTTGTCTTCGCCGCCGTTGTAGGAAGCGGCGATCGCTTCCGGCAATCCGGCGAACATGCGCGAAAGCTGGCTGAGATATTCGCAACCGAGCGCGATCGAAGTGTTGGGCAGGTACAGCGAATCTTCAGTGAGATGATTGATGCCGGCGCGCTTGGCGTATTTCTGCGCAGCGTCAAACGTGAGTTGCAACAGCCCGCGCGCCGCCGAGGGCGATTTCGCGTTCGGTTTGAAACGGCTCTCTTGTTTCATGACCGCGAGCACGAGACGCGGATCGAGCCCGCGCTTCTTCGCTTGATTGAGAATCTGCAAACGAAAAGGCGCTGGATAATCCGCCGCCGCAGCGGCGATCGCGGATTGCGCGGACTGGGCCCGTTCAGTCGCGTGCTGTCGCGCGGATGCATCGCCCATTGCGGCCAACTTGCCGGTGGCCAGCGGGCCGTAAAATGAAATGGCGTTATCAGGAATCAGAAGGTAAGTACGAATCGAGTCTTGCGTGCGTCCCGCCCGTTCGAGTGAATGCGCCTTCAAATATTGCAGTTCGTCGGTGTTGGTGTTCGTGCCTTTGGGAAATGGTTTGCTGAGCAAATCATCGACCGTTTGCACGGCGTGCTGCCAATCAGCAACGGCTATGTCCAGCCTGAGTCGCGCGAAAAGCGCGTTCGCGTCGGTCGCGGTTCCGGCAAAACGTGCTCGAGTGCGATCGATCCAGGCGATCGCCTCCCGCGGTTGGCCACCTTCGCGATAGCCATCGATGATGTTCAAGTGCGCGGTGTCTATGCGCTCGCCGTTGGGATATTTTTCGAGATACTCCTGATAACGCGCGGCTGCTTCCGCTCCGCGGCCCATACGCAGCAGCGATGACGCGGAAAAGTTTAGCCCTTCACGCCCTTCCTTCGTCTGCGGATAATCACGCGCCAGCCTTTCGTAAGTTTGGCGCGCATCTTCGTAACGACGCTCAATGAAGTAAGAGCGGGCGATGCCATAAAGCGCGGCGGGGACGTTAATGTCGTTAGGATAATTGTCGATCAGCGCCTGCCAGTGCTCGCGCGCTTCGGCGAACTCGCGATTGAGCATGTAAATGCCGGCGCGGCGCGCGTGCTCGGCTGCGGGGAGTTGATTAATCTGTTTGCTCTTATGCGCGCGGTCGGCGCGATCGCTGTCGCGGACAGCGGTTAGCGCCGCATCGCCACCCTGCGAGTAGTCAAGCGAAGCAATGGCGAGGATCAGACCCGCGCAGATCAGTTTGGAAAACGATGCGCGCTCAGACCAGGCCATTCACTGAATCCTCTTCAACGATCTCGTAGCTGGTAGAAATCTCGGCTCTGCCGCGCAGTGTCGCTGCGACGCTACAGTATTTCGTGTCCGAAAGCTCGATTGCGCGCGCCACTGCCTGCTCTGAGACGGCATGTCCACGCACGATGTGTTTGACGTCCAGACGCGTGTAGCTGTGCGGATGTTCCTCGCGTCGTTCTCCGCTCACTTCGACGCGATAGTCGGTGACCTGCTGCCGTTTCCTTTTCAAAATTGAAATCACATCAACCGCCGTACAACTTCCCAGCGCGATTAGCAGCAGTTCCATCGGCGTGGCGGCGCTCGCGCGGTCGGAATTCGTTTCAATCGCCTGGGCGTGCCCCGACGGCGTAACACCGACGAAGAAATCATTTCCCGCAAAATGGACGGTGGCTTTGGTGTTTTTCTCTGGCATCGGAATCCCAAACACGACAATAACATGTAACAAGACGTTAACCGCCCGCTACGGCAGGCGGTTCTGACTTGTGCGTAATTCCCGTTGAGTGTCTTCGCGAACCTGTTGTTCAGCGCGCTCCGTTTCCAAACCCAGCGGCAAATGCGTTCGTCCTTCGTCAAGTCTTTGCAACATGTAATTGGTTTCGCTCCAACTGGCGCCACGGCTGGCCGCGGCCTCGATCATCTGCAAGCGGGCCTCGGCTTCGGCGCGCCGCGCCGCGCCTTCCTGTTTGACGTCCTCAAGACGCGCACGGTCGCGGCGCAGCTCTTCGATCAAAACCGCGGTGTCCGGCGCGTTCAGATATCGTGCGCGATTGAGGCGTCTTTCGACTTGCAGCAAATCGCGCCGGGCGTTTGCGGCCAACCGCGAGGCGTTCAGACGCAGCGCCAGCGTTTCGCGATATGCGTCAGCCAGCAACGGCTGTTGTCGTTCCATTTCCTTGAGCGCGCGACGTTCGTCTCTGGTCAGTTCGGGCATGAACCATTCGACTTCGTCAGCCGTAACTCCATCAGAAGCGAGGCGCTCGCGAAGCTGTCGCGCCCATCTGCGGCGAAGAACGACCAGTAAGAGCACCAGCATGACCGCCGCGATCAGAGCGAACGGGAACGAGCTGAAAGCAAGAAGCAAGAAAACTGTGGCATCAGTCGAGGCCAACAGATACGCCAGCCAGAATGCCGCCGGCGGGGCGAACGTGACGACCGGAAAAGCCAGCCACGGCGCCCACTGCCACAGGCGCGCGATTTGGCGGTCGCGGTTGGTGATTTTCCCGGCCGGATGGCCGGCGCCGATGAGTGCTTCTGACATTTCAGAATGCCGAAATAAGCAGCCTCGATTCAGTTGAAGAATGATACCCTGATGCAGAACAGTAGGCCAAATCTCGGGTTCGTGGGACTACGTCGCTCGGCTTTGCTGCCTGCGTGCATTGTAATATGATCGGGCTCGGCTCCCCGCCGCGAATAACACGTCGAAAGGATTAGCGTGAAGAAGACAAGCAAACAGGTCCTCTCGATCGCCGCCACCATTGTTTTCGCATTGTTAGTGGGACCCGCGCACGCCCAGAAGCGGGATCGCACGCGCGGAACAGCCAAACCCGTGACCGTCCCCGTTACCATCAAGGTGCGAGGAAAGCCGGAGGAAATGCAAATCGTCGATCTTCTGGTGCGCGAAGATGGCGAGATACAGCAAAATCTTTCGATTCGCCGGCCATCGGAGAATCCAATCTCGCTGGCGATTCTCCTTCAGGATGATCTGGTGTCTTCGATCGGAACTGAGACCAGGGGAATCGCGAATCTTGTTCACCACTTGCCGAACGGGTCGCGCGTTATGATTGGTTACATACGATCCGGTTCGCTCGATCTGAGACGCAAGTTCACTTCGGATCTTGAAAGAGCTGCTTCCGGATTGCGTCCACCCCTCGGTCTGGCTTCAGCCGGCGCGTTCAATCCGTTCGTGGAAATCATTGAAGCGCTGCGCCGCTTTGATTCGCAACCGGCGGGCCGGCGCGCGCTGATCGTAGTCTCGGATGGATTAGATGTTTCGCGCGGCGTGGACAGTTCGGCCCCGGGCCAGAGCCTGGATTTGCAGCGAGCTATAACCGAAGCGCAACGTCGCAGCGTAGCGATTTATTCTATCTATGCGCCCGGCGCGGCTTCCGCGCCCTCACTGTTGACGGCCAATGGACAAAGCTGTTTGGAAAGACTCTCAGACGAAACTGGAGGAGCGGCTTTCTTTCAAGGCACGGGAGCGCCGGTGAGTTTCGATCCTTTTCTGAGAGAGATTGACGCTTCGCTCTCCCGACAAATCGCTCTGACGTATCTTTCAACTCATACGGGCAAGGGGTTTCATCGCCTCGACATCAAGCCGATCGAGCGCAACTTTGAAGTTCGCGCGCCGGCGGGATTTCCTCGGTAGGTCTGGCGTCGCGCTCGTCTCGACCGCCACGATCCCGGCGACTTGATTCGTGATCTCGAGTCCTAAACTCACGGCCTTAGCGACCACAGTCGGGCGCTTGGCGACCAAACCATGGTGAAATCAATAAGATTAAAACTGATGCTCCTTTTGGGCCTGATTCTGTCGTTTTGCGTTGCGCATCCTGTAGCACGAGCGCAAGCTGATAACTGGAAAATACACGTTCTGCATCAATTGCACGTCACCTTCGAATTGCCGCCAGGTTATGAACTCTTACTGCACCAAACTCAGTATGAAGGCCCCGATGGTGTCGTGCGAAGATCCTGGTACACAAGAGATACTCCCTCCCGCAACTTTGCAAGGAAATACCGTCATCGTTCAGAAGCTATATCAAAACGGGTAACCTGGTTTCTGAAATCGTGAACGTGGCCCAAGGCCCTGTTTGTTTTGTTACCTCGCAAGACGATTCCGAACCCTATAGCGCGGTCATTATCCCGTATCCCGCTCCCCAACACTTTCGCTGGTCTTCAGCAACAATTTACCATCTTGTATTTACAATTAAGAAGAAATACCTTCGGCAATTTGCGGAGCGCGTGAGTTTCCCTGATTCCTTGTCCCCGACGCTTTACGTTGAGGGCGTTTTTGAGTTGTTGAAGTCCACCTATTATCTCCATGACCAAATAGATTGGAACGCGTTGCACCGTGACATGCTGGGAGCACTGATCGGTAACAACACCCTCGACGGTGCGCACAAGGCAACAAACGTGGCGCTCTCAAAATTCCGGGAATTAAAAGATAATCACAGCTACTTCAAACTCCCTGCTGAGGCCACGGCGACTTTTCAGGGACAAGTAACCAATACCGGGATTAAAGTTCTCAGCCGTAATGATGGCGTCATTTACCTGGTTTACCCCAACGGTCCTGGCGCGAGAGTAGGGTTGCGCGTGGGCGATGTCGTGCAAACTATAAATGGCGAGCCATTGAAAACGTATCGAGACAATCCTGCCGATAAGACTCGTACTCTTACCATCCTGCGAAAGGGTGAGGCGTCGCCCCTAACTATCACAATTACTCTGGGTACTTTTCTGCCTTATGTTCCGGCGACAGGCAGACGATTGAATGGAAACATGGGCTACGTTGAGACTTTGGGAATAGACGGCGATGAAGCAATTCAACAGAAGTATGCAACAGATACCCAGCAGGTCATTCGCCAAGTCGATCAGTCGGCTACTTGTGGATGGATCGTTGATCTGCGCCGTAACGAGGGAGGCAAAACCGCCGCTATTTTTTCCGGGATTGCCCCGTTGGTTGGCGAAAGACAGCTTTTTGGCACAGCGAACGGTTCCAACGACATCATCTGGACTACTTATGACGGAGGATTGTTTTCCGTACCCGGTACAAACGACGCGAACGTCCGATTGGTCAAGGACCCTTATGCATTAAAACTGGCGCGCCCTCCTATTGCAGTATTGACGAATGAACTAACGGCAAGCGGAGGAGAATTCACGGCGATCGCAATGCTTAAGCGTTCAGGGGCCGAGACTCGGATTTTCGGCGAACACACAAGAGGTTTTACTACAGTCTTGAATGGCTTTTGGTTGTACGATGACGCTTATCTTTCAATTGCAACCAGTGTGATCACTGATCGCACTGGACATACTTATCTCACGGGTATCGCACCGGACGAAAGGGTTTCAACGGATTTCTCTGTGTTCGCCACAGATAACGATCCGGCACTCCAAGCTGCCACGAAATGGTTAAGGAATCAGCCAACCTGCACGAAGTGAGTGTTCGCACATTGCCAGCCGCGGTCCACGGTTCCACTTCACAATCGTCTTCCTGGTTCAGGCAATATTTCGGTGGATTGCGGCTTGCCGACGACGCATCTCCTTAATTTGCATCTGCAAATCAAGGAGGTGCATGTTGATCATCAAGCGAAGATCGTTGTTCAGCTTCAACCCTCGCTCGAAATCTTTCTGTGCTTCTTCTTTTTGTCCCTGGGTCTGGTGGGCGAGCGCGCGTTCGGCGAAGACCAGCGGGTTGCGATCATCCAGCGAGATGCTCTTATCAAAATCGGCAATCGCAAAATTGACGTTGCCTTCGATCAGTAACGCCCGGCCGCGCTTGAAGTAAGCGTCGGCGTCCTTCGGGTCGAGCTTGATGGCGCGATCAAAATCGGTAAGGGCGCCGTCAAGATCCAGTCGGTTCGATCTGATGTAACCACGATTCAGATAGGCTTGGGTGATGTCGCGGTTATTAGCGGCCAACAGTGGCTCGAGTTCGGCAGCCGTTTCGTAATCAGAGATGGCGCCGTCCAGATCACCCTGGGCCCGCTTCGCTTTGCCGCGATTGAAATAAGCTTCCGCGAATCTCGGATCGGCATTCAACGCGCGGTCGTAGTCCGCAATCGCGCCGGCAATGTCGCCCTTGCTGAAGCGTTCGATTCCCTGTTTGAGGTACTTCCTGGCAGAGTGATCATGCTGCGCCGACGCGTTTGGCGCGTAAGCTGCTAAGGCAAGAATCGCAATCGACAAGAGGAGCTTCATGGCTACCTCCAAGCTTGAACCACCGTCTACTGCACCGTCGCCGGCAAGAGCGAGCCGCGCCGGTCCGTAGCTATCGCCCAACCGTCGCGAATTTCCCCAATCATTCCGTGAAAATGAATCTCTGTCCCCGACAAGACGAGGACGACATCGCCGGCCTGATAGCCCGGATCGTTAAGTTCGAAGCGAATGACGCTCGCCTGGCCATTCTCGTGTTCAATCGTTTCGAACGAAAAGTTCTCCGAGTCGACCAAATAGGTCTGCGCATGAGTCGCTGTTCTTTGTGCGTCTGGCATTATGAATTGGCTTCTGGGGCGGCTAGTGGGGCTCGAACCCACGACCTCTAGATCCACAATCTAGCGTTCTAACCAACTGAACTATAGCCGCCAGAAAAACTCTATCGATTAGTTCATTTGAAATAAGTCCTCGAACTGAGTGTTTACACTACTCATCCGATTTGTTCAAGTTAATCACGTCCGTGGGAGGCGAAGGCCTCCAAACGCCTATTTGACTCTGGCAAGTTCGGTCGGGTTGCAGTATTCTTCGCAGGCCCGACAAAACTTTCTCTTCCGGAGCTGGCCATGAAAGCAAAAATGTCCCTTCAAAACATTCGTATTTTCTTGTTGTCATTCGTCACCGCGTTAGCGATTTGGCAGGTTTCCATTCGCGTGCAGGCGCAGAAGGTTGAAAAGCCAGAGACTGCGCATCCGGCATCGACTGGCAGCGCGGACAAACCGCCTGCGACAAACAAGGACGCGGCCGCACTGAACAACGCCGAATACGGCGCGAAGGTCAAAGAATACACGACCGAGTCTTACTTCATGACTGAGCTGGTCGACCATTTGCCCGCGTCGGACAAGGTGCCGTCACCGGACAAGATTTTGGGCTACGCCGTTGGCGCGCCGGGCCATCTGACCTACACGAAGGATTTGTATCGTTACTATCGCGAATTGGAAAAGTCGACGCCGCGCGTGCGAACCTTCATCGCGCCTGAGAAAAGCGAGGAAGGGAAAGAGCAGATGCTGGTGGCGGTCGGCGACGAAGCGTTGCTCGCAAAGCTTGATCGTTACAAAGAAATCACCGCTAAACTCGCCGACCCGCGCAAGGTCACTGACGCCGAAGCGGAACAGCTCATCGGAGAAGGAAAAGCTTTGTACTGGGCTTCGGGCTCGATTCACTCGCCCGAGACTGGTTCGCCGGAAATGCTAATGGAGCTTGCTTATCGGCTGGCGGTCGAAGAGAGTCCGTTCATTCAAGCGATACGCAAGAACGTCATCGTGCTGATCACGCCGGCGCTTGAGGTCGATGGCCGCGATCGCATGGTTGATACTTACAACTATCGCAAGGCTAATCCGGACAAGCAGACGCCCCCGCTGGTCTTCTGGGGACATTATGTCGCGCATGACAACAACCGTGACGGTCTTGGCATGGCGCTGGCGTTGTCGCGCAATCAGATGAAAACCTTTCTGGAATATCATCCGACGGTTCTGCACGACCTGCACGAGTCGGTGCCTTTCCTTTACACGTCGACCGGAACCGGTCCTTACAACGCCTGGCTGGATCCGATCGTGATCGATGAATGGAACCTGCTCGCCTACCACGAGATCGAAGAGATGACGAAACGCGGAGTGCCTGGCGTTTGGACGCACGGTTTCTACGATGGCTGGGCGCCGAACTACATGTTCTATGTCGCCAACGGCCACAATTCGATCGGTCGCTTCTACGAGACGTTTGGCAATAGCGTTGCCGATACGATGGATCGAACCGTGAGAGCAGAATCACAACGCGACTGGTTCCGGCCGAACCCGCCGCAGCCGCGCGTGAAATGGTCGCTGCGAAACAACGTCAACATGCAGGAGTCCGCGATCCTGTTGGCGATGAATTTCGTTTCGAATAACAAGGATCGCTTTCTCAAGAATTTCTACCTGAAAAGCAAACGTTCTGTGGCCAAGGCTACCAACGAAGGTCCGACCGCGTGGGTAATCCCTTCCGATCAGGCGCGGGTCGTGGAAGCAGCCGATATGGTCAATCTCCTGCGGCTGATGGGCGTTGAGGTCCACACTGCTAACAAAGAATTCGCGGTCAAGGATCAGAAATTCCCGGCCGGCTCGTACGTGGTTCGCATGGACCAGCCGTATTCGCGCATGGCGGACATGTTGCTCGACACGCAGTACTACAACGTCAACGATCCTAGGCCTTACGACGATACCGGCTGGACGTTGGGCGCGCTGCGTAACGTCAAGACGGTGCGCGTTACCGACAAGAGCGTATTGCAAACGCCGATGACCTTGCTGGTTGCTGATGCGAAAGTCGCCGGAGCTATAACCAGTGTCGGGTCTTCTCCCGTCGCGTATCTGATTAACCACAACGCCGAGAACACTCTGATGACGCTGCGATTCAAGCTGAAGGATTTGAAGATCGCGGCTGCGGAAGAGCCGTTTGAAGCCGGTGGTCAGAAGTTCAACGCGGGAACATTCATTATCAAGTCGGCGGATAATCCAGGCGAGTTGCGCCAGAAGTTGGAAGGGCCGGTTGCCGATTCGGGGCTCAAGGCCATCGCGGTCGACAAGCTGCCCGAGTTAAAGAGTCACGCTTTGGCAGTGCCGCGGATTGCAATTCTCCACACGTGGACGAACACGCAAAACGACGGCTGGTTCCGGATCGAGTTCGACCGATTGCAGGTTCCTTACTCGTACATCTCTGATCAAGTCATTCGCAATACACCAAACCTGCGAGAGAAGTTTGACGTGATCATCTTTCCGCCGGTCGGTGGCTCAGCGCAGGCGATCGTCAATGGCATTCCCATGCGTGGGTCGGCAATTCCGTGGAAGGGAAGCGACGTCACTCCAAACATGGGACTCGGTCCCGATCAGACTGACGACATTCGTGGCGGGATGAGCTTACGAGGTGTTCTGAATCTGCAAAGGTTTGTCGAAGAAGGCGGGGTTTTTATTCCGATTACGAACTGCGCGCGAGTGGCGATCGATTACGGCATTGTTAGCGGGGTTGCGATTCAGGAGCCGCGGCAGTTGCAGGCTCGCGGTTCGGTTTACAACGCGACCTTCGCCGATCGGCGCAGTCCGATTGCTTACGGGTACGCGGAAACCTTGCCAGTCTACTTCAATCAGGCGCCGCTCTTTCAGGTTGCTGCGGGCGGCGGGCCGGGCGGTGGCGGGCCGGGGGGCGGCGGAGGTGAAGGCGGCGGCGGGCAAAGACCTTCAGGCCGCGGCACGCTGACTGATCCTGACATAGTCCAGGCAATGCCCCTGGCAGAGCCCGCGCCGCAAAGGCGACCAGGCGGAGAGCAATTGACTGATGAGCAGCGGCTGCAGCAGGGGCCATTCTTCACGCCGCCCGCGCTGAGACCGCGCGTCGTTCTGAGGTTTGCGTCAGATGAAAAGAGTCTCTTGATTAGCGGGATGCTTGCGGGCGGATCCGAACTAGCAAACGCGCCGGCGGTCGTTGATGTGCCGGTCGGTCAGGGTCACGTGGTGATGTTCGCGAACAATCCGATGTGGCGGCATCAGACCCAGGGAAGTTTCTTCCTGCTGTTCAATGCAGCACTGAATTACGATCATTTGAACCTCGGAAGAGATCGTCCTGCCACTCCGAGGACCGAGGGAACCAGGACTGGGGATGACAAGTGACCCCGAAGGGACTGGCAAAGTGGTGCCCCCGGCAGGACTCGAACCTGCGGCCCTCTGCTTAGAAGGCAGATGCTCTATCCGCTGAGCTACGGGAGCCCTCGATTCAAACCGCCTGGATGTTAGCACGCCTCAGAAGTCGTTCCAATAAGTCCCGACTGCAGAAACTAACAGGCCGCCGAATCGAATCCGGCAGCCTGTTGCTTTGTGTGGTGTTCAGGTTCGGCCTAAGCAGCGCGAGTGATTTCCGCGGCTTCGGCATAGACACGCCGACCGTTGAGAGCGTCATCGATGATCTCTCTTACAGCGGAAATGTCGGGGTTAACGTCCATCCGATCACAGGCAGCGAGATGACGAATGATGCCTTCGGTTGCAATGTCCAGCACAGTGCCGCCCAGCTTCGAAAAGCGCCGTGCCTGGATATGATCGATTCTCTGAAGCCGCTCAGCCAGCGGCAGGCCCTTGTCAAGATTCACGGTTGGATATTGTCTCCTTCTTTACTAGTTATTAGACTTTAGATGCTTCCCGAAACCCCGCAGGATGCAAACCCCCTGCGTTTTCGAAGGATTTTGCAGAGCACCAGCCCAAGAGAGGGGCAAACGGAAAGCGTAAACTGTCTCAGCAAAACCTGAAACTATAACACGAGTTGGTCTTCGGCGCCATACGGAAAATTAACTTTTGTGACGCGGGGCTAAGCCCAGGTGGACCAGGACACCCCTCAGTTGGCCGGTTTTACGCCGTATTCATAGAGGATTCCCGGCGCGGCTTTAGCGCTGTTGGCCTTATTTGTGAGGCAAAAGGGGGGAGTTTCTAGGGCAAAAAGGGGAAAGCACCGGCTCTGCCTCCGTCAGAGACACTACACCGGCGCTCAAATCCTTTTCGCGAAGAGCCACCTCCGGAGGTGGGCTTTACTTGCGAGGAAGGACGGAGTCCTTCATGGCCTTCCCCACGCGAAACTTCAGCGTCGTCTTCGCGGGAATCTGAATCGTCTCTCCGGTAGCCGGGTTACGGCCCTCGCGCGCCTTACGCTCTGAGCGAACTAATTTTCCAAAGCCCGGCAACACGAACTCGCCGTTGGTTTTTACTTCGGAAGTTGCCAGGTTTGCCATATCTTCGAAAAGCTGCTTCACCTGGGCACGCTTCATTCCCGTCCGTTCCGCAAAATGATTAAGGATCTCGGACTGGGTCATGCGCTTCTTGCCTGCTGCAGTGCTGGTCGCCATGTGTGGTGTCCCACCTCCAAAACATCAACAAATTAGAGAACTATCGCAATGACATATACCACAGACTAGGCGCAAAGTCTGCTAAAAATCGCAATTTTTAGCCATTTCGGTAAAAAAACTAATGCTGTAGCCAACTCGGCTTTCCGAATCCGACTTGGCCGGTTCAGAGATCAGCAAAAAAGGCCACCGGATGCGGCGGCCGTTGAATAGTCTTGATTGCTTGGTCGGGGCGAGAGGATTCGAACCTCCGACCTCTCGGTCCCAAACCGAGCGCACTACCAGGCTGTGCTACGCCCCGAGTCTCTAACTTCGAACTCTGCGATCATCTCGCTGTGAGAGACCCAACATTCTAGTCGGCGCCGGAAGCAGCGGTCAAGTTTTGTAAATACTCGCGCGCGGCAGACAGCGCAATCGCTCGGTGACTGATCTGATTCTTGATTTCCGCTTTCAATTCAGCGAAGGTCAAGCCGTATCCGTTTGGAATGAACACGGGATCGTAACCAAAACCTTCAGTGCCACGTGGAGCCAATGCAATTCGTCCCTCGCACCTGCCCACTGACACGTTGAGAATCTTGCCGTTGCTGTCGGCGATCACAAGTGCCGAGACGAAACGGGCGGACCGCTTCGATTCATCGACGAACGCGAGAGCGGCCAATAGCGCCTCGATTCGCTTAGACTCCGAAGTGGACTCGCCGGCGTACCGCGCGGATCGCACTCCCGGAGCGCCGCCGAGCGCATCCACCTCCAAACCCGAATCGTCCGCCAGCGTCACCAGGCCAGTTTGAGTTGCGTATCCAATCGCTTTCAGCGATGCGTTTTCCACGAAGGTATTGCCAGTTTCAGCTATCCGTTCGACGGCAGGAAAGTCCCGAAGATCGAAAAGCGACATAGGCAAATCTGATAGTAGTTGTCGAAGCTCGCCGCGCTTTCCCTCACTGCTCGTGGCAAGGAGCAAATGCCGAGGAGCATTCACCGCGAGTTCTCCGGAGCAAATCTTATGGCGAGAGAGCCAAACACCCCAAAAGCGGATCGGGAACTCCATTCAAAGCCATTCTCTTTCAACATAGTGACACTCACGGCGTATGGCAACGATCGCGATGCTTCATCGATGCTGGAAGCATTGGTCGAGAAGGCGGACCGCTCCGACGACGAGAACAGCTCCACGAAGGAGATGGCAGCGCGCCGATCGTCGGTAAATGTCAGCGCGATGATCGGCAGCGAGATGTCGATAAGTCGTTGCGATCGTCGGTAGGCATCAACTGAGGCCAGAGATTGAGACTGTGCTCTTGCCTGGAGACAACGCCGGACCGCGTCACTCGTTCCCGTTAGAAAGTGGTTGTCAGCGAAACTCGCCGCAAAGTTGTCAGAGCTTGAAAGCATAAGTTCGGCGTCGCCGACAGTTTCTGTTTTCGCTGTTGGGCCAAGCCGCTGCTGCGCAAGCTTGCGAAGGCTAGGTCGATCGAATGCGCCGGCAACCAGTACCGAAGGGGCGTTCTCCTCGAGTCGAATCGTGTCTATCCGAGTTCCCACTGCGCTGACAAACGCATCCGGATCGTTGATTCCATATGGAGGGAAAAGGCTTCGCAAGACGGGACGAGCCGCGATTGCTCCGACGACATCGGCATGCGACGAAACCGTAGCGTTCACGTCGCGCCACAACCTTTCGACGTCTCGAAAATGGTAAACCGAGACGGAATAAGCATCGGGCGGAACAAAGGTCATCTCATTCAAAGAGACTCGATCTTCCGGGACGGCGCTGCCGCGAAGCGTATCTGCGACACCTTCAGATAAGGAGAGAAAGCAACGATCCTCAGCCCCACCCTCGGCAAATCGTGAAGTCCAGGCAAACCCTTCAATTAAGTTCGCGAAGATATTGCCGAAGATTGGCGCAATCGTCGTTGCGTTCGGACTGGAACGAAAAAGATAGAGCGCCCACGCCTGCAGAACCGGCTTCACTCCTGCCTTGGAGACAAAGCCGAATAGCGGTGCGCTGGCAGCGCCTAGTTGCTGGCGCACATGTTCGAGTTGCTGGTTTCCCGCAAGCGACGCGCGCTTTCCCGTGCGAGCGTCCACGCAGCGCAATACTGAAGACTCATCGTTGCCAACTAGGGCGACAGTGCCGACGAACGCCAGAGTGATATGACGCGCTCCATCTGAGGATGACCATTCAGCAAGATCGACACCATCAATCTGCTTTCTCAAGAGCGAAGGCTGGCCATGGGCGCGAGCGAAGTCTTCAACGTGCCGTTCCAGAGTCGGCCGCATTCGTCTTTGCGTCGTGTGTGTCTCAATGATCAGAGTAGTCAGCGGTTTGATCCGGAGAGTCGCATCGGCCTCGCTCTCTTCAACGCCAGTGAAGACGACTGCGAACTGAGAGCGAGCTAACAGAATGGCGTCACTCGATCCGATACCAGTCCATCGCGCGAGTCGAATCAACCAACGGCTGGGGAGAAGACTCGATCTGGCGCCGAGTGGGTCGGCCAATTTCGTCCAGGCTTCCGACGCTCCAATTCCGTCGGCCAGCTCGACGAGATCGTCGGCTTCCACAAATGCCACGCAATCGGCCGGAATGTAGGCGGCCATGTCCACGCGACGCGGCCAGTTCCAATAGAACCAACCAACGATGACTGCCAGCGCGAAACCGGCGACCAACACACGTGTGCGACGAGACATTATCAATGCAGCGCATCGTAAACTGAGAACGGGCAGGTGGCAAATGAGCGTCGACGCTTTCTTTGGACCAGGGGAATTCGGTCGATCGTCCGCCAGGAAGGCGAAACTCCGAGGCATTGCGCGACCAGATCGGTTCCGAAACGCCTTTACCGATGCGAACCGTCTGCGACATGATATCCGAGACGCCCGTGAGAAATCGCTCAGGCCGCATTACAACGCCCTTTGTGCACAATAAGTTAAAAGATACAAAATAGTATTTGACAATATTTGAAGCGCTGTTGTAGCCTAAGGTCGGCGGTTGAGCGCCGGGTCTGATCCGAATGACCCAGTTCTTTTAGCCATGCTGCCGAAATCAGTTGACGGCAGCGAACCCGCCGAACAGGTCGCCCCCACCCCTTCACTGAAAACGCGAAGTCTCCAAAGATACCGCCGATATTTCGGAATGAAGAAAACAAGTTACCCCTGTCCGATAAGACTCGTGCGCGTGCGGTTTTCCCGAGCCCGTCGCGCCCGCGCCCGGCTGCGACGCCGGCGCATTTTGATGTTTAAGATCGCGAGGAACCATTCATGATGTGGAACAGTATGAAGAAAAGCATGGTCGGCGTCGACATCGGCTCAAGCTCGGTGAAAGCCGTCGAGCTTCAGGGCAAGAATAACGACTTCCAGCTGGTGAGTTTGGGTTACGAAGGGCTGCAGCCCGATTCGATCGTGGACGGTCAGATCATGGAGTTGAACTCCGTGTCTAACGCGATTGCAAACATCTTTAACGAACATAAGATCAAGACCACGAAGGTAGCCGCCGGAGTTAATGGGCATTCGGTGATTGTCAAGAACATCGTTTTGCCGCAGATGACTGAAGACGAGCTTCAGGAATCGTTCGCGTGGCACGCTGAGGAGCACATTCCCTTCGACATCTCGGACGTCAATCTCGATTATCACGTCACTGGTAGCTCAGCCGATGCGATTCATGTGCTGATGGCCGCGTGCAAGCGAGACAAGATTGCAAACGTGAAGCAAGCCATCCAGCTTGCCGGCAAACAGCCCGTGGTAATCGACGTTGATGCTTTTGCCCTTCAGAACTGTTACGAGCTGAACTACGACCCACAGCCCGGCCAGATTGTAGCCTTGCTGAACATCGGCGCTTCCACGACGAACATCAATATTCTGAACGGCGCCCGATCGGTCTTCACGCGGGACGCCACGTTTGGTGGTAATCAATACACTTCACTGCTCCAAAAAGAGCTGGGATTGACGTTTGATCAGGCCGAGCGGGTGAAGCGTGGCATGCCAATGCCCGAAGGCTCTGAGCATCGAGAGATCGAACCTATTCTCGATACGGTCTCTGACATCCTCGCCCTCGAAATACAAAAGACGATGGATTTCTATCGCGCGACCGTTGAGGATGGCGAGTCGGCCGTCCAGAAGATTTTGGTTTCCGGTGGCGGCTCGAAGTTGAAGGGTCTGGTGGAGTTCCTGGCCAAGCGCTTCGAGATCCCCGCCGAAGTATTCGATCCGTTTCGAAAAATCCGAGTTGACTCGAGAGGTTTCGATCCGGAGTACATGCGCGAGATCGTGCCAGAGATGGCCATTGCGGTCGGACTGGCGCTGAGAGGAGTTGACGCCCGGTGATCAAAATCAACCTTTTAGAATCGGTAACCGATCGTCCTGCCGGCGTAGCGTTTGTTGAGGACAGAGTGTCCAGCACGCGTACGCAGACGTTCCTGCTGGCGCTGACGGTCGTGGCGCTGCTGGTGCTCGGCATGGGGTTCGACTATGTGAGCGCGAACTCGGCGCATGACACAGCAACCAAAGAGCTGGAGAAGGAACGCCGCATCAACGAGCAGATGAACGCGGTCAAACGCGAGCAGGCGGATCTGGAAAAGAAGATCGCGGACATCAACTTTCGCGTCGACGCGATCCAAAAGTTGCGTGCTTCGCAGCAGGGGCCTGGTGCGGTGCTGGCTGAAATCAAGGCCCGCTTTGACAGCGTTCCCGGTCTCTACCTGAAAAGCGTGGAGCAGAAAGATGCTGAGCTAATCATCAAGGGCGAGTCGCCCAACGAAGCATCCGTAACGCGCTTTGGCCAGAGCATGGAATTCTCTTCCGGCCTCTTCACCAACCTGAACATCGAGACGCAGAGAGAAATACCGCAGACAGTGAGCAAGGGACCGAATGGTGCTGTGGTCGCGGCGCAGCAGGATCCGAACGCGCCCCAGCCTGAAGTTGTGGCGTTTACGATTAAGTGCAATTACGCGCGCAACGGCTCGCAGCAGAATGCCAACCCCACGCCCGCTCCGGCGAATCACGTTGCCAAGAACTAACTGACGGCAAGCAACAGGAAAAGATCATGAAGATTGGAAACATCAACAGCCTTCCCTGGTACGCCCGGTTCAGCATCTTCGCGGCGATGGCTCTTAGCGTCTATGCCGGATTCTGGTACTTCGTCACCAGCGGCACACGGAAAGAAACCCGAAACCTGGTCGACCAGATCAAGGTCCTCCAAAAGGCCAACACCGAGGCGCAGATTGCTCAGCAGCGTTTGATCGAGTTCAAGGCGTCTTACAAGAGCAAGCAGGAGCAGTTGGAAGAGTTGCGTGCTTTGCTGCCTGAGCAACGCGAGCTGACCAAGGTGCTCCAAGGCATTCAGGATCGCGCGCGCGCGACGAGCATTTCGTTGCGAAAGTTCGCTCCGAAAGACGACGTGCAGCAGGACTTTTACAGCGGCAAACGAATTGACGTGGCCGTCCAGAGTTCGTTCTCAGGTCTGCGAAAGTTCTTCGATCAGATGGCGCACTACCAGCGCATCGTGTCGATCACTAACTTCGAAATCAAGCAGATGGACAAGCAGCGCGCCGACAAGACGGTCGAAGCCCGCTTTGACCTGACCGCGTACTACGTTTCGAGTGAAAAATTGCAAAAGCAGAACACGGCCCAGCTCGGTGGACCGCAAGCGGCACAAACTGCCGCCGTTAACCAGGCTGTCAACCAGGCCGTCGCGCCTCCGAAGTAATATCGCCGAATTCGTGGCTTTGAATAGGAAGAAACAAGATGGATGACAAACTGAGAATTCGTTACGTAGTTCCGGCAACTCTGGTTTTCTGCGTTATGTTTTTCGCTGGGTTGGCCCCGACTGCGTCGGCGCAGGAAGAGAACGCCGCCGCGGCAAAAACCGAGCCTGCCGGGAAAAGCTCTGGCCGCGATCCGTTCAAGAAGTACGAGGTAACGCGCAGGTTGACCAAGGGAACGTCGTCCAAGCTCGAGCCGCCATCCATTCAGGTACGCATCGACCGTTATCGTGCGCAAAAGATGGCCGCCGCGAATGCTCATGTGTCGCCGCCAAAGCCGACGACCGCGTTGCTGCTTAACGAAATGCAAGTGACCGGCATCTTTCGTACGCCTCGCGGTTGGTCCGCGATGGTCGAAGTGACGCCGTTCAATCCTAAACTCTCTTACGTGATTTATCCGGGCGAGACCTTTTTTGACGGCCAATTGGTAGCGATCGAAGAAGGCCGCCTGGTATTTCGCCGCGACATCGTCTGGAACGACGGACGGCGCGAAAAGTCGGTGGAGGTCAAGCCACTGCGTCTGCCGAGTCCCGTCGAAGTCATGACCGCCGCCAAGGCGGCCCCTGCCAGTGCTCCGGCTCCCGAGACTGAAAAACCAGCCGCGCCGGTAAAGCCATAGCGAACGATTTCTGGCCCGCCATCCGACGAAGAATTTTCGCCTGAGCGTGGGCATGACGCGTGAACGATTGATCGATGCAAGACTTAGGCACTGGCCAATCGCTTCATTTTTTGACAATCAATGATTTGAGCTGCCGCATAGTGCGGCGCGCGCTTTGAATGTTCGTTGTCCGGCATTTCGAGCGAGCGCGTGGCGGAAGTTCAATCTGTCCCTGAGGAGGGAATAATGCTTAATAAGCCCCGTAAATTTGCAGCCGTCAAGACATGCGCGCTCGCATGTATCGCCGGACTATCGCTTAACACTTTCGCCATCGCCGGCGGTTCATCGGCGAGCGTCGAAAGGTCGGCGGTCGCTCGCGCGTCGAGCATGGCCCGCGAACAGAATCCGTCGCCGTCGCCAACTCCGGCGCGGCCCGGAATCTCGCCGGCCAAAGACAACATGGCGCAGCAGGCCGATCAGGGACGTCATTACGGCCAGTCTGGATTTGTTGGCGAGCCGATCAATCTGAACGTATCCAACGCCGACATCCGCGACATCCTGAACTACATCACTGAGCAGTACGGCATTAACTTTGTGATCGACAGTTCAGTGGGCGCGGTCCCGGTTACCGTCAATGTACAGGACGTGCCGTGGAACTACGCGTTGGACGCTCTGCTGCATGCGAACAAACTGGGCGCGGAAGTGAATGGAAACATTCTGCGCGTCGCGACTTCGGAAACGCTGGCCAAAGAGGCCGAGACTCAGAAAGTCATCAGCGATGCGCGGCTAGACAACTCGGTGCTGGTCACCGAATTCCTTCGGCTGAACTACGCTCGCGCGGTGGGCACGTTGGCGCAAGCTGCCGGCTCGACCAGCGCGTTCTCGGGCGGGGCAACCAACCTGAGCTTTAGCGGTGGCGCCGGCGGTGATGCGACTGGCGGCAGCGGCGATCAGGGCATCCTTCCGATCATCAAGCGGCGTCTTTCTCGGCGTGGCTCGATCGAAGTTGACGGCCGCAGCAACACGCTGATCATCACCGACGTTAGAGAGAACATCGCCGCGATTCGACAGCTCGTTACCATTCTGGATCAGCCAGAACCTCAGGTTGAGATCGAGACGCGCATAGTGATCGCGCAGCACAGTTTCAGCAAAGATCTGGGCGCACAGCTTTCGTTGGGTGTCTTGGACAGGGATCGCGGCGGCCTCGCGAACATCTCGTCGCTGCCGGCAACGGGTACGACTTCTGGCGGCGGCTCGGGCACTAGCGCCAGCGCGCTGACCAGCGGACCGAATCCCTTTGGTGTGTTTGGTGGATTGGCCGGAACGAAGCAGCCATTGGATAGCCTGCGCGCGGCCGCAGCGACTACGATCATCGGATTGACCACCGGCCTGATCGGCACCGCTCAGATCAGCGCTTTGATCAGCGCAGCCGAAACCCGAGGCGAGGTTAAGACCGTAGCGACCCCGCGCATAACCGCTCTGAATAATCGTCCAGCGCAGATCGAAAGTGGATCGCAGATTCCCGTGCAGACAACTCAAGCAGCCGGCGGCACCGCGGTCGTGACTACGACTTTCGTTTCCGTTCCGCTGCGTCTTTCAATCACGCCACAGATCACTGACGCGGGCACAGTCATCCTGCGCGTGACGATCGAGAACAACACCGTGAACACCGGCATCGCAGTCGGTGGCGTTCCCGGCATTGACACGCAGCGCATGCAGTCCGAAGTGCTCGTGCCAGACGGTGGGACTACCGTGATGGGCGGCGTGCTCTCGGATCAAGAGAGCACCACACGCCAGCGCACGCCGGGCGCGGCCAGCATTCCGATCATTGGCAACTTGTTCAAGCGCAAGCAGGTGTCGAACAACTCCACCGAGATTCTGTTCTTCATCACGCCGCACATCTATCGGCCTGATTACTTTGGCCGTCCGACTACGCTAACACCGGCCCAGGGCCCGCGCTCGACGAGCGTGCCGCAACCCGTGCCGCTCGGCAATCCGCAGACGAACACGCCGACGCCGACTGAGTTGCAGCAGCAGGAGCGGAATCCGCAGCCGACAACGCAGCCGGCTCAGCCGAACGTGCTGGGTGCTCCGACCCAGCCGGCGTCTAACCCGGCAGGCGCGGCCCGACCGGGAACTGTGGGTGGTGGTCAAAAGCCTCAGCGGTAATCTTAGTCAGCACCACCTGCGTGAGCGGATGGGTTACAGTGACGATCATGTTGAAAGAATCTCTTCAATCCATAGTCGAGAAAACCGACGGCAGCCTCGGTGCCCTGATCATGGGCGCCGATGGTTTGTCGGTTGAGAAGTTCTTCACGGAAGAAGGAGACGACGCGAACCTCGACGTCGCGGCCGCTGAATTCACGTCGCTGATTCGCAGCGCCGGCAAGTCTGGAAAAGACCTGGACCTCGGCGAGCTTCGCGAGTTGGTTGTTGCGCTGGGCAACGTCACTCTGGTGATGCGGCTTTTCAACCGCGACTACTTCGCGGTGCTGGCACTGAAACCGGACGGCAACCTCGGCCGCGGACGATATGAATTGAGAAAGGCTGGATTGACGCTAGCGAAAGAGTTCGCCGTCTGAACGCAATTGCACCGCGCAAGTCTCTTCGAAGGTTCCCGGCAGATTATCATCTGTCAGGAACCTTTTGGTTTTTCAACTGGTCTGGTTCTTTTGAGAGAGGGTCAGCGACTCATAGGATGTTGACTGCGCGGGCAGCAAGTAAAACGAGCACCGTCAGAGAAATGATCGATTGGAGCATCATCAGCACTTTGCCCCAACGCGCCAGCACTGGCACATCAGTTGGGGAAAAAGCCGTGCTTGTGTTGAAGGCGATGAAGAGATAATCCACGAAGTTTGGCGACCACATGTGTTGCCCTGCTTTCACCTTGGCCTCAGGGGGCATTGTCATCTGAGGAAACAGAAAAGCCCCATTAGGATGACCCAAACGCGATTCGCGTCCGTGCGGGCCTCCGGCATCCAGACGCCAGTACCACAAAGCAAACACCAGAACGTTCGTGGTCCAGAGAGCTGCGGCAGAAATCAAGAGTTGCGTGGGAGATTCTTTGTGTGAAGGCAAGGCGGCGATGAGCAGCGCGACTGACACAATCATTCCGCTAGTCACCAAGCCCGTGACCGTGAAGCCCAGTATCCGGTTGAGACTATGCTTACCTGCGCGATGCGAAATGACTGTGGGGACGAGTAGCGCGATGACGACTACCGGAAACAGCCAGCGTGGGCCGATAGTTAGATAAGCGGGCAACGCGAAGTACAAGCCGCCCACTGC
>DASZZL010000029.1:0-18889 GCA_035545035.1 Pyrinomonadaceae bacterium
TTTACGTTTCGCGCACGATTTTTATCTGGCTGCTGAGCCGCAAGGGAAAGCGAGTCGCATCGCTTAGCATTTGATGATTCAAGTATTCAAGGACGTAAACATTGACTGGCTGGGTAAGCGCCGATACTTTATCGGGCTTTCGATTCTGCTGCTGCTGGCCGGAATGGGGACTGCCATCTACCGGCACAAGTTTCATCCGAACGGAACCGAAGCGTTCAACCTCGGCGTGGACTTCAAAGGCGGAACGGTAGTCACTGCAAGGTTCAAGCAGCCTCCCTCGGTCGAAGCGCTTCGCGCCGCCATCGATCAAGCAGGCATCCACGACGCAGTCATCCAGCAAGTCGTAAGCACGCCGGGCGAGTTTCTCATCCGAGTGGCCCAGCAGGGCCCGGATTCCGGTGCGACTGAGAGTCAGGCCGGAGTGGATGCGGCGCGGTCGAAGGTCAAGCAGGCGTTGAGCACCTTCGGTCCTGAAGCCGAAGCCACGAAGAGTCTCGCCGAAGATCCCGAAGCGGCGTACAAGATTGAGGGCACTGATGCGGTTGGTCAGATCGCGAGCAAGCAATTACGGAACCAGGCCATCGCGGTAACGATCGCGGCCCTGATCGGCATGCTTCTCTTTATCGCGTTTCGGTTCGAATGGACCTACGGCGCGGCGGCGGTGATAGCCGTTTTTCATACTGTGTTGGTGACCCTGGGCCTCTTTTCGATTTTTCAACTAGAAATCAATCTTACCGTTATCGCGGCGCTGTTAACGCTGGTCGGTTTCGACGTTAATGACTCGATCGTCATCTTCGATCGCATTCGCGAGAATCGAAAACTGTATCGCCGGATGAGTCTCTACGAGGTGACCAACCTTTCGATCAATCAGACACTGTCGCGTACCGTGATTACGTCAGGCCTGGTCTTCCTTTCGGTTGTAGCACTCGTGACGCTTGGCGGCGAAACCCTGAGGCCGTTCTCACTGGCGCTGTTAATGGGCATCGTCTTTGGCACGTACGACACAATCGCGGTCGCCGGTCCAATCATGGTTTGGTGGGAGAAAAGGCTGGAAGCGGCGAATAAACTTCCCGCCGCTTCGGCGCGTGAAAGTGGCATCCTGACGAAAGGCCACGTCGATGGGGCGCGCAGCGGAGTTGGAAAATCATCGCGCGCGGCTCGAGTATGACGGGAACCGCGACTCGACTTTTGGAGTCTAACAGTACGGTTATTAAGTGGCGCGATGCGCAGTCAAAGGCGGCGAAAACGCTTTGTGTTAGTGACTGATTTGCTCTTGACTTTGCAAGCAATTGCGGCATAGACTGCACCCGTTGCTGGCCAATTGAATACGCTTTGTAATCGTGCCTTGTGGGTTTGAAGAGGTTGGGATGCACGGTTGGCTGTACGTTTAGATGGCCAGCTTATTTGTGTCTCGCATAGTGGCTGGGTTCAACGTAGTGGCGGTTTGAGAACGCCAGGCCCTTCGCTGGTTTCCTTTTTCTTTCCGAGCGTCACGCGAATTCGAGCGGGTTTATTTTGAAACTGCAATCATTTTGACTTCTTGCCCTCGATGGGATTTAGCCTGACCCTTTTGGCACCGAATAGGGAGGACAGAAAAGATGTTCGAGAACCTGGTTGAGTCTGGATCGCATTCGGGAGATGCGAAGCGAAAAGGCTCGTTCA
This sequence comes from Pyrinomonadaceae bacterium, assembly GCA_035545035.1. GTDB lineage: Bacteria > Acidobacteriota > Blastocatellia > Pyrinomonadales > Pyrinomonadaceae > UBA11740. Next base: position 1,663 of record DASZZL010000029.1, read on the forward strand.
TTCTCGTGACGCTGGCCGTTTACGTTGTGCTATTTCTGGCGGGCGCAGTCGCGAGCATCGTGTTGGCCACCGAGAGCATTGATCAGCAGAATCTTGAGTTGACCTCTCTGATCGCTCCAGTTCCGGTTCCGCAGGCGGCAAAGACGGAAGTGAAGCCGGAAAAGGTCATCATCGAGAAGAACGTCGACGTGCGCAAAGAGCTGATCGCCGACGTCACGCGAGCGGATCTGGTGCCGAAAACAATCTCGGCCAAGGCGAGCGATGTGCCGCCGGTGATCAAAGGCCACGTGACAATGCTAGGCACTAGCAACTCGAACGCGATCGCCCCCATGGCGCCGGGTGCCGGAACCGGCAGCATCATCTCGGCTCCGACGAAGGTGGAGATTAGTGACGCGCCGCCGCCGGCGCCCAAGCCGACGCCGCACGCGCCAATTTCCGGAGGCGTCATGAACGGCAAAGCAGTGCACCTGGCGCAGCCGCCTTATCCTGCAATTGCTCGCAGCGCGCATGCCTCGGGTCAGGTTGTTGTGCAGGTGTTGATAGACGAAAACGGCAACGTCGTGTCCGCGCACGCGAGCTCAGGACATCCACTGCTTCAGGCAGCAGCGGTTGCGGCCGCTCGCTCATCGAAGTTCACGCCCACTAAACTTTCCGGGCAACCGGTCAAGGTTAATGGCGTGATCATCTACAACTTTGTGACGCAGTAACAGTCCGGCGCGCTGGTCGCTCCAGGAAAAACCGAGAGCAGCCAGCGCTCGGTTCTGATCGCCGGTAAGCAATCAATGTAGTCAAACCTTTTTTGGAGGAGTTACCGTGACTATTCTAACAAGCATCCTCGGAACGAAGGCGTTGGGCCTTCTGGTCTTTCTTTGGCAAGCCAGTCCCGCCGCCAGTCCGCCCGGCAACGCGCTCAGGATTGACAAGATGTTCAAGAGCATGGGCGGCGTGGCAATCACCGTCGTGATCATTCTGCTGATCATGTCCGTGTATTCAATTGCCATTATGGTCGAGCGCTATCTGACCTATTCGGCGGCGAAGAAACAATCGCGCGAGTTTGCGCCGCGCGTCGCGCAGGCCTTGAAGAACAATCGCATCGAAGAGGCGATCAATATCAGCGACAAGCATCGCAAGTCGCATCTCGCGATGGTGGTCAACAGCGGCTTGCAGGAATTTCGCGCGCACGAGGGGTCGAGCGACATCTCGGGCAGTGAGATCGAAGCGTCGAAACGCGCGCTGCAGCGGGCCATTGCGATTAAGACGGCGGAGTTTCGCCGCGGTCTCTCTGGGTTGGCGACTATCGGCTCGACGGCGCCGTTCGTGGGCTTGTTCGGAACGGTGTTCGGCATCATCAACGCGTTCCGCGGAGTAGAGAATGCTGGACAGACGGGAATTGGCGCCGTGATGGGCGGCATTTCTGAAGCGTTGTTTACCACGGCGCTGGGTCTGGTCGTGGCCGTGCCGGCGGTGTGGCTATTCAATTACTTTACCGGCAAGGTCGATGGCTTCATCGTCGAAATGGACAACTCGGCTTCAGAGCTGGTTGACTATTTCATCAAGAATCAGACGAAGCATCTGAATCCGTAAGGAGCGAGATATCGTCGCCGATGCTGATCGGGACCGCGATGGCGGTCCAGGAGCGTCGTGCTTGCGATACTCGAGTCCGGAAGAAAAGAGAGAGTCTTATGGGAATGACAGCTGGTAGTGGTGGGCTTCAGTCGGAGATTAACGTTACTCCGATGGTCGACGTCATGCTGGTGCTGCTGATCATCTTCATGGTGGTCACGCCTTTCTTGCAGAAGGACGTTCAGTTAACGCTCCCTCGCGACATGAAGTATGCTGAAGAGGACGAGGCGATCAATGCCGAGAAATCGGTGGTTATCTCGATCCCAAACGACGGCGAATACTACCTGAGCAAGAAGAAGATGGGCCTCGACGAACTCAAGGGCCAGGTGGAAAAGGCGCTGGCAAATAAGAAGGAAGACGAAAAAATCGTCTATATCAAGAGTGGCGTTCAGGTTAGCTATGGCGAGGTCGTCAACGTAATCAACGCCGTCCGAGAGAAAGGCGTCGATAGAATAGGCCTGGTCGCTGATAAGAAGAAGAAGGAAGGTCAGGCACCGGCTCCGGCGACTTAGCGAGGGAACTTCGGCGCGGCGGTCACCAGATGACCGGTCCGCTTATCTTGTACTTGCTTTTCTTAAAGAGGTAATTCTTATGGGAATGACTGGCGGGGGCGGTCGCGCCGTCCCGTTCATTAACGTAACCCCGCTTATTGACGTGCTGCTAGTGGTGATTATCATCTTTTTGGTGATCACGCCGTTGAAGCCCAGCCGCTTCAAGGCCGACATCCCATCTCAGCGCGATCCGAACGAAGACGTGAGTAAGTTGAAGCCCAATCCGCTTACGCTGGTGGTAACGATTTCCACAGATCTGCAGTTGAAGCTTAACCAGGACGTGATGGGATCGGTGAACGATCCCGGCGCGCTGGCTGCCAAGCTGCAGCAGACGTTCCAGCAACGGCGCGAACAGCACGCCTACAAGGTCGGCATGGAAACATCAAACCTGCCGGAAGAGCAGAAAATCGAGAAGACAGTGTTCGTCAAAGCGCCGCGCGCCCTGCATTACGGCGATGTCGTGAAGGTCATAGACGCGATTAAAGGCGCCGGGGCGAGTCCCGTCGGATTACAGGTTGACGATCTGCCGTAATAGAAACTGTGACGATAACTGCCGGTAGTCCTACGGCCAGGGTAGCTTTCGCGCCTTGTGGAAAATCGCGGCGTCATCTTCGCTTGAAAACGGAGCTAATCAGAATGAGATTCTCTCGATCCAGGATCGGCGCGACAGCGATCCTGGCTTTGTTTGTCACCGCCAGCGCAGGCTGCACGCTCGTCAATAAATTAAGAGCGAAGAGCGAGCTTAACGACTCGGCACAGTCCTACAAAGAAGGACACATCGAGGAAGCCGAACAGCATGCGAAACGCGCGCTGTACCTTGATCCCGATAACCCGACCGCTCAAATTTTCATCGCGCGTATCATTCACCAACAGTACAAGCAGGGCGTTGACACCCCAGAGAATATCGCCAAGGCTAAGGAGGCGATCGAGGCTTACAAACAGGTCCTGCAGAAAGATCCCAGCAACGAGGAAGCCTACAAGGCGATTTCCGTGCTCTACGCGTTCACCAAGGATGAGCAGCACTTGCGCGACTGGATCATGGGGCGGGCCAACGATTCCAGCATGACCAACGAAAAGCGCGCCGAAGCTTACGCCATTCTGTCCGGCAAAGATTGGGATTGTTCGTTTAAGATCACCGAACTCCCCGACGTGAAGCAAACTGACCCCGGGGGCGGCTCGCCAAAGGTAACTTACAAGAAGCCAAAAGATCAGAAGGATTACGACAAGATACAACGCTGCGTGGTGCAGGGTCTCCAGGAGGCGGAGACCTCAATCAAGTTAGATCCCAACAACGAGTCGGCCTGGTCATATAAGACGAACCTTTTGCTCGAATCCGCTAGGATCGCCGATATGAATGGCGAAGCGGACAAGAAGGCGCAATTCCAAAGGCAGGCCGACGTGGCCAGACAACGGGCCACAGCCCTGTCCGAGGAACGGCGAAAGAAGGAGGAGGCGGCGCAAGCACCTTCACCGACTCCACAGTGAGAGAAATCCCAACTATTATTCCAGCGCCGCGCTAACGACCAGACCAAACTTTCGAATGGGTGACGCCAACCTTCGGGTCAGCGTCACCTATTGTTATACTTGCAGTGGTCAATGATCGCTGATCAGTTGTCAGACTTCCGTCGTCACGGCGCTCCGAACCTGGAAAACTGAAGTGCTGATCACGAACCACCGGCCGTTGACCACGGTTTTCTATGATTAGAATCGAAGACATTTGCGAGAAGGTCCGACGCAACCATCCGCAGGCGGATCTGAATCTGCTGCGCCGCGCTTACCTTTTCTCAGCGCGCGAACACAAAGGGCAGAAGCGCGCGTCGGGCGAATCCTACCTGGTCCATCCGCTGGAAGTCGCGAACATTCTCGCCGACATGCGCATGGACGTCGTGTCGGTCTCCACCGGACTGCTGCACGACGTGGTGGAAGACACGCTTGCCGACAAAGACACCATTCGCGAATATTTCGGAGACGAAGTCGCCCACCTGGTGGAAGGTCTGACGAAGATCGCGCACATCAGCAGTGTCTCGCGCGAGGAGCAACAGGCCGAAAACGTTCGCAAGATGTTGCTGGCGATGGTTGACGACGTGCGCGTGGTGCTGGTGAAGCTGGCCGATCGTCTGCACAACATGCGCACGTTGGAATACCTGGACGCCGAAAAGCGCCGGCGGATTGCGCAAGAGACCATGGACATCTACGCGCCGATCGCGCACCGCCTCGGAATGGGAAAACTTCGCGGCGAGCTGGAGGATCTCTCTTTCAAGAATCTGCACGCGGAAGACTATCGCGAGTTGACCGCGCAACTGGAAAAGCGCCGCGCCGCCAACGAAGCGTTTCTCAACGATGTGACCACGACGATCCAGCAGGAGATGGAGAAGGCGGAGGTGCCTTTCCTGCGCCTCGAGGGCCGCGTCAAACGTCTGTACTCGATTTGGAAAAAGCTGCAAACGCAAACGATCGATCTCGATCAGGTCTACGATCTGGTGGCCGCGCGCGTGATTACACCCAACGAAATTCGCCACTGTTATGCGGCCCTGGGTGTGATCCATAACACCTGGAAGCCAGTTCCCGGGCGCTTCAAAGACTGGATTGCGACGCCGCGAGACAATCTTTACCAGTCGCTGCACACTTCGGTAATCGGTTCGAAGGGCCAGCCGTTCGAGATCCAAATCCGCACCGAACAGATGCATCAGATCGCCGAAGAAGGCGTGGCGGCGCACTGGAAATACAAGGAAGGCAAGCGCGGCCCGCGCGACGATGACGAAGCGCTGAAAGTCTTGCGCTCACTGGTTGAATGGACGCAGGAAGTGAAAGACTCGCGCGAGTTCATCGACGCGCTGAAACTCGATCTGTATCCGAAAGACGTTTATGCCTTCACGCCCATGGGCAAAGTGATCCAATTGCCGCGCGGCGCGACACCGGTTGATTTCGCCTACATGATTCACTCTGAAGTGGGCAATACTTGCACGGGCGCGCGCGTCAACGGGCGCATGGTGCCGCTGCGGACGCCGATTCAAAACGGCGACGTGGTCGAAATCATCACCACTGCAAACTCGCACCCATCGCGCGACTGGTTGAATTTTGTGGCTACCGGGCGCGCACGCAATCGCGTGCGCCACTGGGTGGCCGAGCAGCAGCGCTCCGAATCGATCGAAATCGGACGCAAGCTTTTCGAGAAAGAAGCCGCGCGCTTTCAGCTCTCGATGAAAAAGATGTTGAGCGACCGCAACGGCGATCTGAAACGCATCGCGGGCGAATACGGCTATGGACGTACCGACGACCTGCTGGCGGCGATCGGCTACGGCAAGATTGTGCCGCGCAACGTGATCGCGAAATACCTCGGGCCGGAAAAGTTCGAAGCTCTGGACAAACAGAAAGAATCCCGTCTGCGCACGGGCGTGCGCGCCGTAAAGCGGCTGATTACCGGAGACGATGCCATCGTAGTTCGCGGCGTGGAAGATTTGATGGTCAACCGCGCGCGCTGCTGCAATCCTCTGCACGGCGAGGAAATCATCGGCTACATCACGCGTGGCAAGGGCGTCGCCGTGCACACGGCGCGCTGCAAAAACGTCAAGCAGTTGATGATCAATCCCGAGCGCATCGTAACGGTCGAATGGGCTTCAAAGCCGGAAAAGACTGCCTATGCAGTCAAGCTGCTGGCGGTTACCGAAAACCGAACCGGCATGATCGCCGGCATTACCGGCGCGATCTCAGACATGAAAACCGGGATTCGCGACGCGCGGGCATCCGTAGCGCCGGACGAGAAGGGACGCATCGAAGTTACCGTGGAAGTCTTTGACGTGAAGCACCTCGATAAAGTGATTGGCTCAATCAAGGCCGTCCCCGGAGTGCTGGACGTTGAGCGGCTGCAAGGAGCAGCATAAGAGTGAGCAGTGAGCAGTTGGCAGTGAGCAGTAAAAAAGCGAGAAACAAAGAGCAGTGAGTGGTAGGCACTGCCTACTGCCTACTGCTTACTGCCTTCTGGTTTCCGTCAGTATCGTAAAGTTCGATCACGTTTGCATACGGTTGGATTTGTTCGCTGATCTCGGCGGCATCGCCGACGACGACGATAGCGGCAGAATCCGGCGTGACATGGCTTTGGGCTACGAGCTGAATCTCGTCTGCGGTGACCGCATTGACTGAGTCGCGATAGGTCAGCAGGTAGTCGTCCGGAAGGTCGAACATCTTAATGCTGACAAGCTGGTCGATTAAGCCATCCTGAGTCTCAATTCGAATCGGAAACACGCCCGTGAGATAGGACTTCGCATTTGCAATTTCCTCTTCTGATACGACTTCCTCGCGAATGCGCTCAAGCTCATGGAAAAACTCGTGCAGCGAAACTCCGGTTACACCCGTGCGCACGTCGGCGCTGACGCGAAACGTCCCGAGCTGACGTCGCGCATCGAGATTCGAATACGCGCCATAGGTGTAACCCTTCTCCTCGCGCAGATTCATGAACAGTCGTGACGAGGCGTTCGCGCCCAGAATTGTGTGCATCAAGAGCATCGGAAAATAGTCGGCGCTGGTACGAGTTATTCCCAGGTTGGCAATGACGATGTTCGACTGCGCCGAGCCGGGACGATCGATCAGATAAGCTGCGCGCGCTTCGCGATTCGGCGGCGACGGAAAATTCAGGTCGGGCAAACCCCGCGATGCCCAGTTGCCAAAGAGTTCCGTCACGCGCGCTAAGGCAACGTCGCGATCGACGTCGCCTATGACGAGCATTACCGCATTGTTCGGGACCATCGTGGCCTGACGAAAGCGGAGCATCTCTTCGCGCGTCATCGTGTCGAGCGAATCCGGCGTCGGCGAAATGCGCGCGTATGGATGTTCGCCAAAGATGACCCGGGACATTCTCTCGCTCGCGAGAAACGTAGGCTGCGCCCGTTGCTGGATCAGCATCTGTTTCGTATTCTCGCGCGCCAAATCAAGTTCGTTCTTAGGAAATGACGAGCGCAGAGTGACGTCCGCCATCAGTTCCAGGACCTCTTCGCTGTAAATGGAAAGCGCCGATGCAGCCACGGTGGTAAAGTCCGACCCCGAGCCCACCGTCAACGTCGCGCCGATGCGTTCAACTTCTTCGGCGATCTGCCGGCTCGTGCGCGTCTCAGTGCCTTCGGTAAGCAAGTGCGACATCATGTCGCTGAGGCCGTAAAGCGGCGCAGGATCGTTCGCATCGCCGGAGCGAAACGCCAGCCGAAAGCTAACCAGCGGCAGGCGCCGGTCTTCGACGATGACAACCTGCAAGCCGTTGGCAATCGTCGTTTCGAAAGGTTCGGGCAGATTCAGAGGCCGCAGGCCGAGCGGCGGCGGCATCTGGCGGCGGAAAGCTTCGGTCTGGGTCACAGTTGTTCTATTCGTTGGTTTCGATTCGAAGATCTTTTTTCGTCTGCGAGATCAATTACATCTCGCTTGAGTCCATCGTCCGTTCCTGTGCTGCGACGGGCGCTGACGGTGGCGACGGCGCCTGGGAGAGGGGCGCGGTCGGCTGTTTTGGCTGACCGGAAGTCTGCGGCGCCTCCGGCGCGGCTTCCGTCTCCGGAGGCGCGGGAAGGATTTCCAGCAGCACGCGATTATCCGTGTCCAGATAGCGCGCCACCGCGTCGCGAATCTGCGCCGGCGTCACGTTCAGATAGTTCTGCAGATCGGTATTGAATAATTCCGGGTTGTCATCATAGAGCGCGAACTCGGCAAGCTGTTGCGCGCGAAAGATCGACGACTGCCGGCTGCGAACGGCGCCGTTGAAAAGGTTGTTGCGGAGCTTTTCCATCTCTTCGGTGCTCGGTCCCGCGCTGGCGAGATCATTGATTTCTTTCAAGATTGACTCGCGAATCTGCGCGCCGTCGCTATCGGGTTTGGGAATCACCACGATGAACAGACCTGACGGACCACGGCGTTCGTCAATGCCGCCCTGAATCTGCACGACGGATTCCTCACCCTTCACCAGCTTTTGATACAACCGCGCGCTCTCGCCTTCGAACAAGAGATTGCTGGCGAGCGACAGCGCGTAGAAATCCGGGGTGCGTCGCGGCAGAATCTTCCAGCCCACCGCAAACGCCGGCACTGGCGCCAGCTTGTCGAGAAAAGTGTCGCGGTTTTGCGCGACTTCATCCGGCTCGTTGACGTCAACAGGCGGAGGCTCAGGTTGCCGCGGAATCGTGGCGAAGTATTTCTCGACCAGCGCTTGCGCCACTTCACGGTCGAAATCTCCGGCAATCGAAAGGACCGCGTTATTGGGCGCGTAATAGATGCGGAAGAACTCGCGAATGTCCTCGACCGTGGCCGCGTCAAGATCTTCCATCGAGCCGATTGTCGAATGCGCGTTCGCCGGGTTTTTGAAACTCATCTCGAAGAGTCGCAGAAAACCGTTGACGTAAGGCTGGTTGTCGTAGCGCAAACGCTTTTCTTCCTTGACGGCTTCGCGCTGGTTATCGAGGTTCTCTTGCGTCACGCTCAGCGATCGCATGCGGTCGCTCTCGAGCCAAAGAGCCAGAGGCAACTGGTTCGCCGGCAAAGTCTCAAAATAGTTCGTGCGCTCGCTCGAAGTCGTGCCGTTCATCGTGCCGCCGGCGTGCGAAATGTATTGAAAGTGCGCAGCCTTGGGCACGTTCTCGGATCCCTGGAACATCATGTGTTCGAAAAGATGCGCAAAGCCCGTGCGGCCTTCGCGCTCGTTGCGCGAGCCCACGTCGTAATAGACAGCAATGGAAACGACGGGCACCGAATGGTCTTCATTCAGGACTACTCGGAGTCCGTTATCGAGAGTGAATTGTTCGATGGGGGTGACTGGAACCTGGAAAGTTTTCTGCACAGTGCTGGCTCGATCCGAAACCGCGCGGGGCGCGGTTAGCTTGAACATCGCCTTCCGAGAGCTTTCAATCAAGAGTTTACCGCGTAATGCTTCGGTTAACAAAGACGCTCCACGCTGCAATCCTTGCGGAGTGCAGGGCGGAGCGATTTGTTCAGTGACCAATGATGACGGAAGACTTGATCGCTACGGATTCTATTCTTGCTTCTCGCCGACCAGGCCGCGCAGTTCGGCACGCAGACGCTCGATTTCGCCGAGCTTCTCCTCGACGCGTTCGAAGAGCGGACCTTGCGTCTTGATGCCTTCGTCGATCAGAAAAGCAGCCGCTTCGGCGCGCGTACCGAATACGCCGGCCTGAACCAGTTGGCCCAGTCTGATCCGCGCCTCGTGCGAAACCTTGACGGCCAGCATGTAATCGTCCTTGGCCGAAATGGCGCGCTCGATCGTGCGGCTGATATCGCGGCCGATGGCGGAAAGCTGTTCCGGGATGCGCGCGGCCATGTCGCGCACCGAAGCGCCGACACTGGCACGTTCGTCCGTCTGGTCAGATTCGCCCTCGTGCATGATCAATTCGTCTTTTGTTTCCGAACCGTCCGTTTGCGGCTGAAAAGATGTGCTCATTAGATAGACTCCTTAGCTTTGGTAAAACTTCTGTACGTTGATTCGGGGCGGCAAGTTCATTCTAAGAAGCCCTCAGATGAGCGTCAAGCAAGCGCATTTCCAATCAATAGACTTCTTATTGGCAATCTTTGGCCGGTTTGTAACCGGCTTTCTCAGCTTCGTCCTTATCTTTGAAAGTTACACGGCTTGCTTCGGGCACTTTCCCTCGCTCGGAACAATCGGACGGATAATAGAGTTTTGTTCGCTGGTCGCCGATCACAGCCGCCTCGGCGGCTTCGGCAGCGGTGGCTGCTTCTTCGCGACGAGTCGCAATCGTTTCCTGCGCTGCATCATCGGTGATGCGGATGCCGGGACTGCCGGCGATCACGGACGCGAACACCGAAAATCCATCGCAGGTCATCTGCTGCGCGCCGCGTTTTGGCGACCACACGGCCGGAAGATTCAGAGACTTGGACATGCCGGCGACGAACTCGTCGAGCTTCTGCCACTTGAACGTGCTCTCGTAACCTATCCACAAAGTGACGAGTTTCCCGTCCAAAAAATCCAGCGAGATGGTGCGCACGTCCGCGAAGCTGGCTTTGTCAAAGCGCGGATCGTAAAAAGGATTGATGCTGGTTTTCGCGACCCCAAATTTATCCGCCCGGCCAAACTTGATTGGCGGCACGCGCGTCTTGACTTGATCGAAAGTCATACCGAGATGAAAGCCGCGCAGCTCGGGCGCGTCTGGCAACTGATCGATCTTAACGGAGCAGTTTGGTTGTTGAGCTGGCGCGGTCGTGACCGTGGACAAGGCCACCAGGAGCAGCCAGAGCGTCTTCTTAATGTTCGAAATCGGTTTGCAGAGCATTGAGTTTGGAAGACGCTCGCGGCGCCATCAAGCTCTTGATTAGTTCCGCCAGCGCGCTGGGCTCGAATGGCGTCGAAACGTACTCATTGCATCCCGCCTCGAGCGCGATGGCCCGGTACTCGTCGGCGCCGTAAGCTGGGACGGCGACGATTGGCGTCTGACGCAAGGCCTGATGCTCGCGTATTCGTTGCGTAGCGTCAAGGCCGCTGAGCCCGGGCATCATCATGTCCATGATGATCAAATCGGGCAGCTCTTCCTGAGCAAGTCTGATCGCTTCTTCGCCGCTCTCAGCTTCAACGACGTGATAGTTCCTTTGCCAGCCAGAGCTTCATCATCAGCCGCGTATCGTCAAAGTCTTCGACGAGCAGAATCTTGCGTCGAGACTCACGCGCATAGTCTTTTGCCATCTGAGGTTCCATGACGCCACATTCGAGGATTGGGCAAGACTTGGTACCCGCGGCAGGGGTCGAACCTGCGACCTTTCGCTCCGGAGGCGAACGCTCTAATCCACTGAGCTACGCGGGCACAGGGGATATCGAAAACATAGCATAGCGACAAATGCGGAGGCTAGGTGTAGGGGATAGGGCGTAGGGTGTTGGGTGAATAATCGCGCTGCTAGTTCGAAGTCTTATCTACACCCTAACCCCTACACCCAAAGCCCTGGTGTTACGAGTGTTTGATGATCACGCCTTCGATGATGTTGGCGACGGTCTCGCAACGATCGATCGCGGCTTCCAGTTTTTCGTAAACGTCTTTCCATTTAATCACGGTCAGCGCATCGCGCGTCTCGTGAAACAGCCCGCCAACCGCGCGTTGATAGACGTCGTCGCCTTCGTGCTCCAGCCGGTGGAGTTCGACCAGGCGTTCCGTAACGCCTTTTGGCTTTTGCAGGATCTTAACTACTTCATGCAGCTGCAGGGCCATGCGCTGAATGATGCCGGCCAATTGCTTTGCGGGCTCGGTCGTCTCATGAATGTCGTACATGACGAACCTCCGGGCCGCGCCGTCTATCAGATCCACCACGTCGTCCAGCGCTTTGGACATCATGTAAATGTCTTCGCGGTCGAACGGCGTGATGAAAGATTGATTCAGGCGTGTCGAGACCGTGTGCGTCAGATCATCGCAGGCATGTTCGATGCCCTTAATGCGCTGCACGTATTCCTGATAGTCACCGTCGTGTTGCGAAAGCATCTCGACCAGAGTGGTGGCGGCATCGTTCATGTACGACGTCATCTGAGCAAACAGCGAGAAATACTGTTCTTCACGCGGTAGAAGCTTTGCGAACATTACACACTCCTGCGAATTTCCATCGGGATTGCCGAAAACCTGGACCGAATCGGAGAGCGGCAATATAGCGGAACACCGCCCGGATGTCCATGTTTCGTGCCTCGTCTCAGGCTCCAAGAATCCGCAGGCAGGACTGCAGTGTTGCCCCACTCCCATTTGGGAGAGGGGTTGGGGAGAGGGGCTGTGTCGAGTAAGACCCTACCCCTTAATCCCCTCCCCATAGGGGAGGGGACAAAACACCGGTGAAAGAACTGAGGGCGAATCACAGCTTGCAAATACAGGCGCGAGTCGTATATCAAAGTGTCTGCATGGCTGAAAGATCCGATTACTCACAAGTTGTCGACTTGCTCCGCGCTGAAGCCGAGGCGATTGGAAAAGCTGCGTCGCGATTGCAGGCAACAGATGTCGATCGCGCGATCGGAATACTGAGTGACTGCAAAGGCAAGATCGTTTTGCTGGGGGTTGGCAAATCGGGCATCATCGCGCAAAAGATCGCCGCCACGATGACCAGCACCGGCACGGCGGCAATCTATCTGCATCCGTCCGATGCTCTTCACGGGGGCCTCGGAATTGTAGCGTCGGCCGACGTTGTACTGATGTTGAGTAACAGCGGCGAAAGCGACGAGCTGCTCCAGCTTTTACCTTTTGCAAAGCGGCGCGGCGTGCCGATCGTGGCGATTGTCGGCAACGTGAAAGCGACGCTGGCGCTGGGTGCGGACGCGGTGCTTGATGCGTCGGTGGATGAAGAAGCGTGTCCGCTTAACCTGGCGCCCACGACCAGTACGACAGTGGCGCTGGCGATTGGCGACGCGCTGGCGATGGCACTGATGCGGGCGAAAGGACTGACCGAAGACGACTTTGCTTCGAATCATCCGGCGGGACAATTGGGCAAGCGTCTGACTTTGCGCGTTGCGGATTTGATGCACAGCGGTTCGCAGAATCCAACCGTCGCAGCGGACGCCGCGTGGCTGGAGATAGTTTCGGCGATCACCCGCTACGGGCTGGGCGCAGTCAACGTTGTTGACGGCGAAGGCCGGTTAGCAGGGATCATCACTGACGGCGATTTGCGCCGTTCGCTGGAGCGAATCAACCTCGCGGACCTGGCCAGCATCAAAGCCGACGCCTTGATGACTCACGCGCCAGTCATGACGAATCCAGAGATGTTGGCCTACGACGCGTTGCGTTTGATGGAAGACCGGCCATCGCAAATCAACGTGCTCCCGGTCGTTGATGGCGAGCGATTGTGCGTGGGCCTGATTCGTTTGCATGACATTGTGCGCAGCGGTTTGTGATTGTTTATGCGGCTCTGCCGCAGCAACAGCGCGGAAAGGCTCCGCCTTTCCGGCCAGAATATTATTTGATTTGTCGAGGCTGCGCCTCGACATTTTGATTTGAGGGGATTTCTCAAATGTTTAATCAACGTAAAGCCAACCGAGGCAAGCCCTCCTCCAGCCTACGCAATTCAAAAGCTGTAGGAATCATCCTGGGCGTTTTTCTTGTCATCGGCGAAACCACTGCGGTTTACACGCAGGAGACTAATGCCACGCGCAGCCGACGCGCGAGCGCTTCACCGGCCGCGGAAGCAACGATCACCGTCAACGAGCAGTTTCTGAACTCTTTTCTCACTGCCATCTTCGACAATCTAAAAGAGCCTTCGATGCCTCTGACGATTGGCGGCGCATCGTCTACTGCCCAATGCCCGAGCGAGATCAGATTAAAGCGCGAAGTCGAAAGCGCGCGTACCGCAGTTCACTTTGAGAACGGTCGCATCGTCGGGCCGTTGGCATTCGCCGGCGCGTATAGTTCGTCGTTGATGGGATGCATAGAGTTTTCCGGCTGGGCTGACTCTGAAGTCAATCTGGAATTCGATCAGGCGCGGCGCGCGCTGGTTGCGCGCTTTCACTTGCGGGAAATTCATCTGAACAACACGCCGGCCGTCTTGAACGGCCCTTTGCTGAACATGGTCCAGACCGCGATCGATCGACGTTACAATCCCGTCGATCTCTTCACGCTCGAACAACTCTCAACGCGAGTGAACATTCAACCGGCCGGTGGCGCGTTGCAGTTGCGGGCCACGGAGGTGCGGCCCGAAATAGCTCCCGGTACGCTGACCTTGCACATCACTTACGAATTCGTTCGCGGTTAACGCGGTAGGGAATGGCTCGCGGTAGCGAGCGGGCGGAGGGCCTCTTCGAGCTCGACTCAAGTGCGGTTCTGTGGGGTGTTCATTTGCAGGCGCGTGCGCATGCGTTGTCGCCAATTGCTGCGCGCGCCTTCGACTTCCTCAATTTGCGCCATCACGTCATTCAGCGTTTCGCCGCCAAACTGCCGCATTTTCAGATAGAGCAACGCCGGCACGATTGAGAGCAATGGCAGGATGAAGATGTTTATGAGCGCCGATAATTGACTCGTGATCTTGACCTGGATGGAGGCCCTCCCGTGGGTGGTTGTTGCCCCCGTCAAAGCGCCAATTAGCGCGCCGATTATGGCCGGCACGAAAAACTGCACCAGCATCGCGACGATGATCGTACGCCACGAACGAGCAGCGAGTGCGCGCGAGCGTTTTAGTGCCGCCTTCTTTTCCAGTCCTTCCAACAAAACTACCGGGGCCCACAGCAGATAGCGCGCCGACATCACAATGCCGGGAATAACCAGCAGGATAAAGCCAAGCAAGATCCGCAGGCTGGCGCGGATGCCGGTGCGCAGGAACGGCCGCCAGCGGCTGCGCAACACGGCGAACGCAGCGCGCAATTCCACCGGCTTCATCGGCGCCAACGCCAACTGGGTAACGATGATCGCCGTGACACCAGAGATGATCGAAGCGCTCACGAAGCTCGCGGGGATTTGCAAGAGCCCGATGAGACCAACGCCGATACCAAACGCCAACTTGCTCATGCGCGGCTGTGATAACCGCAGCGCCAGCATCGCGAAGGTCAACACGATCAACGGAGTGTGCGCCAATAGCGACAGCTTGAAAAACTCCGGAAAATATTCGCTGTAGAGGGTAAAAGCCCGGCGATAGAGCGTGCCCAATCCATCCGCGTTTGCGCGCATCGCGTTCGCAAAAGCTACCGCGGTCTGTGGCCGCGCGGCTGGATCTTTATCGAGCGCCGACATGATCAAACGCGAAACACGTTTGGGGAGCTTGCGATTATGGGCTCGCAGCACTGTTGGCTGGTTTTCAGTGTGAGCGCGAATGACCGATGTGGTCTCGCCGGTGAACGGCGGTGCGCCTGCGAGCATCTGGTAAGCAATCACTCCCAAACTGTAAATGTCTGAACGCGCATCGAGACTCTCTCCACGACATTGTTCAGGCGACATGTAGAGAGGCGTTCCCAGAATCGCGCCGACCCGCGTTAACCCAGTCGTGGCTGCGGTGTCCAACGCATCGGTAGTCGGCCGGCCGGCGCCGGCAGTGAGCTGTGCTTCCCGATCAAGCAAACGCGTCCGGTCCCCGTCTTCGACTTCGCGTCGCCCGAGCGTTTTCTTCACTCTGGATGGAAGGTTGCACCAGCGTATCAGTTTCCAGATCAGTAACCGCGGCGACCGGGGCGTGTCCTAACTCTCCCACACCGGCCGCGGCCGCGAGCGCAATCGGCGCGGACGATGGTGTCAGGGTTGGCGCTTCGTCGCCGCTCTGACTGATCTGCGTTGCGGGAAGCGCGGGGTTGCTCGCTTCAGCCAGCTTGGCGATGCCAAAGTCCAAAACCTTAACGCGGTAACCGCCGAGGGCGTTTGGTTCCAGCCAGATGTTGTCGGGCTTCAGATCGCGATGGATGACGCCCTGCTGATGCGCTTCGTGTACCGCGGCACAAACCTGTTCGAGAATGTCCACCACCCAGTAAAGCGGCAAGCGCTCTTCTTCGGTCAACACGTCGCTGAGCGTGCAGCCGTCGAGATATTCCATCACCAGATAAGCAACGCGCCCGACTCCCTCGCCGGAAAACCCAAAGTCGGTTACATCGACGACATTCGGATGACGCAGCCGACCGGCAGCGCGGGCTTCGCGCTTGAAACGTTCGACGAACTCTTCGTTGCGCATGAACTGCGGCGCGATCAGTTTGAGAGCAACGTAACGCTCAGTGCCCAGGTGCGTCGCCAGATACACGGCGCCCATGCCGCCCTGCCCGAGAAGGCGCTCAAGGCGATACTTCCCGTCAAGAATCTGACCGACGTAACGTTCGAGGCTTGTCATCTTTCTCAACAATCGCGGACAAGAATGTCTGTTTACTTGTCCCCTCCCCCTGGGAGGGGACTTAAAGGGGGAGGGATTAGCGCCGTAAGCCCTCTCCCCTAACCCCTCTCCCAACGGGAGAGGGGAACGTCCTGGTCCCAGCGGGCTTCGCGCCAGTTTCGCTTACGCAGCTTTTCGTCCGTCCAAAAGTTTTTCAGCAACTCAATACGTGGTTCGGCATCGATTTGTTTTGCGGATGATGGTGAGACCACAGTCACCACGTCATAGCGATAAGGCGCATCGATCAAGCCGAACATTCGGCGATAGCCACGCGCCGCGCGCGCAATCTGGCGGCGCTTCCGCAGATCGACGTTGACTTGCGGCGGCGCGAAGTCGTCAGACGCGCGCGTTTTCACTTCGATGAAGCAGAGCGTTGGGCCATCGTAAGCAACCACGTCAATCTCGGCATTGACGATCACGTCGCGAGTGTTGCGGCCGATTGGCACGCTGAAGTTTGCCGCGACGATGCGAAAGCCGGCGCGCTCGAGATGTTCGATGGCCAGCGCTTCGCCGCGCCAGCCCAGCTCGAAATGCGGAGCGAGCTTGTTTGGCTCGGCGATCGCTCCGCCGTCGCTTGTTTCCTGTTGATTAAGTCTCATTCCGAAACCAGGCTGGTGCTGCGAGTCTTGACGGAGGATCGCGCCCGATTCCATGCGGCGCTATTCGCTTTCAGTTTTCTCGGCAGTCTTTGGCGGCGGCGCGACCGGTTGGATCTGGGTCTTCGTAATGTTTTTCTTCTTGGGTCGTCGTTTGCCAAATGTTCCGCGCCAAATCTTGCCGCGCCGCGAGCGCTGATCACCTTTTCCCATGAGTGAACTCCTTGCGTTTACGATGATATTGCGTCTTTGCGCCTTTGCGAGAAACGGTCTCACGCCGAGCCGCCAAGCCGCAAAGATTATTTCTTCATCAACTCGAGCACTGCCGCTGTCATTGCCTTGACGCCGGTGCGCAAGGTTGGCTCCGGCAGCGGCTGGAACAAACTCGAATGCAGCGACGGCAGAGGCTTGCCGGATTTCCGGCTGGCTTCAACTTTTACTGGATCGACCGCACCAAGCCAGAACATACAGCTCGGAATCTGATTGTCCAGACTAAAACGACCGAAATCTTCGCTGCCCATGATGGGCGGCCATTTCACGACGTTGTTTGCGCCTAGAGTCTTCTCGAAAGCGCCGGCGAGGCGCTCAGTAAGTTTTGGGTCGTTATAAGTTGCCGGAGTAACTTCAGTGTCGCTAACTTTTACAATCGGCGCGCGGTCTTCG